>NZ_JBEZKS010000035.1:0-85464 GCF_040651775.1 Streptomyces sp. NPDC048383
TCCACCTTCGGCGGGCCGCTGGTCAAGGTCGCGGCCTTTGGCTACGGCGTCCGCCGGGCCCTCGGCCGCAACGACGGGGCGGCGACCGGCCGCGCACGAGCGTCACCTGTACCCCGTACACGTCGCCGGCTTCGGCGGCGCGCCTGCGGGCGCGGCGGAGTCCGCATCCGGACAGAATGCCCTGTGCCGGCTCGGTTCGGCCCGTGCGGACCGGCTGCCGAAGGGGCTGACGTTCAGGCTGAGTTGTCGCTCGGCGCGGAGGCGGCGCACGCCTCGTGGCCCCAGCGCTTGCCGTGCTTGGCAATCATCTCCCCCGCCGCGTACGGCTGTCCGCACGGGCAGGTTCCCGGGAACTTGGCCTTGATGGGCCGGGAGGCACCGCTCCTCGCCTTGCTCGCGGAGCCGGAGCTGGAGCCGGAGCCGGAGTTGGCGCCGGACGCCTTGGCGGTCCGGCTGCTGCGGGCCGGGGCTCCGGTCACCGGCGCCGGGACGGGGAAGTCCGTCGCGCCGAGAGCGGTTCCCGCGGCCTGCTGGCTGATCGCCGCGTCGCCGGCGGCCCGGTCGGCGATCGCGTTCAGGTGGTCTCCGTCCTCCCGGTGGGCAGGAACGTAGAGGAAGGTCACGTCGTGCTCGGTCAGCAGCCGATCGATCTCCTCGACCAGTTCGCGGTTGGCGACCGCCTTGCCCCCGGAGGTCTTCCACCCGTTGCGCTTCCATCCGGGCAGCCACTGGGTCACGGCCTTCATGGCGTACTGGGAGTCCATGCGGATCTCTACCTGTGTTCCCGGCACCAGCGCCTCCAAGAGCCGCTGGAGTGCGGTCAGTTCACCGACGTTGTTGGTGGCGCGCCCCAGCGCGCCGGATTCCCAGCGCTCGGGGCGCCCCTCGGCGTCCGCGATGACCCAGCCCCATCCGGCAGGTCCCGGGTTTCCCTTGGACGCCCCGTCGCAGGCGGCAATGATGCGTTCAGACATCCCCCGATCATGCCTCACCGTCACACCCGCCGGGGCCCGGGCCCCGCCGCGGGGGCCGACGGAGGACGCGGCTACGGTCACGGCCATGAGAACGCGTTCCGGTGGATGCCGGCGAACAGTGGGGCTCCGATGAGGGCCGGCAGAAGGGTGGCCGCGTCGCGCCTGGGTGTCGCCGTGGGGGTCGGGCTGCTCCTGCTCACCGGCTGCTCGTCGACGGACGAGGCGGACATCCGCTACGCGAGTGCGTACGGGTACCACCCGCCGCTGGCCGTGGTCGGCTACCCCAGCACGGGGACGCTCGGCATCGCCCAGGAACTGGTCTGGGGGATCGCCGAGGCGGACCCGGAGAGACTGGCGTCGCTGGCCGGGGACAAGGCGGGCACCCGGGCGGCGAAGGCGACGGCCGGGAACTGGGTCGGCGCGTTCGGCGACGGAGCCCGCGGGCAGGTCACTGCGGACTTCTACGACGAGGGGTCCAAGCGCCAGTTGGTCGTGCTGTACTTCCACAAGACCCAGCAGGTCAAAGCGGTCATGGTCACGATCTGGGGGAACGCCGAGGTGGGCGGCTGGTGCGTGATCATGGACGAGCCCGACCCGAGGGAGGCCTCGGCGCAACCGCTCCCCTGGATTCCGGCGCAACCCGGTGGTGCGGGGTCGAAGACACCGTTGTGAGCGGGCCGGCGGCATCGCTGGAGGAGATGCCGCCGGCCGCCGGCCGGTCAGTAGGTGTAGCTCACGCCCGACTTGTACGGCGTCAGGGTGCGCTGACTGACGACACCGCGGTAGGTGTACCAGCCCCACTTCTTGCACATCACCTGGTAGCTCAAGGTGTTGTAGGCACCCGACCCGACCCGAACGCGCGGGTAGATGACGTTGTCGCCCCAGTCACCCCCGGCCGGCCCACTCGAATAGGCGTCCACGCCCCAGTACACGCCGACGACGGACCCTCCGCCGGGACAGTTCCAACTGCCGAAGTTGACCCAGACGTTCCCCCCTGTCCACGCACTGGCCGGAGCGGCGGTGAGACCGACGACACCCATCGCCATCAACGAACCGACCAGGACCGAGCGACTCTTCCGGAGCAGCGATCCACGCATGAAACCTCCCCTGTGCGGCCGTCAGCGTGCGCGTCCGGCCGTGCGCAGCAGATTCCCATAGGGATCACAGGATTGTCTGAATTTCAGCACAATCAGGTGAAAGTAGAATCTATGCCCGACCTTCGCTCATTCGTCTGATTGCATCGGCCGGGTCCCCTCACGAAGCGCCGCCCGACGGGCCGCACGAGGCTGGACGCCATCGAGGCGGCCGACGTCCAGCCGTAGGCGCGGCCGCGCCGCGGGCGGCGGGCGGCCTGCGTCACGGGGCGGAGGGCCGCCGGTCAGTGGGGGTGGGGGTGGTGGGTCAGGGTCACGTGGGGGTCCGGGGAGCAGGGGTCGGGGCGGGTGTGGTCGGTGTGGACCGTGGCGGCCGTCAGGCGGGGGATGGCGTGGATCAGCGCGTGCTCCGCCGCCACCGCGAGGGCGTGGGCGCGGACGACGGTGAGGTGCGGATCCACGACGATGTCGGCCTCGGCGCGCAGGGTGTGTCCGATCCAACGCAGCCGGATCCGGCCGGTGCCGAGGACTCCGTCCACCTGTCCCAGCGCGTGCTCAGCGGCGTCCACGAGGGCCGGGTCGACCGCGTCCATCAGCCGTCGGCAGACCTCGCGGGCGGCCGTGGCCAGGACGAACAGGATGGCGAGGGTGATCAGGAGGCCGACGACGGGGTCCGCCAAGGGCACGCCGAGGGCCGCGCCGGCGGCGCCGAGGAGTACCGCGAGGGAGCCGAACCCGTCGGTGCGGGCGTGCAGTCCGTCGGCCACCAGCGCGGCCGAGCCGATGCGGCGACCGGTCCGGATGCGGTAGCGGGCGACCCATTCGTTGCCCGCGAAGCCCACCAGGGCGGCCGCGGACACCGCCCACAGGTGGGTGATGTCGCGCGGGTTGACGAGTCGGTCGACGGCCACGTAGGCGGCGAGCGCCGCGGAGGCGGCGATGGTGGCCACGATGACGATCCCCGCGAGGTCCTCCGCCCGGCCGTAGCCGTACGTGTAGCGCCGGTTGGCGGCCCGCCTGCCGAGCAGGAAGGCGATGCCCAGCGGTACGGAGGTCAGCGCGTCGGCGGCGTTGTGGACGGTGTCGCCGAGCAGGGCCACCGACCCCGACAGGGCGACCACCAGGGCCTGGACCAGCGTCGTCGCCCCCAGGATGGCCAGCGAGATCCACAGCGTGCGCATGCCCTCGCGGGATGCCGTCATCGCCGCGTCGACCTTGTCGGCGGCCTCGTGGCGGTGCGGCGTGAGCAGATGGCCGAGCCGGTGCCCCACCCGGACCCACAACGATCCGCCGGAACCGTGGCCCGCGTCGGGATCGTGCGCGTCATGCGCGTGCGCGTGCGCGTGCGCGTGATGCGGGTGCGGGTGATGCGGGTGCTCGTGCGCGTGATGCGGGTGCTCGTGCGGGTGCGGGTGGGTGGCCTTTCGCGGGCGCTGATTCGCCTCCATGAAGCTCACCGTCGCATACGGAACCCATTGCGGCTACAGCCGTCCTACCCCCTCTCACCAGCTGCGATGCGCATGCAACTGCACGCTGCGGCCAGCAGCGCGCCGGTCGCGGCCGGCCGGCCCCCGGGGCGGACCGACGCGCGGGTCTACTCGCTCTCGTAACGGCCGACGTTCATGGCGACGGCTTGCTGCAACGGCTGGAGTCGGTCGACCAGTTTCTGGAAGTCCGCCGTGCGGCCGTCGGACCACTGGCCCAGCCCCACGACCATGACGCGGCCGTGGCCGGTGAAGGACTGCACCATCCCGCTGTCCGGCGGCAGGGTCGGCAGCCCCGAGGCGGGCGGCGGGGCCTGCGCCGCGACCTGGTAGTCGTCGAAGGCCATGGCCAGCTCGTTCACCAGCATCAGGGTGTCCCGGGGATCCTTCATGGTGAACAGGACCAGGTTGAACTGGTTGTTCCGGGCGTCCTTGTACAGCGCGACGTGCTGCCCGACGCAGCCCTTGCTCCCGGCGATCAGATCGGCCAAGCGCGGGCCGACCGTACCGGGTTCGGCGCACGGGTTCGGTGTGGCGGCGCCGACCCTGGTATAGGTGCCGCCGGCTCCGTCCGGTACGGACGCCGGGAAGGCGTCCGCCTGCGGTATCGGGGGCCGGTCCGCGGCGCCGGCGGGCGTGCCCGACGCGGCCGGTGCGGCAGGCGCGGCCGCCGGCTTCCCGGCGTCCTCCTCGGACGCGTAGCCCGTGAGCTTCAGGACGGCGAAGGCGACCGCCGCCGCCGTCAGGGCCATCGCGGCGTTGCGCACCCATGCCCGTCGGGGTGCGGGAGCTTCGGGTTCGGGGCCCGCGCCGCTCCGCTCGTACTCCGCGAGCAACGCGTTCCACTTGTCCTCGTCCGGCGCCTTCGGGCCCGGCGGTATCTCATCGTTGTGCGCCACGGTCGCACCGTAGCGATCTCCACGGCCGAACAGAACCGCCGCAGATCACAGCCTCATCACGTTGGTCGGGCGAGGATGCGGAGGGGAGCCCTGAGCGCCCTAAAGGTCGATCCAGTATCGCCGTTTGGGCCCGATGAGGGTCTCGCGCACGTCCTCCAGTTCGCCGCCCGCCCGCTCGATGGTCCGGATCGAGGCGGTGTTGTCGGGGTCGCAGGTGAGCAGGACGCGGTCCATGCCGAGCACCCGAGCCTCGTGCAGTACGGCGGTCAGTGCCCGGCCGGCCACGCCGCGGCCGCGCGCCGAGGGGCGCACGCTGTAGCCGATGTGGCCGCCCGCGTCGAGGAGGAAGGCGTTCAGGTAGTGCCGCAGGTCGATGGCGCCGAGGTAGGTGTCGTCCTCGACGATCCACCAGTACGTGGCGTGGACGCGGCCCTGTTCGACCGGAAGCGTGCGGTCCGAGTAGCCGCGCAACCGCTCCACCCAGGCGGCGAATCCCTCGGGGGTCTCGACGTCGTCGTCGGAGCCGAGGCCGGCTCCGTCCATGGGGGCGTCGGCGCCCCATTCGGCGCGTGCGGCGAGCCAGGAGGAGTGCAGCCCGGCGGTGGGTGCGATCAGTTCGGGCATGTCCCGCACGATAACAGCCGGTCATCCTGGCCGGTCGCGACGGCCCTCGGGTGCGGTACGGGCGCCTGCGGGTGCTGCGGGGCGTCAGCGGGCGCGTCGGGGGCCGCCGCGTTGGGGGCGCCGACGGGCGGGCGAGGCTTCGGGGGCGGCCTGCGGCGAGGAGAAGCCGCCGGGAACCGCCGTACGGGTCTGCTGAGCGACGGCGGGGACGGCGGCGGGAGCCCCTGCGGCGGCAGGGCGTTGGGCGCGGCCGAGGACGGAGAGGTTGCCGATCAGGGGCGCGCAGGACTGGCAGACCTCCGCGAGCGTCCAGACCTGCCCCACGGCCGGGTTGTGGACGAGGACGAGCAGCGGCATGCCCGCGCAGGAGGCCCGGCTGCCCTCGTGGAAGGCGCATTCGGCGGCGCCGCAGGCACACGCGGCGTTGGGACGCACCGTCGCCAGGCGGGCGTGCGCGCGGGCGTGTTCGGCGGCGAAGCGGCGCATGGCCACGGTGTCCTTCGACCGGGGCGGCATCCGGCAGGCGTCGACGCTGCAGGTGACGGAGACGCTGTGGTCGCCGTGGCCGATCAGCCGGACGGTCCAGGTCCGACCGGGTACACGGGATCCGGGAATCATCGTCAAGGGAGGGCCGTCCGTTCACGTATGCGGTGGTGTGCCGGGTTTTTGACGTCTTCGCGACCGGGGACGGCGGGTTCGCGCCGAGCGGCCTCGCTACGGAGCGCAGCGCGGGGCGGGTGGGTCGCGAGGTGAACGTCACATCAGGGCGAAGACGGTCAGGGCGATGGGGGCACTTCGGCCGAACACGGCCTGAATGTCTTTGTCGCACGCGGCCGGGCGCACTGTCAACGGGACGTCACCGCGTACGTCATCACTCCCTTCGACCGGCCGCTCGGTCCCCCGCGTAACGGACTGGGCCGTTCGGTGGTCCGGGGGCCGGCTCGCAGCGTTTATCGTCTGGATACCTCACCAGGACCTTTCGCGCAGGAGCACCACCATGGCCCACCTCATACGTCGCCCCGCCCGGGTGGCGGCCCTCGCCGCCGCCGCCCTGCTGGCCGTGCCCGCGCTAGCGGGTTGCGGTGGGGAGGCGAAGGACAAGGCCGACCCGAAGGCGTCGGCCTCGCCCTCGGCCGGCGCCGAGGCCAAGCCGGCCGTTCTGCCCGCGTCACTGACCGGGCAGAAGCCCGACTGGCAGAAGTGCCCGGCGCCGTCCGCCGCCCAGGGTGGCGGCAAGGCCCCCGGCAGCGGCTGGGAGTGCGCCACGATGAAGGCACCCCTCGACTACGCCAAGCCGGACGGCGAGACCCTCGATGTCGCGCTGATCCGCAAGAAGGCCACGGACACGGGCAAGCGCGTCGGTTCGCTGGTCTACAACTTCGGCGGGCCCGGAGGTTCGGGCGTGCAAACGCTGCCGGACGCCGCCACCGATTACAAGAAGCTCAACGCGGTGTACGACCTCGTCAGCTTCGACCCGCGCGGGGTGGGCAACAGCGCCGGAGTCACCTGCCTGGACGACAGGACGCTGGACCAGGCGGTGGAGAGCGCGGACCCGCTGGAGGACGTCCGGAAGTTCACGGAAGCCTGCAAGCAGAACTCCGCGAAGGTCCTCCCCCACGTGGGCACGGTCAACGCGGCCCGCGACATGGACCTGCTGCGGCAGGTGCTCGGCGACCAGAAGCTCAACTACTTCGGGATCTCCTACGGCACCCAGTTGGGCGGCGTCTACGCCCACCTGTTCCCGGGCAACGTCGGTCGCACGGTGCTGGACGCCGTGGTCGACCCCACCGCCGACGAGGTGCAGGGGGCCCTGGGTCAGGCCAAGGGCTTCCAGTTGGCGCTGAATCACGCCATGAAGTACTGCCGGGACAAGTACACGGCCAACTGCCCGACCGGGCCGAGCGACGCCGAGGGCAACAAGCGGATCATCGCCCTGCTGGAGAAGCTGAAGACGAAGCCCGCCCCGACCGAGGGCGGCCGCAAGCTGACTTCGGAACACGCCCTGACCGGCATCGTCGCCACCCTCTACGACAAGGAGGGCTGGGACTACCTCGTCCAGGGTCTCGGCGAAGCCATGCAGAACGGTACGGGCAACCTCCTGCTGGCCATCGCGGACGGCTACAACGGGCGCGGCGACGATGGCCGTTACAGCAACATGCATGCCGCGAACATGGCCATCAACTGCGTCGACACGAACCGCCGGCACACGGCCGAGGAGGCGAAGGCCCAGGAGCCGACCTTCCTCGCGGCGTCGCCCGTCTTCGGGCCGGACATGGTCGAGGGCCTGCTCGCCTGCTCCCAGTGGCCGGTGCGCGGTACGACGGACAAGCCGGTGGTCGACGCGGCCGGCGCGGCGCCGATCCTGGTCATCGGCAACGCCGGTGACCCGGCCACCCCGGTCGAGGGCGCGAAGCGGATGGCCGACGCGCTCGGCAAGGGCGTCGGCGTGAACGTGACGGTGGAGGGCGAGGGCCACGGCACGTACGGCACCAACACCTGCGCCACCAAGGCGATCGACACCTTCCTGGTGGACGGCACCGCTCCGGCGGACGGAACGGTCTGCAAGTAGCCCGCCCCGACCCGCGGCACGCGCCCGGCGCACCTTCCGGTGCGCCGGGCGCGCAGCCGGCACACTGCCGACTCGGTCGCGGCCGGGGTGCGGTGCGGAGTCCTTGCCGGCCTGTTGGAACGGTCGTGCAGCCCCGCCTCGCCCTCGATCCGCCGGCGGCGGACCCATTTGTGGGCGGTGGGTCTCGATATGCCCATCTCCGCGGCCACGTGCGCGACGGGACGGCCGGCAAGAACACGTTCGACCGGGATCCGCCTGCCGTGAACGGTCAGCCGGGCAGCACGGTAGGACACGAAGACCTCCGTGCGTGGTGTGGAGCCTGGACACCTCCACCACACCGGAGGTCTTCGCCATGATCAAGACCCGGCACCGTTGACAACGCTCGTGATCAATACACCTAGGCCGCCTCCCACTTGAAACGGCCTTCGAGTCGGTCCGGGCTGAGGTAGGCGTAGCCGCCGCCGTCGGCGAAGTTGAGGAAGTACGGGTCGCCCTCCTCCTGGGCGAGTCTGAAGAAGAAGCGCCACGGAGCCTCGTACCCCGACCAGTCGGGATACGACGGCCGTCCCCCTATGTAGGTGCGGACCGAGAGGACCCCGTCCGCCTCCAGTTCCGCCTCCAGCTCGTCCGCCACCGGTCGGAAGTCGATCCGGAACTCCACGGGGACCTTCTCCTCCTCCCCGTCGAAGGCCCACAGGGAGCGCCCAGTGGTCCCCGGTGGACCGATGACGGCGAAGTCGGGTATCCGGCCGCCCGGCTGCACCAGGAGTACGGCCTCCCCGTCGTCGGCGTCGATGCCGCCCGTTTCGTAGTCGTCGTACGAGAGGAAGAGGTACGCCGTCCGCGGTTCCTCGTCGGGCTCCCCCGGAACGGGGAACTGGCCGATGAAGTCCAGGGGGACTCCCGTCCGGGGGACCACCGGCCAGCTGGGCTCGCCCCGCCAGACGGGTTCGCCGCCCAGTTTGGCGACGGACGCGCCCGTCGGGGGCCCGGGCGGCGCGAGGCGCATCTCGAACCGGGGGAGGTACGCGGCGGCGTACGGGCCTTCGGCGCCCGGGGCGGGGCGTTGGAGGTTCATGCCGGGACCCTACGTCCGGGCTCGGACCGTCGAAGAGCCCGGGGGCTCCGATGTGCCCCGCGGCCACGGTCGCGCCGTCCGGTGCCCGTGCTCCCGGCCGACCCGCGGCGCTCCGCACCGCGCCCCGTCCGCGGGTCCCGCTACGCGGCGTCCTGCCGTTCCCGGGCCCGCTTCGTGAGCACCGCGGCGGCCGCGAGGGCGCTGCCCCCGAAGGCGAGGGCCAACGTCCAGGGCCGGTCGAAGGTGTGGCCGGTGGCGTGGTCGACGGAGTAGCGGCCCGCTCCCGCGAGGCCCACGGCGGCCGCCGTGAACCCCAGGAAGGCGGGGTACTCGTAGCCGCCCTCCTGGGCGAAGAACCCGGCGGGCGCGTGCACGGCCACCGCGCCGGCCATGGCGCCCGCGGCGGCCGCTCCCGCCGCCGGGGTGGCCAGGCCCAGCACCAGCAGGGCGCCGCCGCCGGCCTCGCCCAACGCGGCGGCGACGGCACTGCGTCGGCCGGGCGTGAAGCCCATGCGTTCCATGCCGGCGGCCGTGCCGTCCAGTCCGGCGCCGCCGAACCAGCCGAACAGCTTCTGCGTCCCGTGCGCCATCAGTACCGCGCCGGTGCCCGTCCGCAGCGCCAGTAGGGCCAGGTCTCGTCGGTTGATGCAGGTCATGGGGAACCTCCGGGTGAGTGCCGATCACGAAGCCGTGCCGGACATGCGTATCCCTCCGGGCGCCGTCTCCCCCGGATCGGGGCGCGGATCCGCCATCCGGGCCCGCCGGCGTTCACGGGTCCGGATGGAGCAGCGGGCCCGGGCGCGCGGCCGTGTCACCGCCCGCCCGCGGCGGGTCCCTGCCATCGTGACCGGGCACCCGTCCCCAATCCGGAGGTACCTCCATGTCCCCACGGTCGAACCCCGACGGCAACCGGGTCCGCCCCGGGCGGCGGCTGCTCGCGACCGCCCTGCTGTGCGCGGCCGCCGCCGGCCTCCTCGTACCGCCCGCGTACGCCGGCACCGACCGCGATCCCGGGGGCCGGGGGTCGGCGGCCCTGCGCGAGGGGCTCCAGGAGCTGGTGAACGCCCCCGGTGGGCCGCCCGGGGTCATCGCCGTCCTCAAGGACGGTGACCGTAGCGAGGTGTACCGGGCGGGGGTGGCCGACCTGGAGACCGGGCGGCGGCCCGCGCCGTCGGACCACATGCGGATCGCCAGCGTCGCCAAGGCCTTCAGCGGGGCGGTGGCCCTCCGGCTCGTCGACCGCGGCCGGCTTCGGCTGGACGACACGATCGGCGAGGTGCTGCCCCGGCAGCCGAGGGCCTGGCACGCGGTGACGCTGGCTCAGCTCCTGCAGCACACCAGCGGACTTCCCGATTACTCGGCCTCCCCGGAGTTCCGCGAGATCGTCACCGCGGACCCCCGGCACCGGTTCGAGTCGCGCCGGTTGCTGGGGTTCGTCGCCGGGGAGGACCTCGCCTTCCGTCCCGGGAGCCGCTACCAGTACTCGAACTCGGACAACATCGCCGTCGCCCTCATGGCCGAGGCCGTGACCGGGCGCCGCTACGAGGACCTGCTGCGGGACCTGGTGTACGAGCCGCTCGGCCTGGAGCGGACGAGCCTGCCCGGCGGCTACCGGCTGCCCGTACCGTTCCTGCACGGCTACGCGGTCGAGCCGCCGGAGGAGCCCGAGGACGTCAGCGAGGCGGTCGGCGCCTCCGGGGCCTGGGCTTCGGGCGGCATCGTCTCGACCCCGCGGGACCTGACGGAGTTCATCCGGGCGTACGCGGGCGGTGAGCTGGTGTCGGAGCGGACCCGGCGCCGGCAGTTCACGTTCCTGCCCGCCGGCCTCTCCCAGCCGCCCGGCCCCGGACGCACCGACGCGGGGCTGGCGATCTACCGGTACACGACCCGCTGCGGGGCGGTGTACGGCCACACCGGGAACACCCCGGGCTACACACAGCTCGCGGCGGCCACGGCGGACGGCCGTCGCTCGCTCACCTTCTCGATGACCACGCAGGCCTCGCTCACCTACAAGCCCGAGCTGATCGAGCGCGTCCGGAAGGTCCAGGAGGACTTCGTGTGCGCCCTGCTGCGCCACTGAGCCCGCGCCGCGCCGGAGGGCCCGGCCCCCGAGGGTTCCGGTTGATGCTGCGGCCCATCGGCGTAGCGTGAAATAGGGCCCCGCTGCGGTGGCAGGCGGCAGCGGTGTCCTCCAGGGGGCGGTCCCACTGTGCCGCCGCGCTGCCACCGGGGCGGTTTCCCCCCGCGCACCGCGCGGGGGCAGGCCACGAGGAGCAGCAGCCATGGGCAAGCTCTCGATCGACCACCTGCGTGAACGGGTCCGCGGTGGGGTGCTCACGCCGCAGGACGAGGCCTACGACGAGGCGCGCAAGGTCCACAACGCCATGATCGACCGGCGACCGGCCGCCGTCGCGCGCTGCGTCAACGCCGGTGACGTCATGGCCGCGGTCGGATTCGCCCGCGAGAACGACCTGGACCTGGCGGTCCGCGGCGGCGCGCACAGCGTGCCCGGCTTCGGCACCTGCGACGACGGCGTGGTCGCCGACCTGTCCGGGATGCGCGGGGTCCGGGTGGACCCCGTACGCGGTACCGCTCGGGCGGAGGGCGGTGCGACCTGGGGCGACTTCAACGCGGCGACGCACGCCTTCGGCCTGGCCACGACCGGCGGGATCATCTCCACCACCGGCGTCGGCGGGCTGACCCTGGGCGGCGGAATCGGCCACCTCGCCCGCGGACTCGGTCTGAGCTGCGACAACCTGGTGTCGGCGGACGTGGTGACCGGGGACGGCGAGCTCCTCGTCGCCGACGAGGAGCAGCACCCGGACCTGTTCTGGGCGCTGCGCGGCGGCAGCGGGAACTTCGGGGCGGTGACGTCCTTCGAGTTCCGGCTCGCTCCCGTCCGGGACGTCTACGGTGGGCCGATGCTGTTCGAGCTGAAGGACGCAGGCGCCGTCCTGCGGGGGTTCCGCGAGCTGATCGCCGACGCGCCGGAGCAGTTGGGGGCGTTCCCGGCCTTCCAGATCGCCCCGCCCTTGCCGTTCATCCCGCAGGACCGCCACGGTGATCCGTTCCTGCTGATCGTGGCCTGCTGGGCGGGGCCCGTCGAGGCGGGCGAGGCGGCCCTGCGCCCCTTCCACGAGATGGCCCCGGTGGTCGCCGAGCACGTCGGCCCGATGCCGTACCCGGCGCTCAACTCCGCCTTCGACGCGCTCGTGCCGCCCGGGCTCCAGCACTACTGGAAGGCGAACTTCGTCACCGAGCTGACCGACGAGGCGATCGAGGCCCACCTGCGGTATGGGCCGCTCGTGCCGGCGGTGAACTCGACCGTGCACATCTATCCCATCAACGGTGCCTGTCACCGGGTGGCGCCCGATGCCACCGCCTTCGCCTACCGCGACGCCTCCTTCGCGACGGTCATCGCGGGGATGTGGCCCGACGCCGCCGACAACGAGGCGAACACCGCGTGGGTGCGCGACTACTACGCGGCCACGTCCCCGCATTCGCAGGAGGGCGGTTACATCAACTTCATGGCGGACGACGACCAGGACCGGATCCGGGTCAACTACAAGGGCAACTACGACAGGTTGGTCGAGGTCAAGCGCCGGTACGACCCGGGGAACCTCTTCCACCTGAACCAGAACATCGCCCCGTGATCGTCGGGCGCTCCCGGCTCGGTTCATCAGGCGCGGCGGGCGCGGGCTGAGCGGGGCGGTCAGGCGCTGCCGGCCCGCCTCGACGGCGCGTCGGCGGAGTTCCGGGACCCGGCGCCGGCGGTCGGCGCGCTCCCGTAGGGGTGAACGGCGCGCGGACACGCGCGGCCGGATCGTTCCTGCGCGGGGCCGCCCCGCGAGGATCCCCGGACCGGGTCCGGTTCGCGGTCCCGCACACCGAGGAGGCACAGTGGTCCGGCACTACGCAAGCGCGCTGAGGGAGTCCCTCGCGGGGCCGGGTACGACCCCGCTCCTGGGGGTGTACGACATGTACTCGGCCTCCGTGGCGGCCGGCCACCACGACGCCCTGTTCGTTTCCGGCTTCGGCTTCGCGGCGTCCCACTACGGGCTGCCGGACGTGGGCTTCATCGCCTGGCCGGACATGGTGGCGTTCACGGAACGGCTGCGGTCCGCCTTCCCCCGCCACCACCTGTTGGTGGACATCGACGACGGGTACGGCGACCCGGAGGTCGCCGCCCACGTCGTACGGCGCCTGGAGCGGGCGGGCGCCTCGGGCGTCGTGCTGGAGGACCAACAGCGCCCGCGCCGCTGCGGGCACGCGGACGGCAAGCAGATCCTGCCCCTGCCGCAGTACCTGGCCAAGCTCCGCCGGGTCCTGGACGCGCGCGGTGACCTGTTCGTGGTGGCCCGCACCGACGCCACGGAGGAGGCCGAGATGCTGCTTCGGGCCCGCCAACTGGCCGCCGCCGGCGCCGACATGGTGCTCGTGGACGGCGTACGGAGCACCGCACAGCTGAAGTTGATCCACGAGGCGGTCGGGGACACGCCGCTGCTCTTCAACCAGATCGAGGGCGGCCGCTCCCCCCGGCTCTCCCTCACCGAGCTGGCCGGACTCGGTGTGGCCGCCGCCGTCTACAGCACTCCCTGCCTGTTCGCCGCGCACCGGGCGATGGACGCGGCCCTCGGTGAACTGATGTCCCGCGACGGCCTGTTGCCGGAGCCGACCCCCGACTCCATCGGTGTGGCCCGCTCCACCGAGCTGTTGGCCCGCAACCTGGCGCCCTGAGCCGGCGCGGAAGCGATGCGAGGGGGCTCGGCGCTGGTGCGCCGAGCCCTGCGGGTCACCCCACCCCGGCCAGCACCTGGAGCGGCAGCGCCTCGAAGAAGGCCACCGCCTCCTCGCGCCAGCGGGGCCGCCAGCGCGCCGCCTCGGCGGCGGCCCGTACGGCGTGCCGCTCGACGCCCGCGCGCAGGCGCTCCTCGGCGCCGCAACGGCGCCCGATGTCGCGCACCGCAGCCACGGTGTCGGCGGAGCAGTGCGGGTCGCCGAGCGCCGCCTCGACCACGGCCAGGTCCCGGCCGCCGGCGGCGGCGAGGACGGCGGTGACGGCGTAGCTGCGCCGACCCTCGCGCAGGTCGTTGCCCGGGGGCTTGCCCAGGGTGGGGGCGTCGCCGAACAGGTCCAGGTGGTCGTCGCGCATCTGTCCGCAGATCCCGACCAGACGTGCGTAGCGGCGCAGCTCCGCGTCGAACGGCCGGGGGTCGGCGCCGGCGGCCAGCAGGCCCAGTTGGAGCGGGGCGAGGATCGAGTAGCGGGCCGACTTGTATTCGGCGACCTCGTGCAGGGTCTCCTCGTCGGGGAGCGCGGTGAAGTCCCGTTCCAGATCGGCGATCTGGCCGAGGAGGGTGGCCGTGGCCGCCCGGGTCTGGACCTCCAGCATGGCGTGGCGCAGCGGGAGGGGCGCGGTGGAGTCGAGGAGGACCTGCTGGGAGAGGAACGCGGCGAGGTCGCCGGCGAGGACGGCCAGGCCGAGGGCCACCTGGGGGTGTTCGGGGAAGCGGGCGCGGTAGGCGTGGTGGGTGGAGGGGCCGGAGCGGCGGGTGGGGCTGTTGTCGATGATGTCGTCGTGGATCAGACCGTGGGTTTGCAGGAGTTCGATGCTCAGGGCGGCGTCGTCCAGTCCCGGGACGGGCTCGGTCGTCACCAGGCGGGCCGCCTCGTGGATCAGGGCGACGCGCAGGCGCTTGCCGCCGCGCAGGGACAGCTCCCGCAGCAGGGTCAGGCATTCGGGGGCGAACGCGCTGTGCGGGGGTGCGTCCAGGGTGCGTTCGAGGCCGTCGAACCAGTCGGCGAAGAGCCGCGCGAAATGCCGTTCGTACCCGGCGAGCCGGCTGCGCATCCGGTCGGACGGGGACGGCTCGACCGGGGAGGGCGCGTGCCCGGCGGAACCGACCTCGGGTGACGGCGCCGCCGACGGCCCCGCCGGGGAGGGCGGGCGCCCGGTGGAACCCGCCGAGCGGTCCGGCTGGGCGGGCGGGTCTGCGGCGGGGGTCATGTGCGGTTCTCCTGGGCGGATTCCGGGCGGGCGGCCCGGGCCGGGTCCGACGGGAACGATCATACGTTCGCGCGCACGTCCGAACGGGGGCAGTGCCTCCCCCGTCCGGCCGTCAGGTCGTTGCCGGGTGATCACCCGGTCGTTGGGCGGTCGGCGCCACGGCCCGTGGCGCCGTCCTCGTCCTCGTCCTCGTCTCAAGGAGCTCCCCATGCGCGCTCGCGCCCTCGCTTCGCCCGGCCCCAGCCGTCGGATGGTCCTGGCCGGTGCGCTCGGGCTGGGAGCGGCGGCCGGGTGGCCCGCGGCCGGACGTGCCCACGCGGCGGCCGCCGCGGGGCCGGCGGTCTTCGGCTGCGCGGCGTGGGGAGCCCGGCCGCCGTCCGAGTCCGTGGTGATCCTGGCCGCGCCGCCGAAACAGATCGTGGTGCACCACACGGCGACCCGGAACGTCGAGGACTACTCGCAGCAACGGGCGTTCGCCCTCGCGCGGGCGATCCAGAACTACCACATGGACATCCAGGGCTGGATCGACACCGGCCAGCACTTCACCATCAGTCGCGGCGCCTTCGTCACCGAGGGCCGCCACCACAGTCTCGCCGAGCTGGAGTCGGGCCGGCGGCAGGTGCGTTCGGCGCACTGCGTCGGACGCAACGACGTGTCCGTCGGCATCGAGAACGAGGGCACCTACACCAGCGAGGAGCCCCCCGCCCAGCAGTTCGAGGCCCTCGTCTCCTTGTGCACGCACATCTGCGACCGGTACGGGATCGCGCCGACGGAGATCCACGGCCACCGGGACTTCAACGACACCGCCTGCCCCGGCGATCGCCTTTACGCGCTCCTCCCCCGCCTGCGCAAGGACGTCGCGGTGCGCCTCGGCGTCCGCCTGGGCGAGCCGGCGCAGCAGCCGGGTTTCCCCGACTTCCCCGTGTACGAGGGCCGCGACGCGTGGGCCGGCCCGGCGGAGTACCTTCCCCCGGGCGCGCTGGACGGGGAGCTCGCCCGCTGGACGGGACGCGGCTCCACCGCCCGGGGTGCGGGCGGGTCCGGGCGTACGCCGCGCTAGGCTGCGGCGCGCGCGACCTCCATAAAGACGAAGGTGAACATGTTCGAGCCGGTGCAGGACAATCCGTACCCCGACAGCCACGTCCTCGGCGAGGGGCCCGCCCCGCATCCACAACTGGACCCGGTTCTGGGCCTGTTGGGACGCTGGCACGGCCGGGGCGAAGGCCAGTACCCGACCCTCGACACGGACTTCCGCTACGAGCAGGAGGTCACCTTCAGCCACGACGGGCGCCCCTTCCTGCGGTACGAGGCGCGCGCCTGGCTCATCGACGGGTCCGGCGCCCCGGTGCGGCCGGCCGGCCGTGAGGCCGGGTGGTGGCGGGTGTTGCCCGACGCGTCCCTGGAGGTCGTCCTGGCCCACCCCACGGGGATCGTCGAGACGTACGTCGGGCAGGTGAACGGGTCCGAGTTCGAGATCCGCACGGACGAGGTGGCGCTGACCCCGAAGGCCAAGGAGGTCACCGCCACCCGACGCCGCTACACCCTCGGCGACGGGGAGCTGACCGTGCTCCACGACATGGCGGCCGTGGGCCTGCCGCTCCAGCACCACCTGACGACGCGTCTGCGCCGCCGCCCGTCCTGACGGCGGTGGTCGTCCCCGCGCGCCCGGGCGGACCGCGCGTCCGGGCGCAGGGGCGGGCGGGGCCGGTGGTTGACTGGTCGGCATGCCATTCGACGCCTACGGCGTGCTGTCAGGGACCCTGCACCGGCACTTCCGCGACCGGCCCGACGACCGGGGCGCCTGGTTCCACGTCAACCTGGAGGTCGACGCGCCCGGCGGGCGCCACCGGTGCGCCGTCGACGTGGACAGCGAACGGTCCGCCACCGGTGTGCGATGGCGGACGCTCGTCCTGGCGCCGTCCGTGCTCGACCCGGTGCCCTCGTTGGCTCCCGGGTACCACGACCTCTCCATGAGTTCCGGTTCGGGCGCCCTGGACTACCTGCGGCATCCGGCGCTCGCCGACCGGCGCGGCCGTCTGCTGCCGCGCGCGGGTTGGCTGCGGGCGCTCGCGGACCGGTGGAGCCCGCCGCGGCCGTGGGTCTCGGGCTCCAACCTCGATGCCGCCGACGCGCTGGAACCCATGCTGGTGCCCGGAAGGCCGATCCTCGTCTTCGGCGAACCCTTCACCCACCACGGCCCGGGCATGCACAACATCCACCAGAACCAGGGCGATCCGTACGGCAGCCGGTGGTGGGACGACAACGGCACCTGGCAGGACGGCGCCACCCTCACCCGTCGCCCGGACGGGTGGTACGACGTCTTCCTGAGCAGGTTCTCCACCCAACTCGACCTGACGGACGACGCCGGCCACCCGGCGCCCCCACCGAGCCGGGACGCCCCGGCGGCCGGGGGGTCAGACGGCGCGGCCGGTGGTGATGACGAGCGGGGGTGAGACGCGTTCGGCCTGCCAGGGGCGGCTGCGGACGAGGTCGGGGTCCGCGACGGTCAGGGCTTCGGCGACGGTGGGCCGGAGTTGGGCGATGTCACCGAACCCGGCGCGCTCCAGCAGGCCGGGGAGCAGGTCCACGGGCCACGCGTGGTTGTCGCGCTCCTCCCAGGAGCCGTCGGTGCGCAGCAGCCGTACGGTGAGCCGGTCCCCGGGCCCGTACTCCTCCCCCGGTTCGCCGATGCGCAGGGAGGCGTACGGGGTACCGCTGTGCGCGGGGTCGGTGCTCAGCAGGACGAAGAGGCCGCCGGGGCGCAGGAGGCGGCGGATCTCCGTGAGGACGTCGAGCACCGCCTCCCGGGTGGGCAGTGAGGCCAGGACGTGGTTGCACATGACGGCGTCGGCGCAGCCGTCCGCCAGCGTGGTGACCCGTCCGTCCTCGACGAGGTGGAACTCCGCGACGGCGCGGGCGCCGTCGCGGGCCAGTTCCAGCATCTGCGGGGAGATGTCCACGCCGATGACGTAGGCGCCGAGCCTGCGGGCGGCGCTGTCGGCGACCTTGCCGGGGCCGCAGCCGTAGTCCACGAGGACGGAGCCGGCGCCGATCCGGCGGGACAGCGTCCCGAAGACGAACGGGTAGCCGAGCAGCCGGTTCGTGGCCGCCTCCATCGCCGCGTAGGCCTGCGCGCCCTCGCTCCCGGACCAGGCCGCGCCGCCCGTTTCACCGGCCGGGCCGGGTCCCTCCGCGCTCTCGCTCACAGGCCCACTATCGGCCCGGAGCGACCGCGCGGGGGTGTTACGACACGGCGGTGGCCCCTACGGCAGCGGTACGCCGCGGGCGGTTGTCCACAGCGCGTACCACTCCTCGTGGGTGAGGTCGGGTGCGCGCAGGGCCGCGTCGCGGCAGGCGCGGATGCGCTCGGGGCGGGCGCTGCCGACGACGGGTGCGATGCCGGCGGGGTGGCGCGCCAGCCACCACAGCAGGACGGTTTCGGGGGTGGTGCCCTTGCGCCGGGCGAGGTCGGCCAGGAGGTCGGCGGTGGCCCGGTCGGCGGGGGTCTCCTGGCGGCCGGTGTAGCGGCCCTGGGCGAGGGCGCCCCAGGCCTGGAGGCGGATGCCGTGGTCGAGGCAGTGTTCCAGGGTGCCGAACGGGAAGCCGTTGGCGGTGGCCCCGTCGGTGTTGAGCAGGACGCCGGCCTCGACCCAGTCGCGGCGGTGCAGGCTCATCTCCAACTGGTTGGCCACGAGCGGTACGTCGAGCCGGGCCTGGAGCCGTGCGATCTGCGGCGCCGCCATGTTGGACACGCCGAAGGCCCGTACGAGGCCCTGCCGGTGCAGGGACGTCAGCGCCCCGGCGATCTCGTCGGGGTCGGCGAGCGGGTCGGGGCGGTGCAGGAGCAGGACGTCGATGACGTCGGTCCGCAGCCGGGTCAGGCTCTCCTCCACCCGGCGGGTGATGCTCGCGGCGCGCAGGTCGTAGCGGCCCGGGCCGTTGTCGTCCGCGAGACGGATCCCGCACTTGGTCTGCAGGGTGACGCGCTCGCGGAGCCCCGGGGTCCGGGCGAGGACCTCGCCGAACACGGCCTCGGCCTTGCCGTGCCGGTAGATGTCGGCGTGGTCGAAGACGGTGATACCGCTGTCGAGCGCCGCCGATATCGCCGCCTCGGCGGTGTCGATGTCCGACGGACCGTACGGCTCCGGGCCCCAGCTCCCGCCCAGCCCCATGCACCCGTACAGCACCCGGTACTCACTTGTTCGCGCGTTCGGTTCGATCGTCACGCGCCCACCCTAAAGCGTGCGGCGCCGCGCTCCGGGCCGTGACGTCCCGGCCCGCGGATCGTTGAAGGAGCGGTCAAGCGAAGTGACCGTACGAGGCCCCGGGGCCGCGAAGCCCCGGGGCCTCGTGCTGTCGGCGTCCGGGGTCCCGTCAGCCCTGGCCCTTGATGTGGTCCACGACCTCGGTGAACTCCCGCGTCGGGGAGAAGTCGACGTACTCGCAGTCCTCGAGGGCGACCGGGACGTGACCGGCGGGCCAGTAGAAGGCCTGCCCCGCCTCGTAGACCTCGTCGCCGTCCTGCGTCACCATCTTCAGCCGGCCCTTGAGCAGGTATCCCCAGTGCGGGCAGGGGCACATCCCGTCCGGCATGCCCTTGAGGGCGGGAGTCATGTCGGTTCCCTCGGGGAACCGGACGAAGGCGACGGACAGACCGCCCCCGATCTCCCGGGTCCGCAGCTCGACGCCGCCGCCCTCGATCTCCACCGGTGTGCTCTCGCGCGTGGTCGCCGTCATGGGTCTTCCCTCGCTCACCTGGGTCGTGCGTGCGATACGTCCCCCTTCCACCCTGGACCCGCTGGAGGCGCCGCGCGAGCGCACGTCACGGGAAGGCTTGCGGGGACGTTCGGGGGACGCGGTGGACGCGGGCCAGGACGAGGACCGTGTCGTCGGCGGGCGGGTCCGGCAGGAGGCTCGCCAGGACGCGGTCGGCCATCGCCTCCAGCGGGTCCGCCGGACCGGCCGGGCGGCCCAGTTCGGCGCGCAGCGCGTCGAGCCCGGCCTCGATGTCGCGTCCGCGCGACTCGATGAGCCCGTCGGTGTACAGGGCGAGGACGGCGTGCTCGGGCAGTTCGATCTCCGCCGTGCGGAACGGGAACCCACCGACGCCGAGCGGCACGCCGAGCCCCTCCCCGAAGGTGCGCACCGTGCCGTCGGGGTGGCGGATCAGGAGCGGCGGGTGGCCGGCCCCGGCGATCCGGGCCCGGCCGGTCGTGGCGTCGTAGACGAGGTAGAGGCAGGTCGCCAACTCGATGCCCGCCTCCCGCGCGAGCGCGTCGAGTTCGCCGAGCATGGCCGCCGGTTCGACCTCGTGCCGGGCGAGGGCCTTCGTGGTGATCCGGAGCCGACCCATGGCCGCGGCCGCCGGGATCCCGTGGCCCATCACGTCGCCGACCACGAGGGCGATCCGGTGGTCGGGCAGCTCGATCACGTCGTACCAGTCGCCGCCGACCTCCGTCATGCGGCCCCCGGGCAGGTAACGGTGCGCGACGTCCGCGTAGGGGCTGGTGGCCTGCGCGCTGGGCAGCAGGGCGCGCTGGAGGGTGAGGGAGATGTCCTGCACCCTGCTGTAGAGGCGGGCGTTGTCCAGGCAGATCGCGGCGCGCGACGCGAGTTCCCCGGCCAGGGCGAGGTCGTCCTCGGTGAAGGCGGGCCGGTGGGCGGAACGCCCGAACAGGGCGATGCCCTGGACGGTGCCCCGGGCGATGAGGGGGGCGACGAGGACGCAGGCGATGCCGCTGTCGGCGATGAGGCGGGCGCGTTCCTCGATGACGACGGTGCGGGCCAGGAACGCCTCGTCCACGACGGAGGAGACGGGTCGGCCGGTGCGCAGCATGTCGTGGACGGCGGAGCCGGGCGGGTACCGCACCCGCTCCACGCCGCCCACGAGTTCGTCGGCGGGCGGTGGCAGGACCGTGCCGAAGGCGATGCGCCGGGTGAGCAGCGGAAGGGCGGGATCGAAGAGTTCGTTGTCGTCCATCCATTCCACGATCTCGACGACGGCGCCGTCGCAGAATTCGGGCATCGCCACCTCGACCAGTTCCGCGGCGGTGCGCCCGACCTCCAGGGTGGTGCCGATGCGGGTGGAGGCGCGGTCCAGCAGGGCGAGTCTGCGGCGGCCGGCGGCGGCTTCCAGGATGGCCCGCTCCCGGTCGGTGACGTCCATGATCAGGCCGCCGAGGCCGGGGCGGGTGCCGACCGCCCCGGTCAGGGGGAAGAAGCTCACCGACCGGACCTGGTCCTGGTCCGGTCGGCCCAGGGGCCGCAGGGCCGTGAGCGCCCCGATGACGGGCACGCCGTCGTCGGCCACCCCGTGGAGCATCCGCCGGAACTCGGCGGCGTCGGACACGAGCATGACCTCCTCGATGCCGCGCCCGAGGTGCTCCGCGACGGGCAGGCCGTCCATGTCGGCGAGCGCCTGGTTCAGGTGGGCGTAGCGGAGGTTCTCGTCGAGCATGACCAGGCCGACGGGGCAGGTCATGAAGAGGGCGTCGAGGAAGGCCAGGTTCGTTTTGACCCGGTCGAGCTCCTCGCTGCGGCTCGCGAGGGCGAGGACCTCCGAGCGGCCGGTGGCGCCGGTGAGCGGGAACACCCGGAAGCCGCACGCGAAGTCCGTACCGTCGCGGTGCCGGGCGGTGAGCCGTCCCCGCCAGTAGCCCTCGTTCCTGGCCCGCTCGGTCAGGCGGGCGGCCTCCTCGGGGCCCGCGGCCAGGAGCAGGCCGGCGGGGCGGGTGAGGACCTCGGCGGCCTCGTGGCCGAAGAGGTCGCGGGCCCCGGGTCCCCAGTGGCAGACGTGTCCGTCCTCGTCGATGCCGAAGACGGCGACGGACACGTGTTCGAGCAGGGTTCCGGGCTCGGACGGGAAGGGGCCCTGCGCCTGCTCGCCCTCCGGCCGTACCGCTGGCACGAGACGCCCCCTTCCACCTGCCGGTTCCTCCACTCACTATGCGGACGGCCGCCGGTTCCGGCGAGGCGGGGCCGCCCGGAGATACGCACGTGCGTTCGAAAGCGGCGCGGCATCGTGCAGCGGGCGACGCGCCGCTCCTGATCCGCGCGACCGTCGCACGGGAGCCGGAGGGCGGCGGCCGCGGCCCCGGTGCTCGCCTCCCGGACCGCCGGGCGCCGGCCGCTGTTGCCGTTGACGACCCGCAGGGGACCTGGTTCACCTGCGTCCCGGTCGGGCCGTCGGGGAGGGGGACGGCGACGCCGGCGCACTGACGGGCCCCGGGCCCACGGGTGGATCGTCGTCCACCGGCATGTCGCGCTCTCCCAAGGATCATGCCGATCGTGTGGCATGACGGAGCATCACCCTCGTTCGGCCCGCCCTGCGGGGCCGGCCGTCGGGGCGACCACGAGGGAGAGCGGCGCACGGGACGGCCGCGCCGGCAGGTGCAGCGGGCGCCTGCCCGGGGTGAGCGAGCCGAGGATCCGCGGGCCACGGGCGCCGGTGCAGGCGGGGGCGTTGCCGGGCAGCCCGTGGAAGGCCAGGAAGCCGAGGACGGCGAACGCGTACGCCTCCTTGGCCCCGGCGGGCAGACCCAGCAGCTCCGAATCCAACAGGGCGGTACGGGACGGCAGTTCCTCCCGCAGTGCGGACATCAGGGTCGGGTTGCGGGTACCGCCGCCGGAGGCGAAGACCTCGGTGACGCCGAGGGGGCCCAACGCGTCCGCGACGGTCCGCGCGGTGAGCCGGGTGAGGGTGGCGAGGACGTCCTGCGGGGCGAGTCCGTCGAACCCGGCCAGGGCCGCGTCCAGGTACCCGGGGTGGAACAGCTCCTTGCCGGTCGTCCGGGGCGCGGGCAGCCCGTAGTACGGCTCCGCCAGCAGCCGGCTCAGGAGCGGTTCGTGGACCCGTCCGGCGGCGGCCAGGGCGCCGCCCTCGTCGTATCCCGGTCCGTCCGGCCGGAGTCGGCGTACGGCGGCGTCCAACAGCGCGTTGCCCGGGCCGGTGTCGAAGGCCAGGGGCGGGCCGGCGGTCGGCAGGGCGGTGACGTTGGCGATCCCGCCGACGTTCAGGGCCGCCGGCACGCCGGGACGGCCGCGCAACAGCATCAGGTCGACGAGGCTGACCAGGGGCGCGCCCTGGCCGCCCGCCGCGACGTCGCCGGGGCGGAAGTCGGCGACGACGGGGCAGCCGGTGGCCTCGGCGATCCAGGCGGGCCGGCCGAGCTGGAGCGTGCCGTGGACGACGCCGCCGGATGCCCAGTGGTAGACGGTCTGCCCGTGCGAGGCAATCAACTCAGCCCGATCTGCGCACAGTTCACGGTCGGCCCGGACGGCGAGCTCCGCGAAGGCCTGTCCGATGCGGGTGTCGAGCACGCACACGTCGGCGAGGGTGGTGGGAGCGGGCGGCAGGGCCGCGGTGAGCGCGGCGCGCAGGGAGTCCTCGTACGGCGCGCTGATCATGCCGAGCGGCACCAGGCTCAGGGTCTCGCCGCCGTCGGCGAACGTGAGGTCCGCGGCCGCGGCGTCGACCGCGTCGTGGGAGGTGCCCGACATCAGGCCGACGACCCTCATCGCAGGGGTCGCAGGTGGTCGTCGGGGCGCAGGCTCGCCAGGGCGACGGCGCTGAGGGCGCAGGCACCGGCGGCGTAGTGGGCGGGGACGTCGGTGTTGCCCGTCGCCGCGATCAGGGCCGTGACGACGAGGCCGGCGCAGCCGGAGAACACGGCGTTGGCGAGGGCGTAGGCGAGTCCGAGCCCCGTGCAGCGCACCGAGGCGGGGAACATCTCCGCGAGCATCGCCGGCCCGGGTCCGGCGAGCAGTCCGACCGCGGCGCCCGCCCCGAGCAGCCCCGCCGCCTTGGCCGGGGCCGAGGCGGCGGGGTCCTGGAGCAGGTGCAGGAGCGGCAGGGCGAGCAGCGTGACGCACAGGGCGCCGCAGAGCATGACGGGCCGGCGGCCGACGCGGTCGCTCAGGATGCCGGCGGGGAGGATGGCGGCGGCGAAGCCGAGGTTGGCGACGGTGGTGGCGATCAGGGCCTCCTGGAAGGACGCGCCGAGGGTGGCCTGGAGGTAGGAGGGGAGCACCACGAGGAAGGTGTACCCGGCCGCCGACCACCCCATGATCCGCCCGATGCCGAGCACGACGGTACGGGCCGTGGCGGGCGGGGTCGGTGCGACCGGGCCCGCGCCGACCGTCCCGGGGTCCGGCGCCGGCCGGGCCGGCGGGGTTTCGGGGGTTGTGCCGGGGAGTCCTTCGAGCCGGTGCGCGCCGGCGGGTTCCGTCAGGCCGGTGCGCAGCCACAGCGCGACCGCGCCGAGCGGCAGGGCCAGCAGGAACGGGATCCGCCAGCCCCAGTCGTACAGGGCCGGTGGGGTCAGCACGCCGGCGATCGCGGCGGCCGTGCCGGCGCCGGCGAGCAGGCCGAGGGCGACCGTGAAGAACTGCCACGCGCCGTGGCGGCCGCGTCGTCCTGGGGGTGCGCTCTCGGTCATCAGGGCGACCGCGCCGCCGAACTCCCCGCCGGCGGAGAGGCCTTGCAGGGCGCGCAGCAGCGTGAGCAGCCAGGACGCCAGTTCGCCGGCGGTGGCCCGGGTGGGCAGCAGGCCGATCAGGGCGGTGGCGGCGGTCATGAGGCAGACGACGAGGATGAGGGTCGGGCGGCGGCCGACGCGGTCCCCGAGCCGGCCGAACAGCAGGGCTCCGACGGGCCGGAAGAAGAAGGCCACCGCGAAGGAGGCGTAGGTGGCCAGCAGGGGTCCGGCCCCGGCCGGGCCCGTCGCGGTGTCCGGGGTGAAGAACCGGGCGGCGATGACCGTGGCGAAGCAGCCGTAGACGCCGAACTCGTACCACTCGACGAAGTTGCCCGCCGAGCCCGCGAGCAGGGCGCGGCGCGGGTGGGTGACGGCCGGCGGCGCGGGGCCGCGCAGGTGGAGGGGGGTCATCGGTGGTGGGTGCCCGGTGTGCGGGGCGGGGATGCCTGGGGGCCGTGTGGTTCAGCACATCGGCCCCCGGCCGGCGCCGTCCGGTTCAGCACATCGGCCCCGGCCGGCGAAGGGGAACGGCCTACGTCATCGGGTGGAGCCGGGAGGCGCCGAGCGGATCACCGGCCTCGGCGGGTGACCCGGCCGGGCCGGCGGCGAGGGCGCTGCCCGACAGCCACGTGCGCCAGTCCAGGTTCCAGTCGCCGACGCCGTTGCTGAAGGGGGGCATGGCGTCACCGCCGCTGTTGACGACCTCGACGATGTCGCCCTCGCGCACGGTGTCGAAGAACCAGGCGGCGTCCTCGGTGCTCATGCCCGTACAGCCGTGGCTGACGTTCTCCTCCCCCTGCGCCTCGACGGACCAGGGCGCGGCGTGGACGTACTCGCCGCTCCAGGTCACCCGGGTCGCGTAGTGGACGGGCAGGTCGTAGAACTCCTTGGTGCCGCGTCCGATCCCGACGGAGTCCCCGCGCATGCGGACCTTGCGTTCCTTGCCCAGGACGACCTTGATGCCGCTGCGCGTCAGGAAGCCGGCCTTGCCGGTGGTGACGGGGATCATCCTGATGACCCGTCCGTTGCGGCGTACGGTCATCTCGTGTGCGGCGGAGTCGGTGACCGCCTCGATGCGGTCGCCTACGGTGAACTCGACGGGGTCCGACGGTCCGCCGTACCCCTGGTCGCCGAGTTCGACCCCGTCGAGTCCGCTGCGGACGCGGACCACGGTGTGGGCGGGCCAGTAGGCGCGGGGGCGGAAGTGGAGCGTCGAGTCGTCGACCCAGTGCCAGGCGCCCTCGACGTGCGGCCTCGACGTCACCTGGAGGGACTGCTCCACCCGGGTGCGCGCCCGGGCGTCCTCGGCGGGCACCGGTCGGCTGAGTTCGGCCGTGACGATCTCGCCCGCGCCGTACGTGCCGGCCCGGGGTCCGAGGTCCGCGGTCAGGGGGCCGTCGGCGGCGGGGGCGGGCGGCGCGGTCCGGAACGCCATGGTGGCGGCGACCGGTGCGCCGGATCCGTCCTGGGCGCCGACGCGCACGGTGTAGCGCTCGCCCGCCCGCAGCGGTTCGGTGTTGCGCCAACGTCCGGCGCCGGGTTCCAGTGCGCCGGCCAGGTGGCGGCCGTGGGCGTCGTGGACGGTGACGTCGGTGAGGCGCCCCGAGGACTCGGCGGCGATCTCCAGCGGGCCGTCGGCGTCGGTCGGCAGGACGTCCCCCGCGACCGCGTACGGGCCGCGCAGGACGGCCCCCGCGCCCCGGGCGGTCGCCAGCACCCGCTGCTCTCGCCAGGCACCGCACAGGCCCGCCCGGAACGTCCCGGCGGCGCACCGCGGCCCGCCGGTCCCGGTCCGGCGGCCCACGTCGAGCGCGCGGGAGACCAACAGGGTCACGGCCGCCTCCGGGGGCGCGCCGGCCCCCCGTTGCGGGCTGCCCGCCCCGGGGCCCCGGTCGGGTGCCGCCGCCACGACCAGCACGGCGCCCGTCACGGCGGCCACGACGCTCCAGGCCCTCGTCCGCTTCGTCCGCGGCATCGCCACGCAGGCCTCCCAGATCTCGTACGCCGGATGGCAGCATCAAAACGATCGGGAGCCAAAACGATGATCACAAAC
This sequence comes from Streptomyces sp. NPDC048383, assembly GCF_040651775.1. NCBI lineage: Bacteria > Bacillati > Actinomycetota > Actinomycetes > Kitasatosporales > Streptomycetaceae > Streptomyces > Streptomyces sp. NPDC048383. Next base: position 26,259 of record NZ_JBEZKS010000035.1, read on the forward strand.
GCGGTCCTGGGGCCGAACGGGTTCCCGAAGTGAACCCGGACGGAGCACTTCCGCTTGCGGGAGCGGGGGATGCGTGCCGGCGCGGCCCCCTCCCGGGAGCGGCCGGGGCGGCGTCCGGTCGGCCGGGGGCACGGGTCGGGCCCCATCGGGGTCGCCGGCAGGGCCCTGCCGGGGGTCGCCGACAGGGCCCGGCAGAGGTCCGTTTCGAGGCCCGGCGGAGTTCCGTTACCCGCCCGCCGGGAGCGCCCTCCGGCCCCCGAACGCAGGCGGCCGAACGCAAGGTTCCGGTCCCGTAGGCTCGGCGGATGGCGAAGTACTTCGACGTGCACCCCGAGAATCCTCAGCGGCGCACCATCAGCAGCGTGGCCGACAGCATCCGTTCCGGGGCGCTCATCGCGTACCCGACCGACTCCTGTTTCGCTCTCGGATGCCGACTGGGCAACCGGGAGGCCCTCGGCCGGATCCGGTCCATCCGTGATCTCGACGACCGACACCACTTCACCCTCATGTGCCAGAACTTCGCGCAGTTGGGTCAGTTCGCGCAGATGGACAACGACGTCTTCCGCGCCATCAAGGCGGCCACGCCCGGCCCCTACACCTTCATCCTCCGGGCGACCTCCGAGGTGCCGCGCCAGCTGCTGCACCCGAAGAAGAAGACCGTCGGGGTCCGCATCCCCGATCACCTCGTGACGCAGACGCTGCTCGCGGAACTCGACGAGCCGCTGGTTTCCAGCACGCTGCTGCTGCCGGACGAGGAGGAGCCGATGACGCAGGGCTGGGAGATCAAGGAGCGGCTCGACCACGAAGTGGACGCGGTCCTCGACTCGGGCGACTGCGGTACCCGCCCCACCACCGTGATCGACTTTTCGAGCGGCGAGGCCGAGATCGTGCGCCACGGCGCGGGCGACACGGCGCGATTCGAGTAGCCGGCGCCTCCCGTTCCCATCAGGGCGGATTCCGGTTGCGGGACCGGAATCCGCCGACCGGAGTACCTCAATCCGGTTGCCCGGACCTATGGCCGGGGCAAATTCGCTCCATTGGAACTCAAGCGATCCGGCCATCGGAACTCGTTTATGCATGAACAGTCTTGGTGCATCGACAGTAACCCGGTGAGGCGTCGAGGTTACCGAGGGGGGAAGTCCGTATACGGCGTCCGAATTGAGCCGGCCCCCGACTCGACTTTCACAAGATCCGTTATGTAGTGTTCCAGTCATTCACCGTCCAACGGGGGGCGGCGGGCAGTCCCATGCGCTGGTCCGGACTATTTCCGGAGTGTGTCGGGGGCGGGGCTCGGCGACCACCACCCCCCCGCCACGCTCCACAGACACTTACGTGACCCGACACGGGGGACCATCATGCGGTTCCAGCTATTGGGGCCCCTGAGCATCGCGCACGGCCCCGAGACTGTAGTCCTCAAACCGTCCAAGCCGACCAGTTTGCTGGCCGCGCTCCTCCTTCATCCCGGTACGGTCGTTTCCACCGACTATCTGCTCCGCGCGGTATGGGACGAGGAACCGCCCGCCACGGCGCGAGCCGCCCTGCAGACCTGTGTGCTGCGGTTGCGGAGGCTATTCGCGAAATACGGCATATCCGCGACCACCATCGAGGCCGTGCCCGGTGGTTACCGCATGCACAACGACACCGGGACCCTCGACCTCGTGCTCTTCCGCTTACTGGCCGCGAAGGCCCGGGCCGCCGCCGGCACCGACGAGGAGCTGTACCGGCTCAGGGAATCCCTCTCGCTCTGGCAGGGTCAGCCCTTGGCCAACGTGGCCTCGCGCATGCTCCAGCGGGACGCGGTGCCCGCGCTGGAACAGGAACGCTTGCGCGTCCTGGAGCGGATAGGTGACCTCGAACTGGCCGCCGGGAACTGCCACCAGGTCCTGGTCGACCTCTACGAGAGCGGTCGCCGGCACCCCGTACGGGAACGGTTCACCGAGCAGCTCATCGAGGCCCTGTACCGCACCGGCCGGCAGGCGGAGGCGCTGGCCGAGTACCGCGCGGTGCGCGACCGGCTCCGCGACGAGCTCGGGGTCGACCCCGGGCCCGGCCTGCGGCGCCTGGAGCTGGCGATCCTGCGCTCCGAGGAACTGGGGCCACCGCGCCCCGAGGAGCAGGCGCCGCCGGCGACGCCGCCCGCGCCGCCCCCCGTACGCAGCCCCGGGCACGGCGGCCTCCCGCCGGTCCCCGGCTTCGCCGGACGGGCGACGGACCTGCGGACGATGGCGCTGCGTCTGACCGACGCCGACGGACCCCGGCTGCTCGTGGTCTCCGGCGCTCCCGGGATCGGCAAGTCGGCGCTGGCCCACCAGTGCGCGCACCAGGTCCAGGACGCCTTCCCCGGCGGGGTGTTCAGCGTCGACCTGGGCGGGCCCGAGGGAAACGGCGTCTCGGCGGAGGAGGCCCGGGGGCTGCTGCCCGAGCCCGGTGACGGGCGCCGGCTGCTGATCCTCGACAACGCCACCGGCGCGGGGCAGGTGTTGCCCCTGTTGCCCGCTTCCGGTGACGCGTCCGTGCTCGTGACCAGCAGGCGCGGGCTCGCGGCGGTCGTCGCCACGCACGGCGGCGCCGTCCACCGGCTCGACGTCCTCGGCCCGTCCGAGGCGCACGGACTGCTCGCCGGCCTGGTCGGGCCCGAACGGATCGCCGCCGAGGAACACGGCGCCCGCGAACTGGCTTCCGTCTGCGGGTACTTCCCGCTGGCGCTGCGGATCGCCGCGGGTCGACTGCTCACCCGTCCCGGGCTGTCCGTCGCGGACTGCGCGGCATGGCTGTCGCAGGACACCCCCGAGCGGCTGGCGCTCGCCGAGGATCCCCGGCTCTCCGTACCGGAGGTCTTCGGGCAGGCACTCAGCACCCTGGCGCCCGAACTCCGCGAAACCTTCCTGCGGTTCGGCTCGCTCGACCCGGGAACCGGCGTCTGCGCCGCCGGGTCGGGTTCCGTGCTCGAACAGTTGGTGGAGGCGGGACTGCTGGAGGACGGCCCGCCCGGCCAGCCGTACCGGATCCATGCCTTCCTGCGGGTCTACGCGCGGTGGTTGGCCCGCGAACGCGACGGCGCGGCCGCGGTGCCCGCGGCCCGCTGACCGACCCCCCGTGCCCTTCTCCGTACGCCGGGCGCCGCTCCCGCACACCCTTTCCACGGCATTTCCCACCTCGCACCACCGTCCCACCAGACCGCAAACAGAGGTGTTCCATGTCTGAAGCCAGCTACGAAGCCGTCGCCACGTCCCGGCCCCGGATCCGTCGGGACGTGCTCTTCACGCAGACCCCCGAGGGTGTGCTGTTCCACAATTCCGACGGCGGGTTCCGCCTCAACGCCAAAACGGCGTACCGCTTCGCCACACTGATCGTCCCGCACCTGACCGGCGAGCACTCCGTCGCCGAGCTCTGCCAGGGGCTGGGCGAACCCCAGCGCGCGATGGTCGGCGACCTCGTCAAGACCCTGTACGAGCGGGACTTCGCCAGATCGGTCGCGGAACCGGAGCCGGCGGCGCGGGCCGCCGCCGCGGAGCCGGACGTCGCGCGCCGGTTCGCGCCGCAGATCGCCTACGCCGACCACTACGCCGATGACGCCGAGGCCCGCTTCCTGCGCTTCCGCGGCACCCGCGTGGCCGTCCTCGGCGAGGACGCGGTCGCCCGCTGGTGCGCCCTGAGCCTGGTCCGCAACGGCTGCGCCGAGATCGGCCTGATGCCCGCCCTGGAGCCGGCCGAGATCCTCGCCGAGGCCGAGGAGGCCCGCGCCGACGGCGCCCCGGTGAACGTCCGTACCCTGCCCGACGTACGGGGCCCGCTCGACTGGGACCGGTTGGAGGGCTACGACTTCGTCGTGGTGACCGGCGGGACGACCGCTCCACGACGGCTCCTCCCGCTGCTGCGCGCCGGCATACCCGAGGGCCGCACCCTGCTCCCGGCCTGGTCGTACGGCGACGACTGCGTCGTCGGCCCGCTGATGACGCCGGGCACCACCGGCTGCTGGGCCTGCGCGGCGCTGCGCCTCGGCGCGGCACGCGGCGGTACGGGCGCGGCCGACCTGTGGAGCTCGCTGGCGCTCCCGGACGCGGCGCCGCCGGCCGGTCCGGTGCCGGGGCGGCCGCTGGCCGCGATGCTCGGCAACCTGCTCGGGTACGAGGTCTTCCGCGCGACGTCGGGCGCGCTGCCAGCCGAGACCGCCGGACGGCTCCTCGTCCAGGACACGGCTTCGCTGGACGTGACGGCCGAGCCCCTGTTCCCACACCCCCGCTGCCCCTTCTGCGCGGAGGCGGAACCGGCCGCTCCGATCGACCTGGCCGCAGCCGGCGCCACGGACACGCCGGCGCTGCCGACCCTGGAGACGGCCCGCGACGCGGACGCCCTCGTCGCGGAACTGAACCGGCGTTCCGCCCTGGTGCGGCCGCTCGCCGGGGTGTTCACCCGGTACGCGGACGAGGAGCTGACGCAGATCCCGCTCAAGCTCGCAGTGGTGGAGCTGGGCATCGGGCACGCCGGGCCGCGCTCCGTGGCCGCCTTCGACATCCACCACGTGGCCGGGGCCCGGATGCGCGCCCTGGACGCGGCGGCCCTGGTCTACGCCGAGCACGTGGTGCCCGCGCGGGACCTAGTCACCGACGGTGCGGACGGGCCCGCCGTGGCCCCCTCGGCGCTCACCACGTCCACCGGGATCCCCGGCTCGGCCGGGGCGCTCCAGCGGGTGTTCTCGCTGCTGACGAAGGAGTCCGTACTGGTTCCGGCGGGCGCGGTGCGGCCGTTCGGACCGCACAACGCGGAGCGGCTCTTCGAGCGGACCCGGGCCGGGGCGGGCGCGGGGCCGACCCCCGCCGACGCCGCGGCGGCGGGCCTGTTGTCGGCGCTGGGTCACGCCGCGCTGCTGAGGGCGGTACGGGGCGCCGCGGCGGCCCTGGTGCCACTGCCGGACCCGGCGGGCGAGGACGCGGAACTCGGCTTCCTCGTACGGTCGGCGGACCGGCTGGGGATGGAACCGGAGCTGCTGGACCTCGGCGAGGGGGCGCGCAGCGGGGTCGAGGTGCTGCTGGCCCGGTCGGGTGCGCGCTGGGCGCTCGGTGAGGGCCTGGACCGGCGCTCGGCGGCCGTCGCCGCCCTGCGGGAGCTGCTGGGTGTGGCGCAGTACGAGGCGGATGACGCCCGCGGCGGCCTTCCCGTCGACACCGGGGACCCGCTGGTGAGCGACCTCGACGCGCGGGCCCTGGCGGTATCGGGGTCGGCCGGCGCCCTGGCGGCGGAGCCTGCGCGCTCCTGGGACGGGGTGCTGGAGCGGCTCGCCGCCGCCGGGCTCGACGCGTACGTCGCGGTGACGGGCTCGCCGGAGACGGCGGGCGCCGGCGTCCACACGGTGCGGGTGCTGCTCGCGGCGGTGCGGGAGCCGGGCGATGACGCGTAACGGCGGCCGCCCGCCGGTGCGGGTCGGGGCCGCGGTCGCCGACGGGCTCGGGGCGGGCGCCGCGCAACGGTTCACGGCCCTGCTGGAGCGGTCCCTGTCGGCCTTGGAGGGCCCGCCGGTCGTCCTGTCGGTGCTGGGCCTGCGCAACGCCTTCGCCGCCCCGGCGCCGGCGGCCGGAGCGGGCGACGGAGCGGGCGACGGCGGCGTGCCGGTGAGCCTGTACGGCCACCAGGCCGTGGTCGGGCCACTGCCGGCAGCGGGCGGCCCCGGGTGCGCGCGGTGTCTGGAGCGCCGTTGGCAGGCGGTGCGGTCCGTCGCGCTGCGCGACGCCCTGGAGTTGGGCGGCGGGACCCGGCCGGCGGGCGAGTGGCCGTACGCGCACGCCTTCGCCGCCGACGCGCTGGCCGCGCTGGTCGCGCTGGTGGTGGCCGACCGGAACGCCGCCGGCGGCCCCGGTCCGGATCGCGGGGTGTTCCCCGAGGTGCGGTTGCTGGACCTGCGCGACGGCGCCGTCCGGCGCTACCCGCTGGTGCCCGACCCCGAGTGCCCGGGGTGCGGCGCGCCCACGGTGGACGTGCCCACCGCCTTCGCGCCGGAGCCCGCGCCCAAGTACCGGCCGGGGGCGTTCCGTACCCGGCCGGTGGAGGCGTACGACATCGAGGTCGCCGCGTTCGCGAACCCGCTGTGCGGGGCCCTGGGGCCCTCGCTGGTGCAGGACGTCTCCTCGACGTCCACCTCCGCGACCATCGGTTGCTTCTCGATGCGCTCGGGCGAGTACCTGCGCGAGACGTTCTGGGGCGGTCACACGGACACCTTCGACCGCAGCGCGCGCGTCGGGGTGCTGGAGGGGCTGGAGCGGTACGCGGGCATGCGCGCGCGGTCCCGTACGACCAGCGTGAGCGGATCCTTGCGGGAGTTCGGGGCCTCGGCGGTCGACCCGCGCCGGGTGGGGCTGTACAGCGACGCGTTCCACCGGGACAACCCGAGGGTGCGTCCCTTCGACCCGGACCGGACGATCCCGTGGGTGTGGGGGTGGTCGCTGCGCGACCGGGAGCCGCGCCTGGTGCCGGAGGTGCTGACGTACTACCACGCGCCGGGCCTGGAGAACCGCTTCGTCCAGGAGAGCTCCAACGGGTGCGCCTCGGGCGGGAGCACGGCCGAGGCCTGCTACTTCGGGCTGATGGAGGTCGTCGAACGCGACGCCTTCCTGCTCGCCTGGTACGGGCGCCAGCCGCTGCCGGAGATCGACCCGGCGACCAGTACCCGGGCGTCGACCCGGGCCATGGTCGACCGGCTCGCGCTGTACGGGTACCGGGCGCGGTTCTTCGACACCCGGATCAGCTTCCCGATACCGGTGGTGACCGCGGTGGCGGAACGGTTCGACGGCGGCCCGGGCCGGATGTGCTTCGGGGCGGGCGCCGGGCTGGACCCGGAGTCGGCGCTGGACTCGGCGCTGTGCGAGATCGCGACGGACGCCGTGAACCTGGCCGGGCGCACCGAGCGGGACGAGGCCCGGCTGCGGGCCATGGCCGCCGACTTCGATCTGGTGACGGCGTTGCACGACCACCCGCTGGTGTACGGGGTGCCGGAAATGGGCGCGCACGCGGACTTCCTGCTGCGCGGCGGGACGGGTGCCCCGCTGCGGCCCGTGTCGGCGCTGGCCGCTCCGGGGGGTGTGGCGCCCGACGTCCGGGAGGACCTGGAGCGGTGCGTGGAGGCCGTCGCCGCCAAGGGGTTCGACGTGGTCGTGGTCGACCAGACGCTGCCGGAGCAGCGGGCGTTGGGGCTGCACACGGTGAGCGTGCTGGTACCGGGTCTGCTGCCGATCGACTTCGGTTGGTCGCGGCAGCGGGCGCTCGGCATGCCGAGGCTGCGGACCGCGCTGCGCGAGGCGGGACTGCGCGAGCGGGACCTGGAGCCCGCCGACCTGAACCCCGCCCCGCACCCCTTCCCCTGACCCGGCAGCCGTCGTGTCCGACATGAACCGAGGAGGACTTGTGGGCTACGCCCATGACTACGCCAGCGCCATCATGCACCGGGGCCGGATTCCCATGGAGCCCGTCGACTTCGTGCCCGACTGGGCCGACCGCCCCCGCAAGGCCAAGTTCTATCCGGAGGCGGAGACCCTGCCGCTTCCGGAGCCGGCGCGGGCGGCGGGTCCCGTACCGGCCGGGGGGTTCAGCCTGCCGCTGCTGTCCGGGATGCTGCAGGACTCGTACGGATTGAGCGGGCGCCGGCTCGGCGTGCAGGCCAACACCGACCTGGCGGCGCTCCCCCACTACACACAGGCGAACTGGTCGCGGGGCACCTCCTCCGGGGGCGGGCTCTACCCGGTCGGGGTGTACTGGGCCGCCGGGCCGGGCGGGCCGCTCACGCCCGGGGTGTACCACTACGCGCCGCACCAGCACGGGCTGCGCCGGCTGCTGACGGGCGATGTGACCGGGGACGTGCGCGAGGCGCTCGGCGGGGGCGCGCACGGCGCTTCGCAGTACCTGGTGCTGAGCGTCAAGTACTGGCAGAACGCGTTCAAGTACAACAGCTTCTCCTTCCACGCCGTCAGCATGGACGTCGGCACGGTGCTGCAGACCTGGCGGCTGTGGGCGCGGGAGCAGGGGCTGCGGATCGCGCCCGCGCTCTGGTTCGACGAGGAGCGGCTGGCCGGGCTGCTGGGCGTGGATCCCGAGGAGGAGGGGGTCTTCGCGGTGGTCCCGCTGGAGTGGGAGGGCGGGGCGCCTGCCGTCGGGGCCGTCGCGGGCGCGGTACCGGCCGAGCGGCCGCGGGTGCGCCACCGGGACGCGGAGCGCTCCCGTGAGGTGCTCACCTTCGAGACGCTCCGCCGGGTCCACGCGGCCACCCTCGGGCGGGCCGCGGACCGTCCGGCTCCGGGCGCCCTGGACGCGGCGGCCGCCCACCCGCCCCGGGGCGCGGACCCGGTGGCGCTGCCCGCGCCGGCCGCGGCCGGGTTGTCGGTGGCGGACGCGCTGCGGGCCCGCCGCAGCAGCTTCGGCCGGTTCGACGCGACCCGGCCGCTCGCGGCGGACCGGTTGGCGGCCACCCTCGCCGACTGCGCCGCGACCGCGGTGGGCAGCGAGGTCGAGGGGCCCGACGGGCCGCGGCTCACCTCGCTGTACGTGTTCGTCAACCACGTCGAGGGGATCGCGCCGGGCAGCTACGCCTACGACCCGCGGGAGCACACCCTGCGGCTGGTGGTGCCGGGAGCGCCCGGCCCCTTCCTGCAGAGCAACTACTTCCTGTCCAACTACAACCTGGAACAGGCGGGAGCCGTGCTCGTACCGACCGTACGGACGACCGCGGTCCTGGACGCCGTGGGCGACCGCGGCTACCGGCTCGTCGGGGCCGTCGTCGGAGCCGTGGCCCAGACCTTCTACACCACCGCCTCCGCCCAGGGACTCGGCGCCGGCGTGGCGCTCGGCTTCGACAACATCGCCTACCGCGAGCGGTTGGGGCTGATGGAGACCGACGAGGCCCCGCTGCTGATCATGCTGCTCGGTCACGAGCGGCCGCAGCCCGCCGACTTCCGCCACGAGATCGCCTGAGCGGGCGACGAGAGAAGCAGGAAGACCAGGATGAACACCACCACGCAATGGCACGCCGGCGACCGTTACATGCTGCGCGTGGCCGGCCTGCCGCTGTCCGCCGCCGACGCGCTGCGCTGCCCGGACACCGTCCGCTGGGCGGCCGACGTCCTCGCGGCGGAGGAGGTGCTGCGCGCGGACGCGCAGTGCCTGAGCGAGGCGCTGCACCGGGCGGTCGGGGCGACCGACCCGGAGCCCGGCGGGGCGGGCGCCGCCCTGCGCCGGGACCTGCTGAAGTTGCGCCGGCAGATCCACAACGGCCGGCTGCCCGCCGATCCGGACGCCGCGCTGCGGACCCTGGCGGCCCTGGGCGAATCCGACGCGGACACCGTCGGCGAGCGGCTGGCCGGCTGGCTGAACCGGTCGCGAGAACTGGAGAAGCTGCTGGCCGAAGGCGAGCCGCTGCTGGCGTCCGACCTGGGCCGGGGCCGCGAGGCGCTGCGCGAACTGCTCGGCGACGAGCGGTTGCGGCACGGCCTGCTGCTCGCCTCGCCCGTCCTGGAGGGGCAGCTGGACGCCTACGCGGCGGCCACCGCCGAGGGGCGGGTGCCGGGCGGCCGGGCGCGCAAGGCGGAACGGTCGGTGCTCTCGTACCTCTACCGCACCGCCTGCAAGACCAGCCCCTTCAGCACCTTCACCGGGGTGGCGACGGGCCGCTTCGCGGACGGGGAGGGGACGGCGCAGGACCGGACGGACGGAATCCGGGTCGAGGACCGGTGGGAGAGCCACGTACGGCTCAACGTGGTCGTGCTGGCGCGGCTCGCCGAGCTGATCCTCGCCGACCCGGTGCGGCGTCGGGACCTGCCGCTGCGGCCGGCCTCGGGCTGGGGACGTGAGGACGACCGGATCCGGTACGTGCGCCGGCAGGTCACGGCCGGGGACGACGCGGCCGCGGTGACCTTCGACGCCGTCAAGGACCGGCTGTTCTTCCTGCGGCGCAGCGGCACCCTGGACCGGCTGCTGGCCCTGTTCGCCGAGCGGGCGGAGCAGCCCGGTGGCGGCGACCTGCGCCACCGGGAGCTCACCGACTGGCTGGCGCGCGAGCACGACGCACAGCCGGCCGACTGCGAGGCGTACGTGGACGCCCTGCTGCAACTCGGCATGGTCCGGGTGCCCTGCCTGGACACCGAGGTGCACGGCGGCGATCCGCTGCGTGCCTTCCAACGGTCGCTGACGGGCCTGGAACGGCCCTGGGCCGATGACCTCGCGGAACTGCTGGAGGCGCCCGCCCGGGTGCTGGAGCGCTACCCGCGGGCCGACCGGGACGAGCGCGCGGAGCTCCTGCCGGCGCTGCGCGCGGGTCTGCGCCGCGCGCAGGAGGAGCTGGGCGCGGCCGCGGACACCCCGCTGCCGCAGACCCTTGTCTACGAGGACGTCAGCGCGGGCCGTGACCTGAGCGCGCCGCGACCCGCCTGGGCGCGGGCCGGGGACGGCGGCGCGCTGCGGTCGGTGGAGCGGATCCTGCCCGCGTTCGACCTGACGCTCGCGCAGCGGATCACCTTCGAGGGGTTCTTCACCGCCCGCTACGGGCAGGGCGGCCGCTGCGAGGACCTGCTGGGGTTGGTCCACGACTTCCACGAGGACTTCTTCGACCAGTACCTGTCGTTCTCGGCCCGGCGCACCCCCTTCGACGCGCAGGGCGAGTACGTGCCGGAGGAGAACTGGCTGGGCCTGCCGGGCATCCGCGCCCTGGACGCGGCCCGGCGGACGTTCGTCGGCCGGATGCGGGAGCACTGGGCGGCGTTCCAGGAGCACGACGGGGAGGAACTCCGTCTGACGGAGGTCGACATGGCGGCCGTCGCCGGTGAACTGGAGTCCGTGGTACCGGGGTTCGCGCCGCGCTGTCACCACCTCCAGTTCGCCGACGACCCGGACACGGGCGAGCGCCTGACCGTACTGAACCGCTCCTACGGCGGTCTGTCCTTCCCCTTCAGCCGCTTCACCCACGTGTACGAGGAGCAGGACGGCCGGCCCGCGCTGGACGGGCAGTTGCGGGACACCGCCGCCGCTGTCACCCCGCCCGGGGCTGTGCTCGCGGAGGTCACCGGCGGTCCCGTCACCACCAACCTGAACCTGCACGGGCGCCTCACCGACTACGAGATCGTCTGCCCGGGCGAGAGCGGCACCCTGCCGGAGGACCGGCTGCTGCGGCTCGACGACCTGTACGCGGAGCACGTGCCGGCCACCGGCCGGGTCGTGCTGCGCTCGCGGCGGCTCGGGGTGGAGGTGATCCCGGTCTACCTGGGGTACCTGGTGCCGCTGGCCCTGCCCGCCGTACCGCGCACCCTGCTGCTCCTGTCGCCGTCGTCGATGTCCCCGCTCGACGTGTGGGCGGGCGTGCCCGAGGCCGTGTCGCACGGCGGGGTGAGCGGGCGGCCCCGGGTCGTGCACGGCGATCTGGTGCTGAGCCGGCGCAGTTGGAGCACGACGGCCGGCGAGTTGCCGGCGCGCGGCGCGCAGGAGGCGTCGCACTTCCTGGAGTGGCAGCGGTGGCGGCGCGCGCACGGGCTGCCGGAGCGCGTCTTCGCGACGGTGTCGGCCGGTCCGTCCGCGCTCGGCGCCAAACCGCAGTACGTGGACTTCGCGAGCCTGCTCTCGCTGGCCGCCTTCGAGCCGCTCCTGCGGGAGCCCGGTCACCGGGTCGTGTTCCGCGAGATGCTCCCGGATCCCGGGGGCCTGCACACCCGTTCGGCGCGCGGAGCGCACGTCGCCGAGCTCGCCGTGGAGACCTTCACGACGACCACCAACGCAATCACCCCGAGCCCGGAGGACGGTCCCCGATGTCAGAGATGACCCCGACGCGCGGCGCGTGGCAGGCCATGCACGTCTTCTACGCCGCCAACCCGCAGCCGCTGCTGGTCAACTGCGTGCGTCCGCTGATCGCCTCGCTCACCGAGGACGGGCTGCTGGCCGGGCACTTCTTCATCAACTACTGGCTGGAGGGCCCGCACGTGCGGCTGCGGCTGCGGCCGGTGAGTCCGGAGGCGGAGCCGGAGGTCCGGCGCCGCGCGCAGGAGGCGGTGTCGGCGTTCCTCAAGGCCCGGCCGGCCCTCTACGAGGTGGACTCGGGCTTCCTCAACGAGTTCTACAACACCCTGTTCGACATCGAGTTCCCCGAAGGCGACCGCGCCGCCTTCATGGGCGCCGACGGCCGGATGAACCTGCGCCCCAACAACTCGTTCAGCTACGAGCCGTACGAGCCGGAGTACGGCAAGTACGGCGGCCCGGCCGGTGTCGAGCTGGCCGAGTGGCACTTCGCGCACTCCAGCGACCTGGTCATGGAGGCGCTGAGCGGGATGAACCTGCACGTGCGCACGGTCCTGCTGGGGACCTCGGCCCAGCTGATGATGGTGATGGCCGGGGTGTTCCTGCCCGACCGGGAGGAGCTCGGCGGCTACCTCGACCGCTACTACCAGTTCTGGCACCAGGCCTTCCCCGGCACGGGGTTCATCGGGTCGGCGGAGTACGACCGCACCTACGCGCAGACCGGCCCCGGGCTCGGGCGGCGGTTCGCCGCCGTCCTGGAGGCGGTCGGCTCCGGCGAGACCGGCCGGCTGCCCGGGTTCCTGGCCGGTTGGGCCGAGCACTGCCGGGAGTTGCGCCGGCGGGCCGAGGCCCTCGCCGTCTCGGGCGAGCTGGTGTTCCGGTCCTGGGACGGCAGCCGGGACGAGAAGGTGACCGACCCGGCGGTGGCGCTGCCGCTGCTGCTGTCCCCGTACATGCACATGACCAACAACCGGCTGCACGTGACCATCCGCGACGAGGCCTACCTGGCGCACCTGCTGGGCCGGGTCCTGCGCGAGGGCGGGGCCGTCGCGGCGGGCTCCGCCGGGGGTGCGGCGGCCGGGGCGGTCGGGTCGTGACCGCCCCGTCGCCGGCGCCCTCCGGGATGTTGGAGCACCGGCCGGCGCTGCGGGCCGGGATCCTGCTGTCGCCGCCGTTGCTGAACGGCGCCGCCCTCGTGCACCTGGTCAAGGACCCCGAGTCCGGGGCCTCGTTCGAGATCGGGCCGAAGGAGTACTTCCTGGTCTCCCGCCTGGACGGCTCCCGCAGCCTGGCGGAGATCGGCGACGCGTACGGGGAGGCCTTCGGGCGACGGCTCGGCGAGGGCAACTGGAAGCAGCTGCTCGGACTGCTCGGGAGCCGCCGGCTGCTCGCCGGTGGTCCGGCCCCGGAGCCGGCGGCCGGGCCGGGCCCGCAGCGCACCGGGAACCTGCTGAAGGGGACCCTGCGGCTGGTCGCGGACGCCGACGCGACGACGGCCCGGCTGCACGCGTTCCTGCGGCCGGTGCTGCGGCCGGTCGTGCTGGGCTTCCTGCTGCTGGTGTGCCTGGCCATGGTGGGGGTCCTCGCGGCCTCGGGCGGCGGTCTCCTCGGCGACCTGTGGTGGCTGCTGAGCCGGCCGGTGCCGCTCGTGGCGGTGGCCACGCTGCTGTGGTTCAGCACCGCCCTGCACGAATTCGCACACGGGGTCGCCGCCCGCCACGTCGGGGGCACGGTCGGGGAGATCGGGCTGCGCTGGCGGCTGCCCGTCGCGATCATGTACTGCACCGTGGACAACTACCGGTACCTGCGGCGCCGTCGGGACCAGTTGGCCGTGGCCGGCGCGGGCGCCTTCGCCAACCTGTTGTTCCTGCTGCCTTTCTTCGCCTGGTGGACGGCCCTCCCCCAGGGCGACCCCACCGGCCGGGTGCTGGGCGCGCTGCTGCTGCTCGGCAGTGCGCAGGCCCTGGTCAACCTGGTTCCGCTGCCGCCGCTCGACGGGTACACGATCCTCGGGCACGCGCTGCGCGTGACCCGGCTGGCCCCCGCCAGTTCGGCCTACCTGCGGCTACGGCTGCGCGACCGGGCGGCGGCGGCCGCGTACCCGGCGCGGGCCCGCCGGCTCTACCTCGGCTACGGGGTCGGCTCCGTCGTACTCGTCCTGCTCCTGATCGGGGCACCGGTGACCGCCGTGCTCCTGGCCATCGGCCGCTCGGGCCCCTGATCCCGCGACCTGGCACCGTCCCTCGTCCCCCTGCCCCCGTCCCCGTCCCGATGCCCGTCCCCGTCCCGTCCACCATCACGACCTCCCGCCCGACACCCGTCCCGACACCGAGGGAACCGCACCGCCCATGACCACTCACCACACCCCACCGCCCGAATCCACCGCCGTCTCCGTCCACGAGGTCCGCAAGCGCTACGGCGACCGGCAGGCCGTGGACGGGATCTCCCTCGACGTGCGCCGCGGCGAGTTCTTCGGCCTGCTCGGTCCCAACGGTGCGGGCAAGACCACCCTCATCGAGATCATCGAGGGCCTGAGGCAGGCCGATTCCGGCACGGTCCAGGTGCTCGGCAACAGCCCCTGGCCCCGCAACACGGCCCTGTTGCCGCGCATCGGCGTCCAGACGCAGGCCTCGGCGTTCTTCGTCCGGCAGTCGGCGCGCGAGCACCTGGCCACCGTCGCCGGGCTCTACCGCAAGGACGCGGCCGCCGCCGACCGCACCCTGGAGTCGGTCGGGCTGACCGAGCAGCGCGACGTCATGGTGGAGAACCTCTCGGGCGGCCAGCGCCAGCGGCTCGCCATCGCCTCGGCGCTGGTGCACGACCCCGAGCTGATCTTCCTCGACGAACCGACGGCCGCACTCGACCCGCAGGCCCGCCGCGACCTGTGGGAGGTGCTGCGCGCCCTCAAGGGCGAGGGCCGCACCATCGTCTACACCACCCACCACCTCGACGAGGCCGAGGCCCTGTGCGACCGGGTGGCCATCCTGGTCGCCGGCCGCATCGCCGCCCTCGACTCCCCGCACCAGTTGGTCAGCGCCGCCGGGGCGCCGGCCCGGCTCCTCGTTCCGGCGGGCCGGATCGCGCCGGACGCGGCCGCCGCGCTGCCCGGCGTGGACCGGGTCAGTGAGCAGGGCGGCTCGATGGTGCTGGAGACCTCGGCACCCGGCCGGGTCCTGCAGGCCGTCGACGCCCTGACCGGCCTCGACGGGGTGATGACCCGGACGGCGACCCTGGAGGACGTCTACCTGGAACTCACCGGCCACACCGCGGGCCGGACCACCGCACACACCACCACGGAGCACCGGGCATGAGCGCATACACGGCACTGACCGCCGCCGGCTACCGGGCCCAGGTCCGGGACAAGGCGACCCTCTTCTTCACCTTCGCCTTCCCCCTCATCTTCCTCGTCGTCTTCGGCCTGATCTTCAGCGGCCAGGACGTGGAGGAGAGCGGGCGGCCCTACATCTCGTACATCGCGCCCGGCGTGATGTCGTGGGGCGTCGCCAACGCCGCCGTCTTCGGGATCGCCTTCACCCTGATGCAGTGGCGGCGCGATGACCTGCTGCGCCTGATCCGGCTGACGCCCACACCGCTGACCACCGTCCTGGCCTCCCGCTACGTACTGGCCCTGGTGGTCGGCGTCGTGCAGGCGATGGTGTTCGTGGCCGTCGCGATGCTGCCCGGCTTCGGGCTGGAGCTGGACGGGCGGTGGCCGCTGGTGCTGCCCGCGCTGGTCCTGGGCATCACGGCCTTCATGGCCATCGGGGTGATCGTCGGGACGTACGCCAACACTCCCGAAGCCGTCGCCGCGATCGCCAACTGCATGATGGTGCCCATGGCGTTCCTGTCGGGGTCCTTCCTGCCCCTCGACATGATGCCGTCCTGGCTGCAAGGTGTCTCACGGGTGTTGCCGTTGCGCTATCTCAACGACGCGGCCACCGGGGCCCTCACCGGATCGGGGTCGATGTCCGCCATCGGGATCGGCTGCGCCGCGCTGTGCGGCTTCGCCCTGCTGTTCGGCGGCATCGGGCTCAAGACGTTCCGCTGGAGCAACTCGTCATGACGGCGACCGGCTTGGGCCCCGCCCGGATCGAAGCCCCCGACGGTTCCCCCATGGAGACGGCCCGGCGCCACCTGGAAGGGGCCCTGGCCGGCGCCGACCCGGCGGCGCGGGTGGTCACCCTCGGCGTGCACGACGCCCTCGGTCCGCGCGCCGCCGACCCCTTCTCGGTGGTGCGGCCGGGCGCGACCGTCCACCTCACCGCCCGGGCCGTGCTGATCGGTCCGTGGGGCGGCGACGGCTCCGCCCCCGCCTGCGGGCAGTGCCTCGCCATGCGCTGGCAGCGGCTGCGCAGCCGCAGCGAGCGGGACGCGCTGGAGACGGGCAGCGGGCCGGTCACCGCCGTCGCGGCGGACTGGCCCCGGCTGTCCCCGTACGCGCTGGACGCGACGGCCGCCCTGCACGCCGCCGTGCACGGCCCCGGCGCCCGCGCCGTCGCGCCCGGTCCGTCGGACGCCGACCGGGCCCTGCCCCAGGTGTCCCGCCTGGACCTGGAGACCCTCCAGGTGCGGACGTACCCCCTCGCCGCCGACCCGCTCTGCCCCGACTGCGGACCGGGCGGCGCCGACGGGCCCGTACCCTTCACGCCGACCTCGCGCCCCAAGCCCGAGCCGGGCGCGCAGCGGCTGCGGAAGGCGTCCTCGTACCCGATGCCGCGGGCGGCGCTGGCCAATCCGGTGACGGGGGTGCTCGGCGGGGGGACCTGGCTCAACGTGACCTCGCCGACGACCGCGCCGGTCGCCGGGAGCGTCTTCATGCGCGGCTACGCCGGGCTGACGGACGTCACCTGGAGCGGTCAGGCGAACAGCTTCGCGGCCAGCCGCGACCTGGCCTTCCTCGAAGGGTTGGAGCGCTACGCGGGCACCCACCGGCGCACCGGCGCCTCGGTGCTCACCGCCTCGTACGCGGAGCTGGGCGAGCGGGCGTTGGATCCGGCCGAGTGCGGTTTCTACCCGGAGGAGACCTACCGGGACGACCCGCTGGTGTCGCCCTTCGACCCGGAGCGACCGATCCCCTGGGTGTACGGGCACTCCCTGCGCGACGACCGGCCGGTGCTGGTGCCGGCCCGGCTGGCCTACTACAGCGCCGGGCTCGCGTCAGACAACTTCGTCTTCGAGTGCTCCAACGGCTGCGCGATCGGCAGCTGTCTCGAAGAGGCCCTGCTCGGGGCCCTGTTGGAGCTGATCGAGCGGGACGCCTTCCTGCTCGCCTGGTACGGCGGGCAGCGCCTGACGGAGATCGACCTGGCCTCCGTACCGGGTCCGGCGGTGCGGACGATGGTGGACCGGGCGGCGCTTCAGGGGTACGACGTCCACGCCTTCGACAACCGCATCGACCTGGCGGTTCCCGTGGTCACGGGCCTCGCGGTGCGGCGCGACGGCGGCCCGGGCCTGTACTCCTTCGGTGCGGGCGCGGCGCTGGATCCGGCGACGGCGGTGGAGGCGGCCCTCTCCGAGGTGTTGACCTACATTCCGCACCTGCCCGGTCAGGTGGCCGAGCGGCAGGGTGAACTGGAGGCGATGAGGCGGGACTTCGGTCTTGTGAAGCACCTCAAGGACCACGCCCAGCTGTACGGGCTGCCCGCCATGGCCGAGCACGTGCGGACGTACCGCGAGCCGACCGCGATCGCGTCGATGGCGGACCTCTACCGGGAGTGGGAGTCCGGCGTTCGACCCGCGAGCGGGGACCTTCGGGACGATCTCCTGCTGTGCGTCGCGGAGTTGACGGGCGCCGGGCACGATGTGATCGTCGTCGACCAGACGACGCCCGAGCAGCGCGCGATGGGGCTGCGGACGGTCTGCGCGGTCGTGCCGGGGCTGCTGCCGATCGACTTCGGCTGGTCGCGCCAGCGGGCCCCGCACATGCCGCGGCTGCGGACGGCCGCCCGGCGGGCGGGCCTGCGGGACAGCGATCTGACGCGGGAGGAGATCCGCCTGGTTCCGCACCCGTTCCCCTGACCGGGAGGTACGCCGGATGCCCCGGACCCCGCGGGTGCGGGGTCCGGGGCATCGCTGTGGCGCTGGGGTCAGGCGCTGCAGGAGGTGGTGCTGGTGGTGGAGGAACACGTCGAGGTCGAGCTGCAGCTCGTGGAACCGGCGAGCACGACCTCGCTGGCGTCCGAGTAGTCCGAGATCTCGAAGGTCTCCGACTCCAGCTCCAGGATCTCGTCGGCGAGCGAGGCCAGAGGCGACTTCTGCATGGGGACTCCTTGGGTAGGCGGTCACCGGGTGGGCGACCGCTGCCTTGGTTCTTCGGCGTGTCTCCAGGAAAGCCCGTCCGGCCGTCAAGTCGCCCCTCCCCTCCCTGTCACACCGCTGACATGAAGTGTCAGCGCCCTGACGTCCGCCGCCGGAGCGGGTGTCCGAGGATGACGGTATGACCGTCACCACCGCGTACGCCGGACTGCCCGCGCTCCTCAGGCCGCTGACGGCCTTCTACCTGGACCTGCACCGGCACCCCGAGCTGTCCGGCGAGGAAGCCCGCACCGCCGACCGGTTCGCCGACCGGCTGGAGTCCGACGGGTACGAGACCGTACGCGGGATCGGCGGCCACGGCGTGGCCGGGGTGCTGCGTCGGGGCGCGGGCCCGACGGTGATGCTGCGCGCGGAGCTGGACGCGCTGCCCGTGCGGGAGACCACCGGGCTGGCGTACGCGAGCGAGGGCCCCGTGGCGCACGCCTGCGGGCACGACCTGCACCTGGCCGCGGCCGCCGGGACGGCCGCACTGCTGGCCGGGCCGGACGCCCCGCACTGGGAGGGCACGCTGATCGTGGTGGGCCAGCCCGCCGAGGAGACCTTGGAGGGCGCGCGGGCCATGCTCGCGGACGGGCTGTACGAACGCGCCGGCCGGCCGAACACCGTCCTGGCGCAGCACGCGGCCCCGCTGCCGGCGGGGATGGTCGCGCACGGATACGGGCCCATGACGGCCGGCAGCGTCACCTTCCGGGTCGTCGTCCACGGGCGCGGCGGGCACGCGGGGGCGCCGCACCTGACGGTGGACCCGGTGGTGACGGCCGCGCACCTGGTGACGCGGCTCCAGACGGTGGTGGCGCGCGAGGCGGCCCCCTCCGAGCAGGTGGCCGTCACCGTGGGATCGTTCCGGGCGGGCGAGCGCGCGAACATCGTGCCGGACCGGGCCGAACTGGGCATCACCGTACGGGCCGCCGGGGAGGCGGCGCTCGCGCGGGCGGCCGCCGCGGTCGAGCGGATCGTCCGCGCGGAGTGCGCCGCCTCGGACTGCCCCCGGGAGCCGGAGATCGTCCGCGAGCGCGTCTCGCCCGTCACCCATCCCGATCCGGCGACGACGGCGGCGGTCCGGGACGCGCACGCCGCGCTGTTCGGTGCGCACCGGGTGGCGATGTGGCCGCCGTCGCTCGCGACGGAGGACTTCGGGTTGTTCGGTGACGCCGGGCTGGACGTGCACGGGGCGCGGGGCGTACGGCTCGCCTACTGGATGCTCGGCGCGATCGGTCCGGCGGCCTGGGCGGCGGCGCCGGGCGAGGGGGCGGCGGGCAAGATGGCGGCGTTGCCCGCCAACCACGCCCCGGACTTCGCCCCGGACGTCCGTACGGCGCTCCCGGCGGGGATCACCGCGCTGACGGAGGCCGCCCTGACCTGTCTGACCCGACGGGACTGAGCCGGCCGGGGGCCGGTGACCCGCTCCGTCCTGCCGGACGCGGCCCGGGGCGACCACCGGCCGACCCCCGGTCGTGACGACCGGCCGTGCCCCGGATCAGTACACGATCGGGGAGTCGGCGACGCAGCCGCCGGCCGTCACGGGGCCCCGCCCTCATCGGCTCATCACGAAGGACCCGGCGCGGGCAACCCGTACCGAATCGCCATGCCGCGGTGAAGTCAAACGGGGTCTTCCGGCAGGAGCCGCGCCTCCACCCGCCGCATCGGCGCCTGCTGGCCTCCCGAGGCGAGCATGCGCACCTCGCCCCGATCGCTGATCTCGGCGCGCACGATGCCGCTCGCGTCCGCGTAGACCGGATGGCCGCCGGGACCCTTCAGTTCGGTGCGGTCCACGACCACCACGTCCTGCTCCGTCCCCCCGTCCTCGGGGAACACCAGCTCGTACCGTTGCGCGCTCATCCACTGTCTCCCGTCGCCGTCCGCCCTCCCATGGTGGCTGTCGTCCTCCGGCCCCGCACGGCGTGATGGGCCGGTCGGATCGGGTCCGGTACGCCCCCGCGCCCGGCAGGGGGGAGGCGGCGTACGCACCTCAGAAGACGGCGGAGCCGCCGCCGGACCTGGTGGCCGCGTTCGACGCCGCGCCCCGGGCGCGGGAGGCGTACGAGGCGTTGGACCGGACGCCACCGGCTGATCCTGCCGCTGCTCCAGGCCCTCACGCCCCGGGCCGGGCGCGCCCGCCCCGAACGCATCCCGCACTGCCTGACGGGCGGCGCGGCGTCCCCCTGACCCCGCGCCGGCCCACGGTCACCCCCGGTCGGGGCCCGGCGGTCGGAGGCCGCGGAGCTTGTCCGGGTTCATCTGCAGGCGCAGGTTGCGGATCCTGCCGTCCTCCAAGTCGAAGGTGACCGCGCCCATCGGGGTGTCGCCGGCGAGGGCGAGCAGGCCCAGTTCGCCGTTGACCAGGGCCGGGACCGTGCTGATGGGTGCCGGGGTGGGCTTCGCCAGGACGCCAAGCAGCCAGCGGGCCACCCGGTCGGGGCCGTGCAGCGGACGGAGCGCGGCGCGGACCTTGCCACCACCGTCGGACCAGGCGGTGATGTCGGGGGCGAGCATCTCCATGACCGCGTTCAGGTCGCCGCCGGCGCAGGCGTTCAGGAAGCGTTCCGTGATCCGCTCGCGCTGCGCAGTGTCGGTGTCGTAGCGGGGGCGGCGGGCCTGGACGTGCTTGCGGGCGCGGTGGGAGATCTGCCGGACCGTCGGCTCCGGGCGCTCCAGCACCTCGGCGAGCTCCGCGTGCGAGTAGCCGAACACCTCGCGCAGGACGAACACCGCGCGCTCCACCGGCGCGAGGGTCTCCAGGACGACGAGCATCGCCGTGGACACGCTCTCCGCGAGTTCCTGTCCCCGCGCGGCGTCGGGCTCCGTCAGCAGCGGTTCGGGGAGCCAGGGGCCGACGTACTCCTCCCGCACGGCCCGCGCGGAGGTCAGCCGGTTCAGGGACAGGTTCGTCACGGTGCGCACCAGGTACGCCCGGGGGTGGCGAACGTCCGAGCGGTCGGCCTTGTGCCAGGTCAGCCACGCGTCCTGGACGATGTCCTCGGCGTCGGCGACGCTGCCCAACATGCGGTAGGCGGTGGCGAACAGCAGCCTGCGGTGCTCGGCGAAGACGTCCTGGTCCGCTGGGGTTTCGGTCACCGGCCGATTGTGCCCGCAAGGCCCCCCACCGGCAAGAACGTTCCCGGCCGGGTTACCTACCGAGGCCCCCTCGGGCCCGCAACCGCACCAGGACCGCGCTGCCCGTGGTGCGTACGAGCGCGGCGAGGGGTGCGTCGGCCAGGAGGGCGTCGTACGGGGTGAGTCGGGCGGGCGGGCCGCCCCGCGCGTCCGTGGGCTCCACGGTCAGCGGGCCGTCCAGCGCGACGACGAGGACGGTCTCGTCCGGTGCGACCGTGAGCCCGAACTCGCCGCGCACGACGGCGGTTCGGGCTTCGGTGCGGTCCCGCCGGTACATCACGTTGAAGTTCACGACGGGGCCGTCGAGGAGCCGGCAGTCGGTGGGCCGGTCGCCGGGGAAGTGCCGCGGAGCCCAGCGCTCTTCGACGAGGTGGCGCTCGCCCGCGACGGTGAGGTCCATGCCCGCCCCCTCGGCGAGCGTGAGGGTCCGGTCGACGCCGGGGAAGACGGAGAAGGGCCCGTCGGCGTCGACCTCGGCGAGGCTGACGCGCCAGGCGAAGTCATCCGTACCGGCGTGTTCGGGCCACGCGGCGATCTCGCGGGTGACTCCCCCGCCGTTCTTCCACGGCGCGGCCGCGCGGTCGGCGGCGCGCAGGATCCGGGCGCCTGCGGGGGTGCTCACGAGGAGGTTCCTTCTTTCGGACGGGGTGCGTTCGGCTCAGCGCAGGATGCCGGCCTGTCGGGCGGCGCGGAGCCACGAGGGGAACTCGGACAGCAGCCGGTCGTACAGCTCGGGGTCGGAGACCTTGTCGATGTCGTCGACCGCGAAGAAGCCGACGTTGTCGACGCGGCGGCCCGCCATGGTGTCGAAGCGTTCCAACACCCCGAATCCGGCGCGGCCGAGGCCGACGAACTGCCAGAACACGGGTTCCTCGACGGCGGCGCGCAGTTCCCGTTCGATCTCGTCGTTGCGGTAGACCCCGCCGTCGGAGAAGAACAGCACCAGGGTCGGGACGGACTGCGACTGGGTGCGCACGTAGTCCCGGACCTCGGCGATGACCTTCTGCTCCTCGTTCTGGAAGCCGACGGCGCGCATGTCGACCTGGCCCGGCTGGAGTCCCTTCGGGGGCTTCTTGCGCCCGAAGAGGCTCATCTGACCGACGCGTACGTGCAGGCGCAGCCATTCGGGCAGGTCGCCGATCGCGAGGTCGGGCAACCGGGCCGGGTTCGTCGCGAAGGTCCACGCCTGCATCTCGCCGTCGTCGTCGAGCTGGGCGGCGACGGCCGCCATGCGTTCGACGACGTTCGCCACCGTGCCCCTGGAGTAGAGGGCACTCATCGAGCCGGAGGCGTCAAGGACGAGGATCACCCGCGCGGTCACCCCGGTGGCCCCGGCCTTGCTCAGGCTGACGGCGACCTGCTGCTTGCGCAGCGAGAGGCGCTTGCGCATGTCGACGGGGAGCCATTCCTCGCCCTTGACGAGCCGTACGGCGGCTTCGGTGGGCGGCCCGCCGGCCGGGGTGGGCGGTCCGGCGGGCGGGTACGGCGTGGTCGGCGCGTACGGGGAGCGGGCCGGGGCGGGAGTCGGCGCGGGCCGGTGGGCCGGGGCGGGCGCGGGGGTGACCGCGGCGGGCGGTTCGTCGTCCACGGTGATCCCGAAGTCGGTGGCCAGGCCCGCGAGGCCGCTCGCCCAACCCTGCCCGACCGCCCGGAACTTCCAGGCTCCGGCCCGGCGGTAGAGCTCGCCGGTGACGAAGGCGGTCTCGGGCCCTGCGCTCATGTCGAAGCGGGCCAGTTCGGCTCCGGAGGACGCGTCGAGCAGCCGCAGGTGCAACCCGGGGACCTGCCCGAACACGCCGCCGTCGGCGGAGGCGCACAGGGCGATCCGCTCGACGTCGGCCTCCAGGGCCGCCAGGTCGACTTCCAGCGCGTCCGCACCGGGCTGCTTGCCGAGGTGGCGGACGGAACCCGAGGCGTGTCGCGGCTGGTTGTAGAACACGAAGTCACCGTCGGAACGGACCCGCCCGCCGCTGGTCAGCAGGAGCGCCGACGCGTCGACGTCCGGTACGCCTGGTCCGGCGGACCAGCCGAGGACGGCGCGGACGGAGGGGGCCGCGACGGGCAGGTTGGCGCCTTTGCTCAGTGTCGTCACGAGGCACAGTCTGCCCGCAGGGGTGCCGGTCCAGGTAGCGCTCGGGGCAACAGAAGGACCGTCGGGTGGTGCGGGGCAGCGAAGAGCCGGGGCCCGCACCGATGGTGCGGGCCCCGGCCCTCGTGTGTCGCGCGTCCCGAAGGTCAGGCGGGAACGATGTTCTCGGCCTGCGGGCCCTTCTGGCCCTGCGTGACGTCGAAGTTGACCTTCTGGCCTTCCTGCAGCTCACGGAAGCCCTGGGTGGCGATGTTCGAGTAGTGGGCGAACACGTCGGCGCCGCCGCCGTCCTGCTCGATGAAGCCGAAACCCTTTTCCGCGTTGAACCACTTCACGGTGCCGGATGCCATTTGATTCTCCTTCGGGGCTGTACCCGGGGCCGCACTGTGCGGACACCGGGAGTCGACGTGATGTTTGACCCGTCCGAAAAGCATCCGGAAATACAAAGTGCGCCCCCGGGGAATCCGGAAGGAGCACTTGAAATATTTGGGAACCACACCCGCAACTGGACTTCACCGTAGCACAGGGATCCCTGGTCACAGCGGAGAGTTACCACCTCCGGGCGTACTCCGTCCGGCTGCACATCGTCCGGCTCAGGCGCGGAATTCGTCCGTGCGGACCGGGGATGCCTCGGCCAGCGCCGCGGTGACGGCGTCGGTGCCGGCGCGCAGTCCGTAGACGGGGGTGTTGGGCTGTTGGCGCCAGGAGTCGTCGATCCCGCCGGCGTCGACGCTGTCGAAGCCGAGTTCGTCGATCAGGTGCCGGACGGTCTTCTTGGCGCTGTCGTCGTCCCCGGCGACGGGGAGGGCGACGCGCTCGGGGTCCCCGGCGGGCCGGGGTCGCGTCAGGATGTCCTCGGCATAGGTCCCGTTGAAGGCTTTGATCACGGGGTGGCCGAGGTGCCCCTCGGTCCAGCGGCTCTCGGTCAGGCCCTCGTCCTCGATGGCGGCGATGCGGCCGTCGCGCTGCTGCGGGTAGTAGTTGCCGGTGTCGATGACGACGAAGCCGTCGGCGGCTCCGGCGAAGAGGTTCGGGGGCAGGTCGGGGACGTTCTTGAGGGGGACGGTGACCACCACGACCTCGGCGTCGCGGGCCGCCTCGGCGACCGTGACCGGGGTGGCGCCGGTCTCCTCGGCCAGGGCGGTCAGGGTCTCGGGACCCCGGGAGTTCGCGACGGCGACCTGGTGTCCGAGGGTGGTGAGCCGGCGCGTGAGATTTCCGCCGATGTTGCCGGCGCCGATGATGCCGATCTTCATGAGCTCTCCAGTGCGTACGGGATCGTGCATGACGTCCGTTCGAACCGTTCGGGCGGCCCGCGCATTCCGCCCCTTCGCCCCCGATTTTCCCCGATCCCCGATCGGCCGCATTTCGGCCGGCGTGCTTACGGAACCGACGGGAGGGGCGTTCCACCCTATCGCGGACTTCCACGGCCGCGGACGACCGTGGGGCCCGCCATCGGCGGGCCCCACGGTGACCCCACGGGCCCTGGGGCCCGGCGGAGGTTACGCGCCGCTCGCGTCGAGCATGCCCTCGCGCTCCACGATCTTCACGCGCTCGCGGCCCTCGGCCGCGCCGAGCGCCTTCTCGGCGGCGTCCAGCTTGTACCAACCCTCCCAGGTGGTGAAACGGACCTGACGCTCCGACAGGAAGGTCTCGACGGCGGCCGGCTCGGGCGTGGACGGGGCGAGCAGGCGGCCTTCCGCGTGGTCGGCCAGCAGGTTCGCGACGGTCTCGTTCGCGTCGCCCTTGGTGTGGCCGATGAGGCCGATCGGGCCGCGCCGGATCCAGCCGGTGACGTACGTGGAGGCCAGGTGCGAGCCGTTCTCGATGACCCGCCCGCCCTCGTCCGGGACCGTACCCGTCTCGACGTCCCAGGGCAGCTTGGGGAGTTCGTCGGAGAGGTAGCCGACCGCGCGGTACACGGACTGGACGTCCCAGGTGGTGAACGCGCCGGTGCCCTTGACGTTGCCCGTGCCGTCGAGCTCGGTGCGCTCGGTGCGCAGGCCGACGACCTTGCCGTCCTCGCCGACGATCTCGGTCGGGGACTCGAAGAAGTGCAGGAAGAGCTTGTGCGGGCGGTCGCCGATGTCGCGGATCGCCCAGTTCTCCAAGGTCTTGGCGACCATGTCCGCCTGCTTGTTGCCGCGGCGGGTGGCGATCGAACCCTCGTCGTAGTCGATGTCCTCGGGGTTGACGATGACCTCGATGTTGGGCGAGTGGTCGAGCTCGCGCAGTTCCATCGGGCTGAACTTGGCCTGCGCCGGGCCGCGGCGACCGAAGACGTGGACCTCGACGGCCTTGTTGGCCTTGAGGCCGTCGTGGACGTTGGCCGGGATCTCGGTGGGCAGCAGCTCGTCGGCGGTCTTGGCGAGGATGCGGGCCACGTCGAGGGCGACGTTGCCGACGCCGAGGACGGCGACCTTCTCGGCGTCCAGCGGCCAGGTGCGCGGGACGTCGGGGTGGCCGTCGTACCAGGAGACGAAGTCCGCCGCGCCGTAGGAGCCGTCCAGCTCGACGCCCGGGATGCTCAGGGCGCGGTCGGCGGTGGCGCCGGTGGAGAAGATCACCGCGTCGTAGAACGAGTGCAGTTCGTCGAGCGAGATGTCGTTCGGGTAGTCGACGTTGCCGAAGAGGCGGACCTGGGGCTTGTCGAGCACCTGGTGCAGGGCGGTGATGATGCCCTTGATGCGGGGGTGGTCGGGTGCCACTCCGTAGCGGATGAGGCCGAAGGGCGCGGGCATCCGCTCGAAGATGTCGATGGACACGCCGGGAGCGACAGCCGCCTCGGACTTCAGCAGCGCGTCGGCGGCGTAGATGCCGGCGGGGCCGGCACCGACGATTGCTACCCGCAGGGAGCGAGGCATGACTGGGTTCCCTTCGACCGAAAATCAGACTGATCAAGGCAAACCCTAAACTAAGGCCACCCTAACCCGGCACCCGCCCCTGGTTTATGACCCCATAAGCCGAACCTATGGCTTACCAAAGTCTGACTTTGGGCTGACGCCGTTGGCGTCGGCCGGCCGGTCCGCTCAGAGCACGGCGATGCCCAGCGGGCGGTCGCCGGCGGCG
Source organism: Streptomyces sp. NPDC048383 (assembly GCF_040651775.1). NCBI lineage: Bacteria > Bacillati > Actinomycetota > Actinomycetes > Kitasatosporales > Streptomycetaceae > Streptomyces > Streptomyces sp. NPDC048383. The sequence continues at coordinate 52,606 of NZ_JBEZKS010000035.1, forward strand.
AGGCGTCGGGTCCCGCCCGTGCTCAGGTCGACGACCGTGACGCCGTTCCAGTAGCCGTCGCGGGTGAAGCCGCCGCTCACGTAGGCGGTCCTGCCGTCGCGGGAGACGGCCACGTCCTCGTGCGCGCCCTGGAGCGGATGGACCCGCTCGGTCCCGTCCGGGGAGCGGACCGTGAGCGAGGGGCCCCGGCCGTCGGAGGGGTCCACCGCCCCGGTGCCGACCACCAGGAGGGTGCCGTCCGGGGTGACCGTCGCACCGTGCTGGTGGGTGTCGGCCGTCATCGGCTCGACGGTGGTGCGGCCGGTGCGCGGATCGACGACGGCGAGCCGCTCCCCCTCGAAGGGGAGCAGCAGCATCCCGTCGGTGGGGCGGACGGCGGTGTAGTGCGGCTTCAACCAGGACCCGAGGCCGCCCTCGGTGCCGTACGGGGCGACCTCGATGCGGCGCGGGCGCAGCGGGTCCGCGGTGACGACGGTGACGTCGAAGGAGTCGTGGCCGGTGACGTAGACCTCGCCACCGTCGCGGGAGACGTCCACGTCGAAGGGGCGCCGGCCGACGGGGACCGTCGCGGTGACCTTGGCCGTGGCGGTGTCGATGACCTCCAACACGCCCCGGGCTCCGGGCACGTTGACCCCGACGTACGCGTGCGCGCCGTCCGGGGACAGCGCGATGCCCATGCCCCCGCCGCGGTACTCGCCATCGGTGACCGGGCCGGTGTCGGTCCGGTACGGGATCAGTGCCGTACGGGTCCGGCCGCAGGTGTCGACGACGGCGACGCCCTCGGCGGTGGCCACCCAGGCGCGGCCGTCCGCCCCGACGGCCAGGCCGTACGGGGCCCGGCCGACGGCGACGGAGGCGACCGGGCCGCGGGCGGGGTCCACGAAGGTGACGCCGCCGGCGCCGAAGTCGGCGACGAGGAGGGTGCCCTCCGGGGTCGGGGTCGCCGCCGGGAGCGGGGCCGTCACCGGGGCCGGCGGCGCCGCCCGGCCGGGGTCCGCGCCCGTGCAGGCGCCGAGCAGCAGGGCGGCGGCGAGTGCGACCAGGACCGTACGGGGTGTGCGGGCGCGGCGCTTCAGCGGCCGGTCCCCGGTCACCGGCCGGCCCCCGACTCCGGCGCGGAGCGCGGCCGGGGGTTCGCGGCGGCCGCGGCGAGGAGACGGGCCATGCCGTCGAAACCGCGGCGGACGGCGTGCTGGTGGGCGGTGACCCCGGCCTGGTCGGCCAGGGTCGGGTCCGCGCCCGCCCTGAGCAACAGTCGGACGATCTCCTCGTGGCGCGGGCCGCCGTCGCCGAGGATGACCGCCTCCAGCAGGGCGGTCCAGCCGAGCCGGTTGACGTGGTCCACGTCGATGGCGGTCTCCGCCAGCAGGGCCCGTACGTAGCCGGTGTGCCCGCGTTCGGCGGCCGGGATGAGGGAGATCCCGCCGAAGCGGTTGGGCTGCTTCAGGTCGGGGTCGGCCGTCAGGAGCAGCCGCATCATCCGCACGCTGCCGGTGACTCCGGTGACCAGCCACGGGCTGTCCGCTCGGGCGTCGGGGGCGTCCGGGTCGGCCCCGGCCGCGAGCAGGAGGCGGGCCGCTTCGAGGTGGTCGCCGGTCACGGCGAGGAGCAGCGCGGTGCGCAGGTGGTCGTCCCGCGCGTCCACGGCGGCTCCGGCGGCGAGGGCGGCGCTCACCGCGGGCCCGTCACCTCGGGCGGCGGCGTCCAGCAACGGTCGGTCGTGCGGGTTCATGGTGTCCTTCCGGCTCCGGGGCGGGGGGTGCTCGTGCCCGTTCCCCGGTTCCATGCTGGTCCCGCTCCCCCGGTGCGGCGGTCCGCCCCCTGGAGGCGGCCTCCCGGCTCTCCGGTGGACCCCCGGGTCATCCGATCGGTCGATGCGCCGCCGGGTGGGCTCAGGCCTCGTACTCGGTGAGATCGATGCTGTGGAGGGTGAGGAGGGCGCCGGACTCGGGGTGGTTGAGGGTGCCGTCGTCGGCCATGCCGAGCTTGCGGATCACGTTCTCCGAGTCCTCGTTGCCCGCGCGGTTGACGCAGATCACCCGGTCGAGGCCGCGGTCCTGGAGGGCGAATTCGAGGGTGGCCTGGGCGGCCTCGGAGGCGTAGCCCTGGCCCCAGTAGGAGCGTCCGAGGCGCCAGGTGATCTCGACCGCGGGCATCACCTTCGGCAGGTGTTCGGGGACGGACAGGCCGACGGCCCCGATCAGCTCGCCGGAGGCGAGGAGCTCGACGGCGAAGAGGCCGAAGCCCTCCTCGTCCCACTCGTCCTCCCAGCGCTCGATGGCTTCGGCGGTCCCGTCCAGGTCGAGCGTGGAGCCGTCGTCGATCCAGCGCATCACCTCCGGGTCGGCGTGGATCTCCGAAAGGGGGACGAGGTCGTCGTCGCTCCAGCGGCGGAGGATGAGGCGGGGGGTGCGGATTTCGGTCATGCTCCACATCCTGCCGAACGCGGCCGACCAGCGGTAATCGGGTCCTTCATTGCGGCCACGTTGCGGGTGCGTGGCCATCCGCGGCCGATCCGACACGGGGCCGGTGCGGGGTCCTACGGTGCGCGGGGAACCCGTCGCGATGGAGTCTCCCGCCCATGTCCCTCGACCTCTCGGACGGGAGCCGGTACGACCGTACGCGCCTGCGGCAGTGGGGGGTCGTGGGCGCGAGCGTCCCCGCGCACCGGACGCGGCTTCTCACCGGGCGTTCCTGGTCGGGCGCCGCGCGCGTGCAGCGGGTGGAGGTGAGCACGGACGGCGGCGCCCGCCGGCAGCGGGCCCGGTTGCACGACGCCCCGCGCCGCGGCGGCCGGGTGCGCTGGTCGGTGCCGTGGACCCCGCACACGGCGGGGCCGACGGCCCTGCCGGCCCGGGCGGCGGACGCCACGGGCCGTACGCGGCCGGCGACCGCGGCCCACAACACGCAGGGCTACCTGTTCGACGCGGTGGTGCGCCACCCCGTGACGGTGGTGTGACCGCGTCGGCCGGGTGCTGGTCCTTCCCTGCTCACTGCGCGTGCCCTCGCAGTCCTACACCGACCCGGGGCTTCGTCCGGGCCCGATCGGTGCCTTGTTCCTCCACGGTCGCACCCCCACCAAGGGCTTCGTGCGCGTGCCCGATAGAGTCGTGTTCGGATCGCGTCGGCCCGCCCCGGCGCGGCCGCCGCCTTCCACAGCGTGAGCGCGGCGACCACCGTCCGTACCCCGCACTCGCCGGCCGTCGCCACCGCCGTCGTGACCGTGCTCCAGACCCCGGCGCCCGCCCGCTTCGTACCGTTGCTCCTCGGCTCGACCCTGCTCCTCGTCCTGACCGGGTACGCGGGCTCCCGCATCCGCCGCAAGGCCCCGAGGTACCCCGCCTACTGGTGGTGACCTGCGGGCGCGCCTGCACCGGCCGAGGGGGCCCGGGCGCTACTTGTAGTCCGGGACGGCGCAATGGCGGCGGTGGCGGACGAGAGGCGACACGCATGGTTGAGATGACGACGAAGGACGTGTTCGGGGCTCCTTGTTGGGTGAGCCTGATGGCCCGGGACATGGCCGCGGCTCAGCGCTTCTACGGTGCGGTCGTGGGCTGGAAGTTCCGCCCGGCCCCCCTCGGCGACGCCTTCTCGGTGGCCGTGATGGGCGGTGCCCCGGTGGCCGGCATCGGGGCGCCCGCCTCGGACCTCGGAGGGGCGATCGCCTGGACCCCGTACTTCGCCGTCGACGACGTCGACGTGGCGGCGGGCCGGATCCGCGAGCGCAGCGGCACCGTCGCCGTCGGCCCCGTCTCCTTCCCCTCGGGTGGCCGGGCCGCGCTCGTCGCCGATCTGGAGGGCGCCGTCTTCGGGATCTGGGACGGGGCCGTCTCCTCGGGCTGGCGCGTCGGCGTGGGACCGGCGCCCGCCTGGTTGGAGCTGCGCACCCGCAACGCGTTCGACGCGGCGCTGTTCTACGGGGAGGTGCTGGAGTGGGCGACCGGACGCGCGGGCTGCTGCGAGGTCGCGTACGAGCAGGACCAGGTGGTGTTGCGGCAGGGCGGGGAGCCGGTCGCCCGCTTGAACAGCGGGCCCGTGGAGGCCGCCACCTACGCCCCGCACACCCGACCCCGCTGGCACGTGCACTTCCGCGTGCCACGGCTGGAGGAAGCCGTGGCGTCGGCGGTCGCCCTGGGCGGGAGCGCCGTCTCCGAGGTCACCTCGACCGGCCACGACCGTTCGGTCACCCTCCGCGACCCGGACGGAGCGCTGTTCACCCTCACGACCACCGTCGGGTGACGGCGGCCGTGTCGCGGACGATCGGCGCCCCCGCGGGCCGCTACGGCGGTTCGGGGAAGAACGGCAGGTAGTCCTGTCCCGGATCGGACGGGATGACGGCGTAGCTCGCCTCGGGCAGTTCGTTCCACACGCCGGGCAGGTTGCCGAGGGGTTCGGAGACCACCAGCCGGGACGCGTCGGACAGGTCGCGCAGGAAGTCGATCTCCGGGTGGAGCTGGCGTACGGTCTCGGCCCTGGCGCTGTAGAACAGCGAGCGGGACTTGCCCTCGCTGGAGTAGCGGAACGCCCACACGCGTTCGCCGTCGCTGACCGCGACGGTCATCTGGAGCGGGTCGGTCACCCCGTGCTCCTTGCCTAGCCGCTCCACGAGGCCCGCCATGCGGGCCACCGCGCCCGGGACGTCCTGGTCGAGGCCGAAGGTGACGGCGAGGTAGAACATCACCTCCGAGTCGGTCGAGCCCTCGATGGACGGGAAGAGCGCCGGATCGACCGCCATGCACAGGTCGCGCTGGAGGCGCTGGAAGTCGGTGATCGCCCCGTTGTGCATCCACAGCCAGCGTCCGTGCCGGAACGGGTGGCAGTTGGTCTGCTGGATCGCCGACCCGGTGGAGGCGCGGACGTGCGCGAAGAACAGCGGCGAGCGGACGTGCCCGGCCAGTTCCTGCAGGTTGCGGTTGTTCCAAGCCGGTCCGATGTCACGGAAGACCGCCGGCGTGCCGTCGCCGTCCGGGCTGTACCAGCCGATGCCGAATCCGTCGCCGTTGGTGGACTCCACCCCCATGCGGGCGTGCAGGCTCTGGTTGATGAGCGAGTGCTCGGGACGGTAGAGAACGGCGTCGAGCAGCATGGGCGAGCCGGAGTAGGCAAGCCAGCGACACATGGGCATCATCCCTTTCACAGCCAGTACCGAGCGTAACGCGGCCGCGGTCGCCGGGCTGCGGCGGCCTTGCGACACTGAGCGCGGGCCCTGCGACAGGGGGCCCGGGAGGAGGTGGGCGCATGGACCCGGTGGCCGCACTGGACCGGATCGCCTTCCTGCTGGAGCGGGCCCAGGCGCCCACGTACCGGGTCAAGGCGTTCCGTACGGCGTCGGCGGCGCTCGTGCGCATGGGCGCCGCGGAGGTCGCCGAGCGGGCCGCGGCCGGCTCGTTGGAAGCGGTCAGGGGCATCGGGCCCAAGACGGCACAGGTGGTCCTGGAAGCGCTCGACGGCGCCGTTCCGCAGTACCTGAGCGCCCTGGAGGACGAGGCCGCCGCGCTCCCGGAGGGGCCGCCGCCCTCCCCCGCCGCCGTGGCGTTGCGCGCGGCCCTGCGCGGGGACTGCCACCTGCACTCGGACTGGTCGGACGGTGGAAGCCCGATCGAGGCCATGGGGCGGGCCGCCGCGGAGCTGGGGCACGCGTGGGCGGTGCTCACCGACCATTCGCCGCGGCTGACGGTGGCCCGGGGGCTCTCGCCGGAGCGGTTGCGCGAACAACTGGGGGTGGTGGCGGAACTGAACGCGGCGTGGGCGCCGTTCCGACTGCTCACCGGCATCGAGTGCGACATCCTGGCGGACGGATCGCTGGACCAGGAGCCGGAGTTGTTGGAGGAGCTCGACCTCGTCGTGGGGTCGGTGCATTCGAAGCTGCGGATGGAGTCGCCCGCGATGACGCGGCGGCTCCTGAAGGCGGTGGACAATCCGCTGATGGACGTGCTCGGGCACTGCACGGGCCGGCTGGTGACCGGTCGGACCCGACCGGAGTCGGAGTTCGACGCCGAGGCCGTCTTCGCGGCGTGCGCGGAGTCCGGGACGGCCGTGGAGATCAACAGTCGGCCGGAACGGCTGGACCCGCCCCGCCGACTGCTGAGGCGGGCGGTGGCGGCCGGGGTGTTCTTCGCGATCGACACCGACGCGCACGCCCCGGGCCAGCTCGACTGGCAGGTCCTGGGTTGCGAACGGGCCGCGGAGTGCGGGGTCGCGACCGAGCGCGTCATCAACACCTGGGCGGCGGACGACCTCCTCGCCTGGACGCGGACCCGGCGACCGCCCGGGTAGCCGGCCGCGCCGCGCGAGGGACTCACGGCGGCCCCGCTCCGTGCAGCAGGAGCAGCAGTACGTCGGCCCCGGCGACCGCCATCGTGCCCAGGAACGGGGTCCGGCCGGGCGCGCGGACCGTACCCAGCAGCAGGGCGGCGGTCAGGGCGAGCAGGCCCCAGCCGTAGCCGGTGATCCGCCCCGCGGGCCCCGCGACCAGGCACACCGTCGACGCGCCGACCAGCAGCGCCGCCGCCGCGGCCGACCACCGGGCGCCGATCCGCTGCGGCAGGCCGCGGACGCCGGTGGCGAGATCGTCGGCGATGTCGGGCAGGACGTTGGCGAAGTGCGCCCCGGCGCCCAACAGGGCCGCCGCGCAGATCAGCCACACCGGCGGCCAGGGCGCGCCGGGCAGGCCGAGCGTCACGAAGGCGGGCAGCAGGCCGAAGGCGAGGGCGTACGGGAACCAGGACGCGGCGGTGGCCTTGAGCCGCAGGTTGTACGCCCAGGCGGCAGCCACGCCGAGCAGGTGCGCCGTCGCGGCGGCGGGCCCGCAGGCGGCCGAGAGCCCGACGCACACGAGCAGCGCGGTGAGCGCGGCGGCGGTCACCGCGGCGGGCCGCACGGCGCCCGTGACGAGGGGCTTGTCGCGGCGGCCGGTCACCAGGTCACGGCGCAGGTCGGCGCGGTCGTTGCACCACCCCACGGAGAGCTGACCGGCGGCGACCGCGCCGGCGGTGAGGGCGGAGCCCGCGACCCCGCGGCCGGAGGCCGCCGCCAGCGCGGCGGCGAACAGGGTCACGGCGGCGGCCGGCGCGGGATGGCAGGCCCTCAGCAGGCCGACCGACACGGCGCCGGGCCGCGCAGCCGGCCGGGCGGGCGCGGCGCCGACGGGCGGCGGACCCCCGTGGGGTTCGGGGCGGGCGTCGTGGAGGGCGGAGCGGGCTCGGGCATGTCGGGCGCGGGCGGGCACCGCTTCACGCTACGCCGTGGCGGCACGTCGGGCCCGCACACCCCGCGTCATTCGTGATGCGGCGTCAGTTCTTCCCTATGTTGGGCCAATGACACGTGTCCTGGCAGTGAGCAGCGTGTTCCCGCCGCACCTGTACCGGCAGTCGCAGATCACGGAGGCGCTCGCCGGATTCCTCCCGCCGGGCTCCGACGCCGCGCTGCTGCGCCGGGTCCACGCATCGGTACGGGTCGACTCCCGTCACCTCGCGCTGCCCCTGGAGCGCTACGGCCCGGATCCCTCCTTCGGGGAAACCAACGCCCGGTTCGTCCGCACCGCCCTGGACCTCGGGGCCCTGGCCGTCGCCCGCGCCCTTACCCGGAACACGCTCGACGCCGGGGACCTCGACCTGGTCATGTCGACGACCGTGACCGGACTCGCGACGCCCTCCCTGGAGGCCCGACTCGCCTCCCGTGTCGGGCTGCGGCCCGACGTACGGCGGGTGCCGCTGTTCGGACTCGGCTGCGCGGCGGGCGCCGCCGGCCTCGGGCGGCTGCACGACCACCTGACGGGCCGCCCCGGGGACGCGGCCCTGCTGCTGTCGACCGAGCTGTGTTCGCTCACCCTCCAGCCGAAGGACACCTCGATGGCCAACCTGGTGGCCGGGGCGCTCTTCGGCGACGGGGCGGGCGCCCTGCTCGCGGTGGGCGCCGAACACCCCCTGCGCGACTTCGCGTCCGGGCCTTCGGTGATCGCCTCCCGCAGCCGCCTCTACCCGGGCACCGAGCACCTCCTCGGCTGGGACATCGGCGACTGGGGGTTCCGCATGGTGCTCGGCCGCGAGCTGCCGGAGCTGGTCCGGCTGCACGTGGCGGAGGAGATCGAGACGTTCCTGGCCGGGCACGACCTCAAACCGTCGGACGTCGACGCCTGGATCTGCCACCCCGGCGGTCCCAAGATCCTCGACGTCCTGAGCGAGGCCCTCGGCCTGCCGGAGCGCGCCTTCGCGGCGAGCCGCCGGTCCCTGGCGGCCGTGGGCAACCTGTCCTCCGCGTCCGTGCTGCACATCCTCGGCGACGTCCAGGCCGCCGGGCCGCCCGCACCCGGATCGGTCGGCCTGATGCTGGCCTTCGGGCCGGGCTTCGCCTCCGAACTCGTCCTGCTGCGCTGGTGAGGGACCGATGCCGATGACCGCGTACACCCTGTACCTGATCCTCCTCGCGCTCGTGGCGGTCGAGCGGATCGCCGAGCTCGTCACCGCCCGTCGCAACGCCGCGTGGAGCCTTGAGCGCGGCGGCCGGGAGTACGGGCGCGGCCACTACCCGACCATGGTGGCCCTGCACACGGCGCTGTTGGCGGGCTGCGTGCTGGAGCCGTGGTGGGCCGGCCGGCCCTTCCTGCCCGTCCTCGGCTGGACGGCGCTCGCGGCGGCCCTCGCCGCGCAGGGCCTGCGCTGGTGGTGTGTCACCACCCTCGGCCCGCGTTGGAACACGCGGGTGATCGTGGTGCCGGAGCTGCCGCTGGTGGCCGCGGGCCCGTACCGGCTGTTGCGCCACCCCAACTACGTGGCGGTGGTGGTCGAGGGGCTCGCCCTGCCGCTGGTGCACTCGGCGTGGTGGACGGCGGCCTCCTTCACCGCGGCGAACGCCGTGCTGCTGAGGGTGCGGATCCGCTGCGAGGACGCGGCGCTGGCGGACTCCCGTACGCGAACGCGGCTCGTGGGCGCGACCCCGTGATCGACCTGCTCGTCGCGGGCGGTGGTCCGGCCGGCCTGGCGACCGCGATCCACGCCGCGCTGGCCGGGCTGGAGGCCGTCGTCGTCGAGCCGCGTCCCACCCCGGTCGACAAGGCCTGCGGGGAGGGGCTGATGCCGGGGGCCGTACGGCGCTTCGAGGAGCTGGGCGTGTCGGTGGGCGGCCGGGAGTTCCGCGGCATCGGCTACGTCGACGCCGTGACGGGGCTGCGCGCACAGGGGCTGTTCCGGTCCGGCCCCGGGCGCGGCGCCCGGCGTACCGATCTCCAGGAGGCCCTCGCGGCCCGGGCGGCGGCGCTCGGGGTCCGGACCGTGGCGGGCCGCGTCGGCGAGGTCCACCAGGACACCGACGGGGTTCGGGCGGCCGGGCTCGCGGCCCGGTACCTCGTCGCGGCCGACGGGCTGCACTCGCCGGTCCGCCGGGCCCTGGGCCTCACCGCCCCGGCCGCCCCGGGCACGCCGGCCCGCTACGGGCTGCGCCGGCACTACGCCGTGGCCCCGTGGAGCGACCTGGTGGAGGTGCACTGGTCGCACGGGTCGGAGGCCTATGTGACCCCGCTGGGGCCCGACCGGATCGGGGTGGCCGTGCTGACCTCGGAGCAGGGGCCGTACGAACACCAGCTGGCCCGCTTCCCGCTGCTGGCCGAACGGTTGGCGGCCGGTCCGGCCGGACCGGTGCGCGGGGCGGGGCCGTTGCGCCAGGGGGCGCGGACGCGGGTGGCCGGGCGGGTCCTGCTCGTGGGCGACGCCGCCGGGTACGTCGACGCGCTGACCGGAGAGGGGCTCACGCTGGCGGTGACGGCGGCCCGGGAACTCGTCCGGTGCGTGCGCGCGGGCCGGCCCGAGGAGTACGAACGGGCGTGGCGGCGGCTGTCGTTCGGCTACCGCACCCTGACGGGGTCGCTGTTGTGGGCCCGGCGCCGTTCCCCGCTCGCGGGCCGGATCGTCCCGGCGGCGGCCCGCCTGCCCCGGGTGTTCACGGGGGCGGTGAACCTGCTCGCCCGCTGAGCCGGGCGGCGGGCGGCGGGCGGCGAACGCGGGAGGGCCCCGGCCGCGTCGGAACGCGGTCGGGGCCCGGTGTGCTCCCGGTCAGACGCCGGCGCCCGACTCGGTGCGGGCCCGGTCGGGCCGGTACCTCAGGGCCAGTCCGGCGATGACCGCTCCGGCGCCGGCGCAGAGCACCGTCGCGACGCCGGCCCAGGCGTGCGGTCCGCCGAGCGCGTGCTCCAGGGGGTCGTAGAACACGACGCCCCCGACCACGTGGAGCGTGACCACGACCAGCGCGGTCACGGCCGCGGCCCGCCACGCCATGACGGTGTCCCGCACCGCCAGCAGGGCGCCGACGCCCAGGCAGAGCAGGGAGACCGCGAGGGGCAGCAGGTCACCGAGGGCCGGGGCGGGGCGGCCCGCCGTCAGGTCACCCGGCAGGTGGACGACGCCGCACAGCAGCAGGGCCGCGGCGGCCGGCCAGCGCAGCACGTGCCGCAGTGGCCCCTGCGGGCGCTCCGGTGACCGGACCGGCGCGGGGCGGGGGGCGGTGGGGCGCGGATTGCGTTCACGCTTCACCGGTGTCGCCCGGTCGCGCTCCGACGGGGGTTGCGGGGCCGCCGCCCGCGCGCGGTCCGTCCGGGGGACGGCCTCGCCCTCGGCGTCGGCTTCGGCGTCGGGTCCGAGGATGCTGACCAGCAGCGCCACGTCCTCGATGGACCGGCCGACGGCCGCCGCGCGCAGCGTGATGTCGGCCTCGCCCTCGTCGTGCGTCGGCTCGCCGAGCAGGGCGAGCAGGTGCCGGACCTCGTGGACGGGCCGGGACACGGCGGCCGCGCGGAGCGCCTCGTGTCCGGGGTTGGGGAGTTGGCCGGTCTGCTTGAGGAGGTTCACCAACGCGATGACCTCTTCGACGGGACGACAGGTGGCCGCGGTCTCCAGCAGGGTCCGTATGGCCTCGGTGTGGGCGTCGTGGTCCGATGCGGCGGGTTCGCCGCTCGGCACGACGGAATCGGCCGGGCCGGTCGGGGCCGCCCGGTCGGGGGTCGGTGTGGACGCGGGGGTCGGCGCGGTCGCGGTGGCCGGCGCGACCGGGTTGACCGGCGTGACCGGGACGACGGGCGTGACCGGGGTGACCGGTGTGACCGGGGTGACCGGTGTGACCGGGGCCGGTGCCGCCGGGTGGGGCGTCAGGGCCGGTTGGGGCGCGGGCGCCGATGGGGCCGTCGGCAGCGGGCCGGCCGCCACCACCGCGGGCGGCGCCAGGCCCGCCGTGACCGCTTCGAGCGGCGCCATGCCCACGGGCACCGGATCGGGCGGCCCGGACGGGACCGCGGCCGCGGCCGGTCCGGTGGTCGGGTACGGGGCGAGGGGAGGCCCGTCGCGGTCGTCGTGTGCCGTGGTCGCGAGGGTGCTGGGGTCATTCATCGCAAGCTCCGTTCGCCAACGCACGGGTCTACACGTCGCGCGCCGGTCATCGTGCGTCACGGGAAGCGCACGCTTTGTTACATTCAGCCGGACGTCCGCGCACTGCGCCATTCGGGGCGGGCAAACGGGGGTCGGGCCAACCGCCCGCCGGACACGCCGCCCCCGACCCCGACCCGGGCACGGTGCTCGCGCACAGTGGGCGGGGCACCCGCTCAGGAGGGGACAGACCATGCCGCTGGCCGGAACCGCCCGACCGCCGGGATCCCTCCGGTCGAGGGTGCCCACCGTGCTGTTGGCCGCCGCGTTCCTGCTCGGCGCCGCCCCGTCCGCGGCGCAGGCCCGGGGCGGGGAGCGACCGGTCGTCGACACCTCCGAGGGGCCCGTACGGGGGCGCCCCCACGGGTCGTACGAGACCTTCGAGGGGATCCCGTACGCCGCTCCGCCGACCGGGTCGCTGCGCTGGCGGCTGCCGCTCCCGGCGCCGCACAGGCCGGCCGTACTCGATGCCGGGGCGCCCGGTTCGTCGTGCGTACAGCTCCCGCCGCTCGGACCGGCCGCGGCGACCGGCTCGGAGGACTGCCTGTTCCTGAACGTCACCACCCCCGCGGGCCGGGGACGGGGCCGGCCGGTCATGGTGTGGTTCCACCCCGGTGGTTTCCGCGACGGCTCGGGGGCCGCGTACCGGCCCGAGCCGCTCGTCGTGCGGGGCGACGTGGTGGTGGTCACGGTCAACTACCGGCTCGGCGTCTTCGGCCTCTTCGGGCATCCGGAGCTGGGCGGCGCCCCCAACTTCGCCCTCGCCGACCAACAGGCCGCCCTGCGCTGGGTCCGGGCGAACGCGGTCGCCTTCGGCGGCGATCCGGACCGGGTGACGGTGTTCGGGGTGTCGGCGGGCGGCCTCAGTGTCTGCGCCCACCTGGTGTCCCCCGCCTCGGCCGGCCTGTTCGGGCGGGCGGTCGCGCAGAGCGGGTCCTGCTCGACCACGATGCCGCCGTACGCACTGCTGCCGACGCCCGCCGTCTACGAGCCGTTCGTCCCGGAGCGGCGCACGGTGGCGGCCGGCGCCGGGGCGGCGCGTGAACTGGGCTGCGGCGCCGGGCCGTCGAGCGCCGCGCTCGACTGCCTGCGCGGCCTGGACGCCGCCCGGTTGGCGACGCCGGAGCTGATGGAGCGGTTCTCGGCCCTGTCGTACGGGAACGGGTCGTTGCCCCTGGCCCCGCGCCGGGCGCTGGAGTCGGGCCGGTTCCACCGGGTGCCGGTGGTCCAGGGCACTGCGCGGGACGAGATGCGGCTCTTCCTGTCCCAGGTGCTGCCCTCGTACCCGGTGCCCGACGAACGGGCCTACCGGGAGCGGCTCGTGCGGTCCTTCGGGGCGTCGGCGCCGGCCGTCGGCGCGGCGTACCCGGCGAACCGGTACCCGACGGCCGCGCTCGCCTGGGCCGGCCTGCTCTCGGACGCCTCGTTCACCTGCCCCGCACTGCGAGACAGCGGGGCGCTGGCCCGCCATGTGCCCACGTACGGTTACCGGTTCAGCGACCGGGACGCGCCGGTCTTCGTGCCGCTGCCGCAGTCCCCGGAGTTCCCGTTCGGCGCGACGCACGGCTTCGAACTTCCCTATCTCTTCCGTGTCGTCGACCTGGCACCGCCCCAACGGGCTCTGTCCGAGCGGATGACGGAGTACTGGACCCGCTTCGCCCGCACCGGTTCGCCGAACGGGCCGAACGCGCCCGCGTGGCCGCCCCTCACGGCCGCTCCCTCCCCCGCTCCGGCGTCCGTACTGTCCCTGGCGGCCGGCGCGGACGGCATCCGGACGGTGGACGCGCGGGCCGAGCACCACTGCGCCCTGTGGGACTCCCTGCCTCCGTTCGGCGGGCCCGAGGGAACCGACGGGCCCGATGCCGCCGAGACCTCCCGAACTCCCCGATGAGAGGTGATCCGATGACCGGTCTCCGTGAGGTCCTGGAAGCGCACGTGGGTGACGGCGGCCCGCCGGGTGCGGTGGCCCTGATCGCCGGGGAGGGGCGGACCGCAGGTGTCGCGGTCGGTGACGCCGAGCACGGTGGCGGGACCCCGATGGCGCGGGACTCGCCCCGGCTCACGCCGGCCCAACGGTCGGGCGGCGAACTGTCCTGGAGGGCCAGGGCCGGGGCTTCGGCGGCTCCGTCGACATCGTGCCGCGGAACCCGTGGAACGTGCCCGGGCGCTACGGCCGGGTCGACGGGACGGGTACCGCCGCGCACGTCGTTCCGTCCTCCGGGACGGTGACGGTCCTGCTGAGCCGGCTGGAACCGGGCGGGCCGACCCCGCCCGCCCTGTCGCGCGACTTCGGGCGGTACGCGGCCGGCGCCTGACGCCCGGGCCGGCGGCTCAGAGGCGTACGTCCCAGGTGGCGGTGGAGCTCAGGGTTCGGGCGATCGCGGGATCGCGGACGGAATCGGTGCGGTCCCGGGCGGTCACGGACAGCTTGTGCCCGCGCAGGTCGAACAGCCACAGCTCGGCGACGCGGACCTCGGTGCGGCCCGCGAAGCGGCGCAGTTCGCGGCCGTCGAGGTACCAGCGCACCTCGATCCGACGGCCGTCGGTGGTGGCCAGGTCGGGCACGGCGGCGCGTGCCGTGTGGCCCAGGCGCAGGGTGCGGCCGGTCGGTGTGAGCGGGGTGACGACGTTGGCGTGGCGGTGGAAGCCGGCGATCATCGCTTCGACGCCGGGCAGGTTGAAGGGTTTGCCGAGGATCCTCATCAACGAGTTGTCGGTGGGGCGGTGGAGTCCGGCGGCGTAGTAACCGCCGCCCTCGTACGCGCCGACGGTGCCACCGTCGGGCGAGGTCTCGCCGAGCCAGCGGTGCCACTTGGCGCCCTGGTCCTTCATGCGGGCGGCGTCGAGGATGGAGGTGTTGGGGTCGGTGGGCTCGGGTCCCGTGTACCGCTCGTAGTCGGGGACGCCCGGGTAGAAGTACTCGTCGGCGAGCTTGCCGAGGGAGTGGCCGGTCTCGTGGATGGCGACCTGGCCCGACTTGGGGTGGCCGGCGGAGGCGGTGGAGATGCCCTCGTAGCCGAGGGTGGGACTCGGTTCGTTGTAGCCGGCCCCGCCGTACTTGGCGCTGTTGGCGAGGACGATGACCAGGTCGGCCTCGGGCGCCCGGGCGACGTACGCGTCCACCTTCGGCTGATCCACGCAGAGCAGCCGTTCGATGTCCTCGCACCAGAAGTGGCTGCCGAGCGCGGTGTCGCGGACGGCGCCGGGGTCGGGGTCGCCGGACACCCCCGATTCCGCGGACACGGCGTCCACGGTCCACACGTTGAAGAGGGTCCGGTAGGTGGCGTAGGGCTCGACGGCCTCGACCTCGGCCCATTTGGCCCGGGCGTCGGCGTGGAACCGGTCGAGTTGGTCGGCGGTGTAGCCGTCGCCGACGACGACCACGTCGAGCCGGTCCGCGGTGGGCCCGTGGTCGATCATCTTGGTGACCCGGCCGTCGCCGCTCCGCGGCGGCGCGGAGCGGCGGGGCGACGCCGGGGCGGGTGTGGTCGCCGGTACGAGGACGTGGCCGGATCCGGCTTCGGCTCCGTGTTCGGGCCCGGGTATCTCGACCTCGACGCGCCCGCCGGGGCGGGGCGGGTCGGCGGCCAGTGCGGGCGCCGGGGCGCTCAGCAGGACGGCGCCGGCGCAGGCTGCGGCGAGGGCCGCGCGCAGGGTCGATCGGATGGCCGGTCTCATCAAGTCCTCCACGGGAAAAGGAAGTTAAACGAAGAGGTAAGTCTGTTGAAGTGGTTGCTTAAATTAGGTGGCGTGCGGGGCGTGCGCAATGGTCCACCGCGGCTGAATACTGGTGGGCGCACGACGACACGCCGCACAGCAGGGGGTTTTCATGGATGAACCGGTCGACATCGGACGCCGAGTGCAACAGCTGCGCGCGGAACGCGGGCTGACGCAACGGCAGTTGGCGGAGCCCGCCTACACCCCGGCGTACGTGTCGACCCTGGAGGCGGGCAAGGTCCGCCCCTCGGAGACCGCCCTGCGGTTCCTCGCCGAGCGCCTGGGCACCTCGTACGAGGAGTTGGCGACGGGGCGTCCGGCCCGGCTGGCGACGGAGTTGCGGCTGGGACTCACCGACGCCCAGCGGACCCTGGCCACCGGGTCCGCCGAGGAGGCCTCCGACCACTTCCGGCGCCTGCTCGCCGACGCGGAGGAACTGGAGCTGTCCGACGAGCGGGTCGAGGCGCTGCTGGGCCTCGGGGACTGCGCGCTGGAGGCGGGCCGGCTGCCTCAGGCCATCGCCCGCTTCGAACAGGCCGAGGCACTGCTGGCCGACCAGCCGCTCACCCGCCGGGCCCGCCCGATCCGGGGCCGGGCCGTCGCGCACCTGCTGGCGGGCGAACTGCGCTACGCCTGCTACCTGTTGGAGTCGGCCATCGACGCGCTGAACGCGGAGGGGCTGGCCGATCCCGAAGCGCTGCTGCTGCTCTACGCCGCGGTCATCGGGCCGTACATCGACATGGGCGCCCATGCCCGCGCGGCGCACGCGGCCGAGTTGGCGTTGGCGCTGGCCCCACAGGTCGGGGACCCGGCGCTGGTGGCGGGCCTGCACCGGCAGGTCGCTCGGACGTTCCTCGCGGAGGGGCGGGTGGCCGACGCGGACGCCTCGCTCGCCAAGGCACAGGCGGTCTACCGGCAGCTGCGGTTGCGGACGGATCTGGCGCACTGCCACTGGATGCGCGGTTACGTCCAGGCGCAGCACGGGCAACTGGAGTCGGCCGAGCGAGAGTTGCGTACGGCGCGGGAGATGCTCACGGCCAAGCGGGCGGCCCTGTACACGGCGCAGGTGGAGGTCGAGCTCGCCGACGTGCTGCGGCGGCTGGGCCGGTACGCGGAGGCCACCGAGCTGGTGTCGGCCCTGCTGGGGCCGGGCGCCGGGCCGGTGGCGGGCCCGGGGGGCGTGCATGCGGGCGGCGCGCACCGGCTGCTGGGGCTGATCGCGGAGGAGCGGGGGCTGACGGAGGAGGCGGAGGAGCACTACGTACGGGCGCTCGCCCTGCTGGAGCGCAGCGGCGCGGGCGGGGACCTCGCCGATCTGTGCCGACTGTTGGGCGATCTGCTGCGGCGTACGGGGCGCACGGAGGCGGCCCTGGACGCGTACCGCACGGGCCTGGGGCACCGGGCGGCGCCGGGGACGACCACGCTGGGTCCGGCGCCGGCCGCGCCCGCGTTCCGACCGCGGTCGGCGCCGTACGCGCCACCGGTGGCCCCGTACGCGCCCTCGACGAAGACGCTCCCGCCGCCGCGGTGAGGGCGGCGACGGGAGCGGGCGGGGCGCGGAGGCCGATCAGTGGTCGTCGGTGGGCCGCAGGTCGCGCGGGATCATCGCCCACGTGGTCACGGCCGCGGCGACGGCCAGGGCTCCGGCCATCAGGAACGCCGGGGTGATGGCCAGGGTGTAGGCCTGCGAGGCCGTGTGGAGCAGGGCCTCGCCGACGGAGCCGCCGAGTTGCTCGGCGACGTGCGCCGCTTCGCCGACGGAGTCCCGTACGGCGCTCGTGGTGGGGCCGTCGAGGGGGAGGGTGGGCAGGTTGCCCCGGTAGAGGGCGGCTGCCGTGCTGCCGAGGATGGCGACGCCCATCGCGGAGCCCAGTTCGTAGCAGGTCTCCTCGATCGCGGCGGCGCTGGACACCTGTTCCGCGGGGGCGGCGGAGACCAGGGTGACGGAGGCGACGGTGGTCGCCATGCCCGCGCCCAGCCCCATCACGGTCAGCGCGACCGCGAAGGCGGGGTAGCCGAGTGCGGTGAACTGCTGGACGGCCCAGGGCAGGGCCATACCGGCCGCCAGGACCAGCAGTCCGGCGCCGAGCACGTGCCGGATCGGGAAGCGCTGCATGAGCGTGGGGGCCACCATCGAGGCGCAGATCAGTGCGAGGGGCGCGGGCAGCAGGCGCAGCCCGGCCTCCAGCGGGGTGTAGCCCTGGCCGTACTGGAACCACTGGGTGACG
The DNA here is from genome assembly GCF_040651775.1 of Streptomyces sp. NPDC048383. NCBI lineage: Bacteria > Bacillati > Actinomycetota > Actinomycetes > Kitasatosporales > Streptomycetaceae > Streptomyces > Streptomyces sp. NPDC048383. The sequence goes on from NZ_JBEZKS010000035.1 coordinate 69,959, forward strand.
AGGAACAGGATCGCGCCCATGCCCACCATCGGCAGGAAGATCGCGGTCGCGGCGACGCTGAAGGCGGGCTTGGCGAACAGCCGGACCTGGAGCAGCGGGTCCTCCAGCCGGAGCTGGCGGCGGACGAACACGGTGAGCGCGACGGCGGCGAGGATCAACAGGGCCCAGGGCAGCGGGTCGGCGACGCCGCTCTTGCCGAGCTGCTTGATGCCGCCCGCGAGGGCGAGCATGCCGACGATCGACTGGCCGACGCCCCACCAGTCCCAGCGGCCGGCGCCGCGCGGGGCGCGCGATTCGGGGAGGTAGCGCAGTCCGGCGGCGACGATGAGCGCGGCGACGGGGAGGTTGAGGAGGAACGCGGAGTGCCAGCCGTGGTCCTGGACCAGGAAGCCGCCGACGACGGGCCCGAAGGCCATGCCGCCACCGAACACGGCGGCCCACACGGCGAGGGCGAAGGCGCGTTCCTTGGCGTCGGTGAAGACGCTGCGCAGGATCGACAGGGTGGACGGCATGATGGCCGCGCCGCCCATGCCGAGCAGGGCGCGGGCCGCGATGACGTGCCAGGCCTCGGTGGAGAACACGGCGATGAGCGAGGCGACGGAGAAGATGCCGAACCCCGCCATGAGCAGCCGTTTGCGGCCCCAGCGGTCACCGAGGGCGCCTGCGGTCACGAGCAGGCCGGACAGCGCCAGGGCGTAGATGTCGATGATCCACAGCTGCTGGACGGCGCCGGGCTGGAGGTCGGCGACGAGCGAGGGGAACGCCACGTTGAGGATCGTGGTGTCCATCGAGATGAGCAGGAGACTGCCGGACAGGATCGCGAGGACGATCCAGCGACGCGGGTCCGGCGTGGGGGTGCGCATGGGGTTCCGTTCGGTGTGGTGCACGGGTCGGTGGCGGGTGGAGGTGTGGTGACGGGCCGAGGTGTGGCCGCAGGCGGTGGGGGAGGCGGGATCGGGGCCCGGCCCGGACGTGCGTTCGCCCGTGCGGGAGCGCGCCGGAGCGTCCTCCTGTAGCCGTTCTTCGTTCGCCATGATGAGCCTCCTTCGACTCGGATGATACAAATTTGTCTCATCCGATGCAAAGGGCGCTCACTTTAGAGCTCCCAAGAAGCCCTCAAGACGACTTATTGAAAACGACTGTCATTGCCATATACTCGTTCCATGGCTCGCAACGAAGTACGCCCGGTCATCAAGCTGCGCTCCACGGCGGGGACCGGCTTCACCTACGTCACCCGCAAGAACCGCCGCAACGACCCGGACCGGCTGACCCTGCGCAAGTACGACCCGGTGGCCCGGCGACACGTCGACTTCCGTGAGGACCGCTGACCCCGGCGCCCGCCCGCGCCGCCCTTCCGTCCCTGCCCCGCCCGACCACCCCGAAGGAGACCTCGTGCCGTCATCCCTCCACCCCTCCCCCTCCCGCCCTAGGTACGGGAGCGGCGCGTGAGCCTGCCCGTACTGATCGTCGGCGGCCTGCACGCCGAAGCCCGCACCGCCGTGGTGGACGGGTTGCTGGCCGCCGTCTCCGGCAGCGTCGCCCTGCACCACGACCTCTCCGCCGCCGCGCGGGGCACCGTACGGCGCACCGTGCGCGACGCGTCGGGTCCCCTGACCTGCGAGCAGACCCCCCTGGTCAACGACTGCGCCTGCTGCGCGCTGCGCGAGGACTTGGTTCCCGAGCTGCTCCGGCTCGCGGCCGGCGGGACGACCCCGCTGGCCGTGCTCGAACTGTGGGACTCGGTCGAGCCCCGGGCCATGGCCGAGGTGATCGCCGTGCACGGCAGGGGCCACCTGGAGCTGTCCAACGTGGTGACCGCCGTCGACCCGGCGCTGGTCCTGCCCTGCCTGACCAACGGGGACGACCTGGTGGAGGCGGGTCTGGCCGCCTCGACCACCGACCGGCGGACCGTCGGTGACACCTGGGCCCGGCAGCTGGAGTACGCGGCCGTCCTCGCCCTCGTCGACAACCCGGCGGCCGACCCCACCGACCGCGCCCTGCTGACGCAGCTCCACCCGACCGCCCAGCGGGTGGCCGCCGGGTCACCGGAGCTGACCCGGCTCGCCTTCGCCGGATTCGACACCGAAGCGGCGGCGGCCTCGCAGCACCCGGCCTGCGCGCTGCTGCCGCAGGACGCGGACGAGGCCGGGGTGGCCACCCTGGTCTGGCACCGCTGCCGACCCTTCCACCCGGAACGTCTCCACGCCGCCCTGGAGGACCTCGCCGCCGGCGCGGCCCGCAGCCGCGGCCGGTTCTGGCTCGCCGACCGGCCCGACGCGCTGCTGTCCTGGGACGCCGCTGGCGGGGCGCTCTGCGTGGAGGACGGCGGGCCCTGGCTGGCCTCCCTCCCGGACGCCGCCTGGGAGCTGGTTCCCCCCGTCCGGCGGGCGGCGGCCGCCCTCGGCTGGCATCCCGAGCACGGCGACCGCTGTCAGCACCTCGTGTTCACGTCCCCCGGTCTCGACCGGGACGGCTTGCGCGAGCTGCTGGACTCCTGTCTGCTGACCGACGCCGAGTACGACGCCGGGCGCGAGGGGTGGAAGCGGCTGCCGGCCGTCTTCGACGCCCTGCTCGCCCCGGTCAGGTAGCCGCCGCCGGTTCTCCCCCGGCCCCGTGCGGTTCCCTCCGGGGCGGGCCCTGGTTTGGGCGGCTCGCCGACGGGCAAAAGCCGAACGCCGCCCCGCGCATTCGCGGGGCGGACCAGTTTCCGGTCAGTCCTCCGCCCCTCGGGCCCGGGCGCCCGAGCGCGTGCGGGCGGCGGCCGGGGCGCGCCGCGGATGGCGGCGGAGGTACTCGTCCTCCAGCTCCTTGAGTCGCTGCGTGTGCGTGGCGAGCGCCTCGTCCGACCCGTGCAGCAGCGTCTCGTGGCGCGTGCGATGGATCGTCTCCAGCTCCCTCAGCAGCCTGCCGTCCTCCAGCTCGCGCGCCGCGGGTCCACCACCGTGCTCGGCCATCACGACCACCTCCACGTCTTACGGTAGGGAGTCCTCCTCCCCCGCGCGCGCGGGCCGGCGCCCGCTCAGCCGTCCGTGCCGGCCACCGGAGCCGGGTTGAGCGCGGCGTGTGCGCGCAGGGCCGTGCGCACCGACCAGAGCACCGACACCAGCGGGACGGCGACCACCGCGCCGACCACGCCGGCGGCGATGGCCCCGGCGACCACGGAGACGGCCACGACCAGCGGGTGCAGCCGTACCGCCCGGCTCATGACGAGGGGGTGCAGCAGGTGGCCCTCGATCTGGCCGATGACGACGATCAGCGCGACCACCAGGGCCGCGACGAACGGGCCCTTCGCCGCCAGGGCGACCACGGCGGCGACGCCCAGCGCGACGGGGGATCCGACGAGCGGGACGAACGCGGCGAAGAACTCCAGCAGCGCGAGCGGCACCGCCAGCGGCACGCCGAGGAAGTACAGCGCCACCCCGACGAGCACCGCGTTCGTCGCCGCGACCAGCACGATCCCGTGCGTGTACCCGGTGAAGGTGCGCCAGGCGGCGCGTCCCGCGACGCCCACGCGCTCGCGCGCCGGCTCGGGCAGCTGCGCGCAGAACCAGGACCACTGCCGGTCCCCGCCGTGCAGGAAGAAGACGGACGAGAAGGCGGCGAGGGCCAGCACCGTCAGCACCTGCACCAGGTGGCCGGCCCCGCTGACGGCGGTGCTGAGCAGCGTCGAGCGGTGGCTGGAGAGGAACGCGCCGACCTTCGACTGGACGTCGGAGAGCGCCTCGGGGTTCACCCGGAACGGCGGCCGCTCCAGCCACTCCTCGATGCTGTCGAGGCCCTCGCGGAACTCGCGGACCAAGGTGGTGCTCTCCCCCGCCACCGCCTCGCCGACCAGCGCGAGCACCCCCACGAGCAGCACCGCGGTGCCGACCAGGGTGATCGCGACGGCGAGGGAGCCGGGCAGGAAGCGGGTGAGGCCGCGGGTGGGCGGACCGAGCAGCGCGGTGAGGATCAGCCCGAGGAACAGCGCCACGGCGATCTCGTGGAAGCGGCCCAGCAGGGCGAACACCGCGTACACGGCCGCGCCGACGACCAGGAGGCGCCAGGCGTAGGACGCGACCGTACGCAGGAGCGGGGACACCGTCGGCATGGTTCATGCCTGCCACGTCGGGTGGGACCTGCCACGCGGCGGCGGCTGATTTCGCCCGTCCGGGGAGAAAATGCCTTGCCGGGGCGCGCCGGGACACGGACGATGGCCCGTCGTGAGTACTTCCCGTTGGAGCGCCGTGCTGCCCGATCTCGCCCCCTGGCGGTCGAGCCGCGACTTCCGGTTGCTCTTCTACCAGGGCACCGTCACGTTCTTCGGCTCGTTCATGGCGATGATCGCGCTGCCGCTCCAGATCAAGCACCTCACGGACTCGCCGCTCGCGGTCGGCGCCATGGGCGCCGTCGAACTCGTCCCGCTGGTGGTCTGCGGGCTGTACGGGGGCGCGCTGGCCGACGCGGTCGACCGGCGGCGGCTGATCCTGCTGACCGAGGCCGGGCTGGGGTTGCTGGCGCTGATCCTGCTGGTCAACGCGCTGCTCCCGGATCCGTTGCTGTGGCCGCTGTACGTGGTGGCGGCCGGTGTGTCGGCGCTGACCGGTCTTCAGCGGCCGGCGCTGGATTCGCTGATGGCGCGTATCGTGCCGCACGACCAGTTGTCCGCGGCGGCCGCCCTCAACGGGCTCCGCTACCAGTTCGGCGCGATCGCCGGGCCGGCGTTGGCCGGTGTGGTCGTCGCCTGGGCCGGTTACGCCCCGGCGTACGCGGTGACGGTGGCGGGCTTCTTCGTGTCGGTGCTGCTGTGCCTGCGGTTGCGGCCGGCGCCGCCGGTGGGGGGCGCCGTACGGCCGTCCCTGCGGGCGATCGGGGAGGGCGCGCGGTACGCGTGGAGCCGACCGGTGCTGCTCGGCACGTACGCGGTGGACCTGGCGGCGATGTTCTTCGCCTTCCCGAACGCGATCCTCCCCTTCCTCGCGGACGAGCTGGACGCGGTGTGGGCACTGGGTCTGATGTACGCCGCCGGCGCCGTGGGCTCCTTGCTGCTGGGCATGACCAGCGGCTGGGTGTCCCGGGTGCGCCGGCACGGACTCCTCGTGGTCTTCGGGGCGGCCGTCTGGGGGCTGGCGATCGCCGCGGCCGGCTGGTTCTCCGGCATCTGGATCGTGCTGGCCTGCCTGGCGGTGGCGGGCGCGGGCGACATGCTCAGCGGGCTGGGCCGGGCCACGATCTGGAACCAGACGATCCCCGAGGAGCTGCGGGGGCGGCTCGCCGGGATCGAAGTGCTCTCGTACAGCGTCGGTCCGCAGCTCGGCCAGGTCCGGGCGGGCACCATGGCCGGGTGGACCGGGACCCAGCCGGCGTTCTGGAGTGGCGGCCTCGCCTGCGTGGCGTCCGTGGCCGTGCTGGCGGCGCTGCTGCCCAAGCTGATCTCGTACGACGCCGCCACCGACGAGGACGCGTTGCGCCGCCGGGCCGCCCGGGAAGGGGCGGCCCGGCGGGAGGACCCGAGCGGCGCGAGGGCCTGACCCGGGTCCCGTGCGGGCGTCCGCTACCCGGCTCGGCCGCGGATCACGAACTGTGATCCCGGTTCGACCAGGACGTCGCCGTCGGCCGATCCGGTGATGGTTACCCCGGTGAGGTCGGCGCTGCCGCGGGCGCCGCCGTGGGCCCGGATGCCGGCTCCGTTGTTCGACCGGTCGATGCGGACGTGGTCGATCACGGCGTTCGGCACGCTGCCGCCGCCGGACTTGAACTGGATCCCGTCGTAGGTGGAGTCGCTGATGTCGGTGTCACGGATGGTCACCCCGGGGATGTCCTGGCCCGAGGCGAAGAGGGTGATCGCGCCGAACTCCTGGGCCTCGCCCCAGAAGGCGCCGCCCGTGCGGTGGAGGCCGTTGTTGGCGATCAGGGTCTGCCCGGAGAACGGCAGCGGGTCGTGGTCGGTGGCGAGCATGATGCCCGGGTAGTTCATGGTGTCGGAGACCAGGTTGTTCTCGATCGTGTTGCCGTAGCCGCCGTAGACGGCGATGCCGTTGGCCCGCCAGGGCAGTTGGACGGTGTTGTTGCGGAAGTGGTTGTCGTGGCCGATGTCGACGGCCGTGTTCTTCACGTAGCGGCTGGACCACACGGCGAGGGCGTCGTCGCCGGTGTTGCGGAACGAGGAGTTGAAGACGGTGGAGTTCCTCGTCCCGTTGGCGAAGTTCACGCCGTCCGCGTACGTGTCGCGGATCCGGACGCCGGTGAACTCGACGCCGTCGCCCGGTCCCCAGAGTTCGGGGATGTTGTCGTAGTCACGGCCGACCCAGGCACCCACGTTGGCGTGCTCGATCCAGACGTTCGTGATCTTGGTGTTCTTGCCGAAGCGGCCGTTGAGTGCCACGCCGCCCTCGGCGTTGCCGTCGCCGCCGCGGATGGTGCCGGAGCCGAAGATGGCGAGGTCGGAGATCCGGGTGTTCTCGTCGATGTCGAAACCGAAGTTGCCCTCGTGCGGGTGGTTGATGCCGCCGGCCTGGTGGGGCGGGGTCAGCGCGTACAGCTGGGAGTGCCACATTCCGGCGCCGCGGACGGTGACGTCGCGGATGCCGACCTGGTTGAACTGGCCCCGGTTCAGCGGGTCGTCGGTGAGGATCTTCTGTTCCTGACGCCACTGGCCGGCCGGGATCCACACGCAGTCGATGCGGCCGTTCTGGTCGTCGGTGACGGCGCGCTGGAGGGCGTCGGTGTCGTCGATGCCGTCGTTGGGGACGGCCCCGTAGGCGGTGATCGAGGTGCACTCGGCGGGCTTGGCGGTCGGCGGGGCGACCTGTTCCAGGTCGATCAGGTCGACGATCTGGTAGGCGGCGTCGTCCCCGGCGTCCCGCTGGAGCCGGAACTTGGTACCCGGCGGGTAGCTGCGCTCCAGCAGGGCGTGGGACTCGTCGAACAGGCGGCGGGCGTCGCCCTGAGGGGTGTTCGTGAGGCCCTCGGGGCTGTCGGTGGCGCCGTACAGCCAGCTGTGCTTGGAGGACAGGTCGATCTTGCGGACGAAGGTGCCGTCGGCGTAGAGGCTGAGGGTGGTCGCGGCTCCGCCGCCGGCGGGGCCGTCGGGCACGGAGTTGCGCACGACGATGGAGTTGGCCTGTTGGGTGGAGGTGAACTCGACGTACTGGCCGGTCGCGGAGAGCCGGACCGAGGCGCGGCCGGAGGATTCGGTGGCGAAGTTGGTGTGGCCGAAGGTCCGCTCGGGGTCGCTCCGCAGCAGGGTCCCGGTGTGGCGGGCGGCCTCCGCCTCGTACTCGGTGTACGGGACGGCGGCGCCGCGGCCGGCCACGATCGAGCGGGAGTGGACGTTGTTGTTCTCGTTGGTCTCGGTGACGACGCCCGTGGCGTCGGCGGTGGCGGTCAGGGTCGCGCCGCCGCCGGTCGCGGTCCAGCTGCCGTCGAGCGCGACGGTGACGGTGGCCCCGGCGGCCACGGCCGGGGTGTTCCCGTTCAGGGTGACGGCGCCGGCGGTGAGCCGGGTGACGCTGGCGGGCGCCGGGGCGGTGCCGCGGTTGTGCACGGCCGCGGTGAAGGTCACCTTGGCTCCGACGGCCGGAGTGGCGGGGTCGGGGGTGATCCCGGTGACTTCCAGGTCGGGGCCGGGGCTTTGGCCGACCACCAGCGGGCCGGCGCCGCTGCGGCTGTTGTTGCTGTCGTCCGACTCGGCGACGGTGCCCTCGGGGTCGACGGCGGCGGACACCGTGTAGCGGCCCACGGGACGCTTGCCGACGGCGACCGGCACGGTGACGGAGGCGCCCGCCGCCAGCGCGGCGACGGGGGCGCCGCCCGCGACGACGCCCTCCAGGCTGATCCGTACGGTGGTCGCCGCGGCGGGGGCGTTGCCCGCGTTGCGGACGGTGGCGTTCACCGTGACGGCGTCCGTCTCGGAGGGCGCCGACGGTGACCAGGTCAGGTCGGTGAGGGTCAGGTCGGGGTTGGGGGCGCCCGTTCCCACGACCTGGAGTTCGGCGACCTGGGCCCCGGGGGCGCCGGTGTTGCCGTGGAAGCGCAGCTGGACGTCCGCGAAGCGGCCGCTGACCGGCACGGTCACCGTGTTGCCGTTCGTCCCGGGGTTGAAGGAGTGGTCGGCGCGGGCGCGCAGGGTGGTGAACGCCGTGGCTGCCTGCTCACGGCCGAGGACCTCGAAGTTCTGGGTCCGTGCCGCCCAGGCGGCGTCGGGGTCGAGCCGCACGACGACTCCGGCGAGGTCGGCGTTGGCCCCGAGGTGGACGGTCAGCGACGAGCTCTGCTGGGCGGCTTCCCAGTAGGTGCTCGGGCTGTCGTCGTTGGCGTTCGGGGCGACGTAGGACTGCGTGGTGGAGGTGGCCTCGATGGGCTTGCCCCGGGCCAGGTTGGTGCCGGTCGGGGGCGGGTCGCCGGGATCGCCCGGGTCACCGGGGTCGCTCGCCCCGTAGATCTCGAACTCGGATATCTGGGCGGCGTTCCAGCCGCTGTTGGCGGCGACGTTCACGCGGAGGTAGCGGGCGGGGGCCGAGCCGAGGCCGAGGGACACCTTGTTGGCCTGCGCGGGGTCGAAGACCTTGGGGGCGGAGGCGGCCAGCGTGGTGAAGGTGGCGCCGTCGGCGCTGCTCTGGAGGCTCAGTGTCTGGGTGCGGCGTTCCCAGGCGGTGGGCAGTTTCAGCACCACCTCGTCCACGGTGGTGCCGGCCCCGAGGTCGATCTGGAGCCACTGCGGGAAGGCGCCGGTGGGCCCCTCCCAGTACGTCTGTTGGCTGCCGTCGGTGACGGCGGTCGCGGGGTAGCCGCCGAGGGAGCCGCCGGCCGTGGCGGGGCGCCCCAGGGCGAGGTTGACGGTGCCCGCGGCGGGCGCGGCGGGTCCGGCCGCGGCGCCGGTGGGGGTCGGTCCGAGGGCGGTCAGGGCGCCGAGCAGCAGGCCGCCTACGAGCGTGCGGCCGTGTCGTTTCCATCTCATGGGGGCCTCTGTTCCAGAAGGGTGGGGCGAGGACCTGCCGACTAATCTCGATCTCTGCGCAAGATTTTGAGGGATCTCGTTGATTCCTTGCGTGGATCAGGGTGACAGGTTTCTATCAGGTCACCGGTTTGTCAACGGTCCTCACACGGCGCGCCCGAACGGCGGCTTCCGCGATGCGCGCGCGGACCCCGCCCGGGAGGGTGACGGCATGGGCGACTGGTGGTACCGAAACATCCTCGAACCGGGCAAGCTGCCCCTGCTGCTGGCCCTGTCCGCCTTCGTGCTGACGTTCGCGATCACGCGGGTCATCACCCGGATGATCCGGGCCGGGAAGGGGCCGTTCCGCAACGTCACGCCGGGCGGCATGCACGTCCACCACGCCGTGCCCGGCGTGGTGCTGATGACCGTCGGCGGGTTCACCGCGATCGGCGGCGGCCGCACGGGCTGGGGGTCGGCGCTCGCCGCCGTGCTCTTCGGGATGGGGACGGGACTCGTCCTCGACGAGTTCGCGCTGATCCTGCACCTGAGCGACGTCTACTGGACCAAGGAGGGCACGATCAGCATCGAGGTGGTCATCCTCACCACGGCCCTCGCCTCGTTCCTGCTCTGCGGGTTCCTGCCGCTCGGCGTGGACGGGCTCACCCCGGACGAGAAGCAGAGCCGGATGACGCTGGTGTCGACGGTGGTGCTCAACCTGCTGTTCGCCGTGGTGGCTCTCTTCAAGGGCAAGCCCCGGATGGCCGTGCTCGGCGCGGTGGTGCCGCTGATCGCCATGGTCGCGGCGCTGCGACTGGCCCGCCCGGTGTCCCCCTGGGCCCGCCGCTTCTACCGGCGCCGGCCGAGGGCGCGGGCCCGCACGATGAAGCGCGCGTACCGGCACGACCGCCGCTGGAGCGGTCTGCGACGCCGCGTCGACTACCTGATCGGCGGCGCCCCCAGCCAGTGACGACCCCGGCCGGTGACGATCCCATGACGGGACCCCCGGACGCACTGCGTCGGGGGGCCCTAGTAGCCGCGCTCTCAGACCTGCGCGGGGGCCTCGTCGAGCTCCCAGGCGTGCCGCTTGAACTCGCGGCGGAAGTCGGTGTGGTCCTCCCACTGCCGGGCGATGCCGCGCAGCACGTCCCAGTGGTGCTCCACCGACTGGTCGATGACGGTGCGCAGACGCGGCTCGGCCGTCTCCCGCTTCTCGATGAGACCCTTCACCGCGCCGGCCTCCAGGACGCTGTTGCGCAGGGCGCGCAGGGCCCGGGAGGTGTCGTCCATCGCGAAACCGCGCTCACTTCCGGTCTCCGCGTCGAACAGCGGCGTCAGCCGCGCCTCGATGAACGCGGTGATCCGCTCGAAGTGCTGCACGTCCATCAGGGGTTCTCCGTCTTCTGCCGCGCCGGTGAGCGGCTCGGGTACACGATACGAGGACCGGGCGTGCCCGACGGACCAGGGGCACCGCGGCGGACGCGGGCCGCCTGCGGGCCGATTGTCAGACCACTGCGCCAGCATCACGACATGACGCACACCACCGCTCCCGACACGGCCGACCGTGATGAGTACGCCGACGCCATCGCCGCGGTCGTCCGGGTGTCCGCCGCCTCCTACGGCTCGGGCGAATCCCCGCTCGACGACGCCTCCTTCGAGCTGCTCGTGTCCCTGATCCAGGCCTACGAGGCCCACTATCCGGAGCACACCGACCGGGTGGACGGTGACGGGGCCGCCGGGCCGTCGGCCCCTCGCCCGTTGGGGGCGGGGATCGAGGTCCTCGGGGAGGAGGATTTCGCGCCGCGGGGCGCCGCCGCGCTCAGCGCGTGAACGGTGGGGGCGGGGTCACCGCGAGAACGGGGGGCGCCGGTGAGGTGTGGCGGTGGCCGCAGGGCTCGAAGACCAGGACGACGGGTTCGCCGGGCCGTTGGCGCCAGGAGATCCGCTCCGGGACCTCGACGCACACCGGGCAGTCGGGCAGCGGGCTCGGCCGGGTCCGGCCTTCGGGCGCGGCCGTGAGGACCGACGGCATGGAGTGCGGGTCACGCATGGCGGCTCCCTGGTACGACGGTTGTGCTCCTGGCACTGTGCCATGCGGGCCCCTTCCTCCGCACGGGCGAATCGTCCAGTGTTTTCGCTGGTCAGCGGTTCGGGCGCCGGACGGATTCGGGTCCTGCGGGGCACATGGTGATCAAGTGGCCCTCCGATCGGCCTCGACCAGCCCCGACTCGTAGGCGGCGATCACCGCCTGGGCGCGGTCGCGGACGCCCAGCTTGGTGAAGATGCCGGTGATGTGGTTCTTCACGGTGGAGACGCTGATGTCGAGTTCGGCGGCCACGGCGGCGTTGTCGAGGCCGCGGGCGAGCAGCCGCCAGATCTCCAGCTCACGGGGGGTGAGGCCGGTGGGCGCGTCCGGCACGGGTCGGGGCTCGCGCGAAGGGGCCCGTACGTAGGTGGAGATGAGTCGGGTGAGCAGGCGGGGGGCGACGACGGCCTCGCCCGCGTGGACGGTGCGGACGGCCGCGATCAGCTCTTCCGGGGACACGTCCTTGGGCAGGAAGCCGTAGGCGCCGGCGCGCAGCGCGGCCACCACGTACTCGTCCATGTCGAAGGTGCTCAGGGCCAGGACCCGGGAGCCGGGCCGGGCGGCGGCGAGCCGTTCGGTGGCCTGTACGCCGTCGAGGACCGGCATCCGGATGTCCATGACGACCACGTCGGGCTCCAGTCGAACGGCGAGGTCGACGGCCTCGGCGCCGTTCTCGGCCTCGCCCACGACCTCGACGTCCGGTTCGGGGGCCAGGATGAGGGCCAGGCCCCGCCGCACGAGGGGTTGGTCGTCGGCGATGAGCACGCGGATCATCGGTGGTGTTCCTCTCCTTCGGCGGCGCCGGCTCCCGGTGCCACCGGGAGCCGGGCCGCGACCCGGAACCCGCCCCCGTCCATCGGGGCGGCCTCCAGGGTGCCGCCCTGCAGGGCGACGCGTTCACGCATTCCGATCAGACCGTACCCGCCGCGTCCCGGGGCCCGCGAAGCCGCGGTGCGCCGGCCGGCCTGGGCGCCCGGGCCGTGGCTCGTACCCGGACCGCTGCCGTCCCCCGCGGCCCGGCCGGTGCCGCCGTCGCGGACCTCGACGGTGACCTCGTCGGGGCGGTACGTCAGCCGTACCCGGGCCCGGGAGTTCCCCGCGTGCTTGCGGGCGTTGGTCAGGGCTTCCTGGACGACCCGGAACACGGTGAGGCCGACCGTCGGCGGCAGCGGACGTACGGTTCCGTCGACGGTGAGCTCGGTGTCCATGCCGGCGAGCCGGGCCTCGGTGACGATCCGGGCCAGGTCGTCGGCCCCCGGCTGCGGGGCGGGCAGGCCCGATTCCGGTTCCTCACCGGCCCGCAGGACGTCGAGCAGTTGGCGCATCTCGCCCAGGGCCATCCGCCCGGAGCCCTCCAGCGTGACGAGGGCCTCGCGGGCGGCCTCGGGGTCGTGCGCGAGGTTGGCCCGCGCACCGCCGGCCATCAGCTGCATGGTGGTGATGTGGTGGGCGACGATGTCGTGCAGTTCCCGGGCGATGCGCCGACGTTCCTCGGCGAGGGCCCGCTCGGCACCCAGGGCGCGGTGGACCTCGGCCTCCCGCTGCCGGTGGTTCACCACCAGGGCGGCCCCGACGACGATCACGGCGGCGGCCGCGTTGGCGAGCACGCCCCACCCGCCGGGGAGCAGCATCCCGCCCTGTCCCATCGAGGGCGCCGGGACGGCCACCAGGCCCGCCGCGACCACCACGGCGGGCCGGCAGCTCCGGGCGACCGTGTACAGGGCGATGACCAGGCCGAGGCCGAAGTGCGGTGCGACCGGCCCGGCCGTGTTGACCACGACTCCGAGGGCGAGGACGGCCGCGAGGACGAGCACCGGCCGGCGGTGACGGAGGATCAGGGTCAGTCCGGAGAGGACCAGCGCGAACGCCGCCGGTATCCCGAGGGGGTTGCCGTCGAACTGGCTGGTGACGGCGAAACCCAGCAGGTCGGCGGCGGCGGCCCCGACCGCCACCAGGGCGTCGTTGCGCGTCCACGCGGGCTTGTCGGTGCGCGTGCTCATGTGTCGGGTCCTCCCCCACGGGCCGCGGCGCCCGGCCGGTGCCGGGCCCGCCGCGCCCGGAATCCGTGGATCCATTCTGGCACCGGCCGGCGCCCCGACCACCGGCCCGGGGTCGGGTCCGCGACCGGGACTCCGGTCCTGGTCGGGGCGGGCGCCACGACCGTGGTCCCGGTGCGGAGATCCTCCTGCGCCCGGACGACGACGGGCCCGTCCGCTGATGGTCTTGAAGGGACCGACCGGGTTGTCCGGCGCGGTCTTCACGGACCGGAGGAGACAAGTGATCCGCGCCCTGACGGGATGCTCGACGAGGAATCCGTGGAAGGTGATCGCCCTGTGGGCGGTGCTGGGCATCGCGCTGACCATCATGGGTCAGGCGTTCGTCTTCCGCGCGACCCAGACGGGCAACGGCGACTTCCTGCCCGCCCACTACGATTCGGCGGCCGCGCTGAAGATCGCCGAGGAGAGTTTCGGGGTGCGCCCGGACTCCGACCCGCTGACGGTCCTGGTGGCCCGCGGTGACGGGGCCGCCCTCTCCGCCGCCGACGAGCGGCGCGTGGACGAGGTGACCGACCGACTGGCGCGCGAGCGGATCACGATGCCCGTCACCGAGGACACCATGCCCTTGGCGCAGGACCACTCGCAGGTGCCCGTGTTCGGCGGACGCCTGACGGCGCCGGACCGCGCCTTCCGGCTGGTGTCGGTGGAGCTGACGGGCAACCCGGCGGACCCGGGGGTGCAGGACACCTACCGGGCCTTCCGGGACCACGCCCGTGACGCCTTCGGGGAAGCGGGCCTGCGGACCGGCTTCACCGGCGGGCCGGCCACGGTCGTGGACACGGCCGACGCGGAGAAGACGCGTACGACGGTGGTGGGGGCGGTGATGACCGGGCTGATCGTGCTGCTGCACGTGCTGGTGTTCCGCAGCCCGGCGGCCGCGCTGCTCCCGCTGGTCGCGGTGGCCGTCATCGGTGGCGCGGCGACGGGCGTCGTCGTCGGCGCCTCCCTGCTGACGGGCATCCGGCTGGCCCCTTCCACTCCGGGGCTGATCAGCGTGGTGCTCGTGGGCATCGGGATCGACTACTTCCTCTTCCTCCTGTTCCGCTTCCGCGAACGGTTGCGCGCGCACCCGGAGCAGTCGGGCCGCGACGCGGCCCGGGAGGTCGCGGGCCGGGTGGGGACGGCCGTGACGTCCGCGGCGCTGACGATCGTGGCCGCGTTCGCCACGCTCGGGATCGCCTCCTTCGGCCAGTTCCGCGTGCTGGGTCCGGCGATCGCGGTGTCGGTGCTGGTGATGCTGCTGGGCAGTCTGACGTTGATGCCCGCGCTGCTCGCCGTCACCGGGCGCGGGATGTTCTGGCCGTCCCGATCGCTGCGGCGCGAGCCCCCCGTCGGCGCGGCCGGACGGCTCGGCGCTCTGGTGGCGCGGCGTCCGTTGGCGCTGGTGCTCGCCTCGGTGGCCCTGCTCGGGGCGCTCGCGGCGGGGTTGAGCGGGATGCGCATGGACTACGGGCAGGGCGGCGCGGGCGGCGAGCGTACGGGCGCCGTGGCGACGGCGGAGGAGATCGCCCGGTCCCTGCCCGCCGGGGTCTCGGATCCGACCGGCGTGTTCGTCGCCGCCGAGGACGGCGTCCCCTTGAGCACCGAGCGGGTGTCCGCCCTCGCCGGGGCGCTGGCGAAGGTGCCGGGCGTGGGCCGGGTCGCGCCGACCGTGCTCAGCGAGGACCGGGGCGCCGCGCGCATCGACCTGTCGCTGACGGCCGGTTCGGGCACGCAGCAGGCTCGTGACCTGGTCTCGGGACCGGTGCGGGAGACGGTGCGCGCACACCTGCCGGCGGGTACCGCGGCGCACGTCGGGGGCACGGCCGCGATCTTCGCCGACATCGCGGTGGCGGTGGACGAGGACCTCAGGGTGATCTTCCCGGTGGCGGCGGTCCTGATCGGGATCATCCTGCTCGTGCTGCTGCGGAGCCTGCTGGCGCCGGTGGTGCTGATGATCGCGGTCGGGCTGGGTTTCGCGGCCACGCTGGGGGCCTCGACGTTGGTGTTCCAGCACGGACTGGGGCGGCCCGGCGTCGACTTCACGCTGCCGCTGGTGTTGTTCCTCTTCGTGGTGGCGCTCGGCACCGACTACAACATCCTGATCGGCGACCGGATCCGGGAGGAGATGGACGGGCCCGGCTCCGCCCGAGCGGCGGTGGCCCGCGCCGTACGGCACACCGCGCCGGCCGTCGCCACGGCGGGCCTGGTGCTGGCCGCGTCCTTCGGAAGCCTGGCGGTGAGCCCGCAGCCCGGGACGCAGCAGATCGGCTTCGCGACGGCGGTGGGAATCCTGCTGTCCGCGTTCGTGCTGTCGATCGTGCTGGTGCCCGCCGTGACCGCGCTGCTGGGCCGGTCCACGTGGTGGCCGGTGAAGCCGCGGGCCGCCGCCCGGCCCGCCGGGGCCGCTCCGGTGGAGCGGGTCCCGGTGGGCTGAGGGCAGCGGCCCGATCCGGAAGGCGCCGGCGCG
>NZ_JBEZKS010000036.1:0-84910 GCF_040651775.1 Streptomyces sp. NPDC048383
CTCCCCCCGCCGCCGCCCCCCGCCCCCCAACCGCGGCCCCGCAGGCTTCTCGCCTGCGGGTCCGCGTGCTTTCCCCGCCCGGACCCCGTAGAGAGAACCGCTGAGACCCATGGGCTACCCCGACGAGCCGATCTCCCCCCGATCCCCGCGGGTGGCCGCGGCCAGGCGCCTGGCGCGGCGCAACTTCCGCACCAAGGAACGCCGGTTCATCGCCGAGGGCCCGCAGGCCGTCCGTGAGGCCGTCGAGCACCGCGGCGCCCAGGGGCCGACCCTGATCGAGCTGTTCGTCACCGTCGAGGCCGCCGAGCGCCACGCCGACATCGTCGAGGCCGCCCTGCTCTCCGGGGCCCGCGTGCACCGCGCCCCCGACGAGGTCCTCGCCGAGGTGTCCCAGACCGTCACCCCGCAGGGCCTCGTCGGCGTCTGCCACTTCCTCGACTCGCCCTTCGAGGAGATCCTCAAGGCCGGACCCAAACTGGTGGCCGTCCTCGCGCACGTCCGCGACCCCGGCAACGCCGGTACGGTGCTGCGCTGCGCCGACGCCGCCGGGGCCGACGCGGTGGTCCTCACCGACGCCTCCGTGGACCTGTACAACCCCAAGTCCGTACGCGCCTCCGTCGGCTCCCTCTTCCACCTCCCGGTGGCGGTCGGCGTTCCCGTCGAGCAGGCCGTGGACGGACTGCGGGCGGCCGGCGTACGGATCCTCGCGGCCGACGGGGCCGGCGAGGACGACCTCGACGCCGAACTGGACGCGGGCACCATGGGCGGCCCCTCCGCCTGGGTCTTCGGCAACGAGGCCTGGGGCCTGCCGGAGGAGACCCGCGCGCTTGCGGACGCCGTGGTGCGGGTACCGATCCACGGCAAGGCGGAGAGCCTGAACCTCGCGACGGCCGCCGCCGTGTGTCTCTACGCGTCCGCGCGAGCACAGCGGGCGCCCGGAGGGTGCCGCTCCGTGACCCCCAGCTAGTAATGTGACGGCCCGGGGGCCCACTGCGGTACTCGGAGATGTGGGGTACGGGGACATGACCGTCGGTACGAACAGCCTGCCGGGAGCCGCGGCCGGAGCCGGGCAGCGGCCCGGGGACGCCCCCGGCCCGGCCGCCGTCGCCCCCGACGGCCTGCCCGGCGTACCGCACCAGGCGGGCGCCCCGGGGGCCGGCGGCGGCGCCGGGTACGGCCTCGACCCCGACGAACTGCCCGACGGGCTCGTCGTCGCCGACCACGCGGGTCGGGTCATCTGCTTCAACCGGGCCGCCGGCCGGATGACCGCCACCGATCCCCGCCAGGCCCTCGGCAGCCGCATCGACCGCGCGCTGCCCCTGGAGGACCTCGAAGGCCGCCGCTGGTGGGCCCTGACCGACCCCTACGGCGGCCTCGCCACCCGGCGCGGACAGCCCGAACGCAACCTGCTGCTGCCCGGCGGCCGCGAGGTGCTGGTGTCCGCCCGGTACGTGCGCACCCACCCGACCGGCCCGGTCAGCCGCCTCGTCGTCACCCTGCGCGGCACCGAGGCCCGCCGCCGCACCGAGCGCAGCCACGCCGAGCTGATCGCCACCGTCGCCCACGAACTGCGCTCCCCGCTGACCTCCGTGAAGGGGTTCACCGCGACCCTGCTCGCCAAGTGGGAGCGGTTCACCGACGACCAGAAGCGGCTCATGCTGGAGACCGTCGACGCCGACGCCAACCGCGTGACCCGGCTGATCGCCGAGCTCCTCGACATCTCCCGCATCGACTCCGGCCGGCTCGAAGTGCGCCGCCAGCCCGTCGACCTCGCCGCCGCGGTGGGCCGGCACGTCCAGGCCCTCATCGCGAACGGCCAGACCCCCGAGCGGTTCCTCGTGCGGGTCAGCCGTCCCCTGCCCGACCTGTGGGCCGATCCCGACAAGATCGACCAGATCCTCGGCAACCTGCTCGAAAATGCGGTGCGCCACGGTGACGGAACCGTCACCATCGACGTGTCGCCGCACGAGAAGGGAACCGCCGTCACCGTGACCGACGAGGGCCCCGGCATCCCCGAGGAATCGATGGGCCGCGTCTTCACCCGCTTCTGGCGGGGGAGCAAGCGCGGCGGCACCGGCCTGGGCCTGTACATCGTCAAGGGCATCGTGGAGGCCCACGGCGGCACCATCACCGTCGGCCGCGGGCCCGGCGGCGGCGCCCGGTTCCGATTTATCCTGCCCGTCGCCGCACCGGCCTACCTCACGCAGTAATACCGCGCGGGATCTCGCCAGGCGGCCCGCGGGCGCCTCACACCCCCGACGACCTTTAGACTCGTCCTTTGGCACCTTTGTGTCCACGTGCCGATCGCGGCGAGACGTTTCGATCGAGTCGTGCGGGGACCACCAGCCAGCCATCGGAAGTACGGGAAGAGATGTCGGCACCGAACAAGTCGTACGACCCTGTCGAGGTCGAGGCACTGAAACCGGAAGAGATCGAGCGCATGCGGGACGAGGCGCTCGCCGCCTTCGCGTCCGCCGGCGACCTCGACGAGCTCCGCGAGGCGAAGACCGCGCACATGGGCGATCGCTCGCCCCTGGCGCTCGCCAACCGCGAGATCGGCGCCCTGCCGCCCCAGGCCAAGGCCGAGGCGGGCAAGCGCGTCGGTCAGGCCCGTGGCGCCGTGAACAAGGCCTTCGGGGCCCGCACGGTCGAGCTGGAGGCCGAGCGCGACGAGCGGGTGCTGGTCGAGGAGGCGGTGGACGTCACGCTGCCCCACGACCGGATCCCCTCCGGCGCCCGGCACCCCCTGACCACGCTGATGGACCGCATCGCGGACATCTTCGTGGCCATGGGGTACGAGGTCGCCGAGGGCCCCGAGGTCGAGGCGGAGTGGTTCAACTTCGACGCCCTCAACTTCACGCCCGACCACCCCGCGCGCCAGATGCAGGACACCTTCTTCGTCCGGGGGCCGGAAGGCACCGAGGGCGACGAGTCGGGCGTCGTGCTGCGCACCCACACCTCCCCGGTGCAGGCGCGCTCGCTGCTGGAGCGCAAGCCCCCCGTCTACATCGTCTGCCCCGGTCGCGTGTACCGGACCGACGAGCTCGACGCGACGCACACCCCGGTGTTCCATCAGGTCGAGCTGCTCGCCGTCGACGAGGGCCTGACCATGGCGGACCTCAAGGGCACCATGGACCACATGGTCCAGGAGCTGTTCGGCGAGGGCACCACCACGCGCCTGCGCCCGCACTTCTTCCCCTTCACCGAGCCGTCCGCCGAGATGGACATGCAGTGCTACGTGTGTCGCGGCGCGTCGGTGGGCAACCCCGACCGCCCGTGCCGCACCTGCTCCAGCGAGGGCTGGATCGAGCTCGGCGGCTGCGGCATGGTCAACCCCAAGGTGCTGACCGCCTGCGGCGTGGACCCGGAGAAGTACAGCGGGTTCGCCTTCGGGTTCGGCATCGAGCGGATGCTGATGTTCCGTCACAACGTGGAAGACATGCGAGACATGGTCGAGGGCGACGTTCGCTTCACCCGACCGTTCGGGAGTGAGATCTGATGCGCGTCCCGCTTTCCTGGCTGCGGGAGTACGTCGACCTCCCCGCAGGTGCGACCGGCCGCGACGTGGCCGCCAAGCTCGTCGACGCCGGCCTGGAGGTCGAGACCGTCGAGCAGCTCGGCGGCGGCCTCAAGGGCCCCCTCGTCGTCGGCAAGGTCCTGACGATCGAGGAGCTCGAAGGCTTCCGCAAGCCGATCCGGTTCTGCACCGTCGACGTCGGCACCGCCAACGGCACCGGCGCGCCGCAGGAGATCGTCTGCGGTGCCCGGAACTTCGCCGTCGGCGACAAGGTCGTCGTGGTCCTGCCCGGCGCCGTCCTGCCCGGGGACTTCGCGATCGCCTCGCGCAAGACCTACGGCAAGACCTCGCACGGCATGATCTGCTCCGGCGACGAGCTGGGCATGGGCGACGACGGCACGCACGGCATCATCGTGCTGCCGCCCGAGTACGAGGTCGGCACCGACGCGATCGAGCTGCTCCAGCTCGTCGACGAGGTCCTCGACATCGACATCACCCCGGACCGCGGCTACTGCATGTCGATGCGCGGTGTGGCCCGCGAGGCCGCCACCGCCTACGGCCTGCCGCTGCGCGACCCGGCGCTGCTCGACGTCCCGGCGCCCAACTCCTACGGCTACCTGGTCAAGATCGACGACCCGGCCGGCTGCGACCGCTTCACCGCCCGCACGGTGACCGGTCTCGACCCCGAGGCCCGGTCCCCGATCTGGCTCACGCGCCGCCTCCAGAAGGCGGGCATGCGCCCGATCTCGCTCGCCGTCGACGTCACCAACTACGTCATGCTGGAGCTCGGTCAGCCGCTGCACGCCTACGACCGCTCCCGTCTCGACGGCGCCATCGGCGTCCGCCGCGCGGAGCAGGGCGAGAAGTTCACCACCCTCGACGGCGTCAAGCGCACCCTCGACGCCGAGGACCTGGTGATCACCGACAACAGCGGGCCGATCGGGCTCGCCGGCGTCATGGGCGGCGCCAACACCGAGATCGCCGACTCCGTCACCGACCCCGAGACCGGACAGGTCACGGGCACCACGGACGTCGTCATCGAGGCCGCGCACTTCGACGCCATCACGATCTCGCGCACCGCCCGCCGGATGAAGCTCTCCTCGGAGGCCTCCAAGCGCTTCGAGCGGGGCGTCGACCCGCAGGCCGCCGCCGCGGCCGCCCAGCGGACCGTCGACCTGCTCGTGCTCCTCGCGGGCGGCACCGCCGAGGCCGGGGTCACCGAGCTCACCGCACCGGGCGCCCCGCGCACCGTCGCGATGAGCGCCGACCACCCCGACCGCGTCGCGGGCATGGACTACGGCCGCGAGACCGTCGTCCGTCGCCTCCAGGAGATCGGCTGCGACGTCTACGGCCAGGACGAGCTCGTCGTCACGGTCCCCTCGTGGCGGCCCGACCTCGCCGAGCCCAACGACCTCGCCGAGGAGGTCATCCGGCTGGAGGGCTACGGGAACCTCCCGTCCACCCTCCCGCAGGTGCCCTCCGGCCGCGGTCTGACCGCCCGGCAGCAGCTGCACCGCCGCGTCGGCCGCGCGCTGGCCGGCTCCGGCTACGTCGAGGCCCTGAGCTACCCGTTCATCGGCGAGCAGGTCCTGGACCAGCTCCAGTTCCCGGCCCACGACGTCACCCGTCAGGTCGTCAAGCTGGTCAACCCGATCTCCGACGAGGAGCCGGCGCTGCGCACCACGCTGCTGCCGGGTCTGCTCGGCGCGCTGCGCCGCAACGACAGCCGGGGCAGCCACGACCTCGCGCTCTTCGAGACCGGCTCGGTCTTCCGGGCCGACGCGCAGCCGGGCGTCGCCGTGCGACTGCCCGTCGACCGGCGTCCCACCGACGAGGAGATCGAGACCCTGAACGCGGCCCTGCCCGCGCAGCCGCGGTTCGCCGCGGTCGTGCTGGCCGGTGGCCGCGAGCAGGCCGGCTGGTGGGGCAAGGGCCGCCCGGCCGACTGGGCGGACGCGGTCCAGGCCGCCCGGGAGCTGGCCGTCGAGGCCGGCACCGAACTGGTCGTCCGTCAGGGCCGGTACGGCCCGTGGCACCCCGGCCGGTGCGCCGAGCTCGTCGTCACCCTGGACGGGGTGGAGACGGTCATCGGTCACGCCGGCGAGCTGCACCCCCGGGTCGTCAAGGCGATGGGCCTGCCGGCCCGTACCAGCGCCATGGAGCTGGACCTCGACCGCCTCGCGGCGGCCGGTGGCGAGGCCCTCCGGGCGCCCAGGATCTCCACCTTCCCGGTGGCGACCCAGGACGTCGCGCTGATCGTCGACGCGTCCGTGCCGGCCGCCTCCGTGGAGGCCGCGCTGCGCAAGGGCGCGGGTGAACTCCTGGAGTCCCTGCGGCTGTTCGACGTGTTCACCGGCGAGCAGGTCGGCGAGGGCAAGAAGTCGCTGGCCTACGCGCTGCGTTTCCGCGCGCCCGACCGCACGCTGACGGCCGAGGAGTCCACGGCCGCCCGCGACGCGGCGGTGGCGCTGGCCGCGGAGCGGACCGGAGCGGTGCTGCGCGGCGCGTGAGCGCGCCGACGTAGGGGGAACAGGCAGGCAGGGGCACGTCCGGGACACCGGACGTGCCCCTGCGGCTTTCCCGGGGCCTGCGCCTCAGCTCACTCGTTCGGGTGAGAAGCCCGGAGGCCCGTGTCCGGTACGTCTGGAGGTCGACACAATCGTTCCGGCCGCAGGGCCGGAGGGGAGCGACCTACGGATGATCACGCGCGGGAACACGCCCCTGCCCCGCGGGGCGGGCGTCGCGGTGTCCGTCGCGCCCGGGGGTCCGGTCGGGCCCCTCGCGCGGGCGCCGGCGCTCACGCCCGCGCGGCTGGTCGCGGGCGTGCACGCCGCGCCGGCGCGCGACACCGGTGGGCGGCTCGGCGACGACGTCGCCCGGCCGGCGCCGCGCAACGACCGTGACTGAGCGACCCGGCCGTGCCCATCCCCGCCGGCGGGACCGGACCCCGACTTCGGACCGGACCGTTCGCCACCGGCACCGGTGGTGCCGCTCCGCACCGGGCCGGTGGACGGGCCCGGTGCGGATACGGCCCGGCTGCCGGGGCCCGGCGACCGACCGGGGCCCGGAGCAGCCGTGGCGCGCCGCCCGCCTGCCATGGAGTGTCGGGCAGACAGCAAGGCGGGCGGCGCGGTGCCGGGTCGTCGCACTGTACGAGGGGGAGCCGACGACCCGAGCGGCCTCATTGGCGAGGCTCTTCAGTGAAGCGCGCCGGGCCCCTCGCGCGGCAGGGTGCGGATCGCATTTATGCGCGTACTCGATTCGCACCCCGTGTGAATTCGGCGCACCGTGCCCCGCGTGAAGTACCCACCCGCTAGCCTGAATTCCGACGAGCCCCTGGAGGGCCCATGCAGCCCAACGCCCTGCTCGATGCCCTCCTCGCCGAGGCGGGCATGTCCCACGCCGGACTCGCCGCGCACGTGAACCAGGCGGGCCGGACCCGGGGACTCGCGCTGCGCTACGAACACACCGCTGTCTCCCGGTGGTTGAAGGGGCAGCGGCCCCGAGGTCAGGTGCCCGACCTGATCTGCGAGGTCCTCGGGGGACGCCTGCACCGCCCGGTGGCGCTCGACGACATCGGACTCGGCCTGCCCGGCCGGCCGGCCCCGCACACGGCCGGACTCAGCGGTTTCGTGGACCGTGCCACCGCCCTGTGGCGCTCCGACGAACCGGGCCGGCCCGGCCGGCTCACCGCCGAGGCGATCACCGGCACCTCGGCCGTGATCCCGGTGTGGGAGTGGGAGAACCCGCCGGAGGACGCGGACGTGTCCCGGCAGGGGCCGCACCGGATCGGCCCCGAGCACATCGAGATCCTGCGCGCCGCCCGCGCGCACTACGAGCTGATGTACCGGCGGGCCGGCGGTGTCGCCACCCGGGACCGGATCGTGCGCTTCCTCGGCAACGAGACGGCTCCGATGCTGCGCGGCGGCTACCCCGACCCGGTCGGACGCCTGTTGTACCGGGCCACCGGCTCCCTGGTGGCGGTGGCGGGGATCTGCGCGTACGACTCCGACGCCCACGGGCTCGCCCAGCGCTACTTCCACCAGGCGCTGCGCCTGGCGAAGGCCAGCGGGGACCGCGGGCTCGGCGCGTACGTGATCGCCCTGCTGGTCAACCAGTCCCTGCACCTGCGCGACCACCGGCAGGCCGTCGCCTTCGCCGAGGCCGCCTTGCGGGCCGCCGGTCGGCACACCACTCCGGCCCTGGCCGCCGACCTGTACGCGATGCAGGCCAAGGCGTACGCCCGACTCGGCGAGACGGCGGCGGCGTTGTCCTGCATCCGGCGCGCCGAGGCCGCGGCGGGCCGGATCCGGCCCGGTACCGAGCCGGACGAGACCGGGTACGTGCAGCCCGGGTTGGTGAACGTACAGGTCGCCGAGGCGTTGCTCAGCCTGGGCGACCTGCGCGCGGCGCACGCGCAGGCGGTCGAGGCCGTGGGCACCCCGGCGCACGATCGGGGCCGGGTGCACCGGTTGGCGATGCTGTGCGAGATCCAGTTGCGGCAGGGCGAGGCGGACGGGGCGGTGGCGGCAGCGGTCGAAATGGCAGAGCGGGCCAAGGGGATGGAGTCGCTGCGGCTGCGGGACCGGCTGCGGACGGTCCGCGCACAGCTGTTGACCAGCGGTTCGGCGGGTGCGGAGGAGACGGCCCAGTTGATCGACGAGGCGTTGCGCGTTCCCCTGTGAGGACGTGAACTGCTGCGATGTTGCCACCAACCGAACCGAAAGGTGGCAAGACCGTGCAGTGGACGAACCTGAGTGAGCAGACCGTGTACAAGAATCGCTGGTTCGACGTGAACCTCGCCGACGTGGAACTCCCCGACGGCCGGCACCTGGACCACTTCGTCATCAGGCTGCGGCCGGTCGCCGTCGCCACCGCCGTCAACGAGGCCAACGAGGTGCTGCTGCTGTGGCGGCACCGGTTCATCACCGACAGCTGGGGCTGGGAACTGCCGGCCGGGGTCGTCGAGGACGGCGAGGACATCGCGTGCGCGGCGGCCCGGGAGATGGAGGAGGAGTCGGGCTGGCGGCCGGGCCCGCTGCGGCACCTGATGACCGTCGAGCCGTCCAACGGCCTGACCGACGCCCGCCACCACCTCTACTGGTCGGACGGCGCGACCTGGACCGGAGACCCGCAGGACGCGTTCGAGTCCTCGCGCCGCGAGTGGGTCCCGCTGAAGCTGGTGCCGGACATGATCGCGCGCGGGGAGATCCCGGCCGCCAACATGGCGGCCGGGCTGCTCCTGCTGCACCACCTGCGGCCGGGGCGCCCGTAGGGAGGGGCGCCGGTCCCGCGCGGGCCGGCCGTCCCGTCCGCCCTAGCCGTACGGGTAGAAGCCCGAGCCGGTCTTGCGGCCGAGCCGGCCGGCGTCGACCATGCGCTGGAGCAGCGGGGGAGCGGCGTACAGCGGCTCCTTGTACTCGGCGTACATCGAGTCGGCGATCGAGGCGATGGTGTCCAGGCCGATCAGGTCGGACAGCTTGAGCGGGCCCATCGGGTGGGCGCAGCCCAGTTCCATGCCGTTGTCGATGTCCTCGCGGCTCGCGATGCCGGACTCGAACATCCGGATCGCGGAGAGCAGGTACGGCACGAGCAGCGCGTTGACGACGAAGCCGGAACGGTCCTGGGCGCGGACCGCGTGCTTGCCGAGCACGTCCCGCACCAGGGCCTCGGCCCGTTTGACGGTCTCCTCGCCGGTGGTCAGCGCGGGGATCAGCTCGACGAGCTTCTGCACCGGCGCCGGGTTGAAGAAGTGGATGCCGATGACCTGGTCCGGACGCGAGGTCGCGACGGCCAGCTTCACCAGCGGGATGGAAGAGGTGTTGGAGGCGAGGATCGCGTCCGGGCGGGTGATCACCTGGTCGAGGACCTGGAAGATCTCCGTCTTGACCTGCTCGTTCTCGACGACCGCCTCGATGACGAGGTCGCGGTCGGCGAACTCGCCGAGGTCCGTGGTGAAGCTGAGGCGGGCCAGGGTGTCGTCCCGCTCCTGCTCGCTGATCTTGCCGCGTTCGGCGGCCTTGGTCAGGGAGTTGTGCAGCCTGGTCCGCCCGATCTCCAGCGCCTCGCCGGTGGTCTCGGCGACCATCACCTCAAGACCGCTGCGGGCGCACACCTCGGCGATGCCCGCGCCCATCTGGCCACAGCCCACCACGCCGACCCGGGTGATGTCGGTCGGGAGGGTAGAGAGGTCCGTCACGTCGTGCCTTTCGCTGCTCATCCATCGCGGGTCCCCCGTACTCGACAGTGGTAACTGCGTTCCGACGCCCGCCACGCCCCCCGACGTTACCCCCGACGTTGAGCGATGTGGCGGGCCGGGGCGGGCATGCTGGGCGCACGCAACGCATTGTCACGCAACGGAACGGAGTCGTCACATGACGTACATCGGACGGCGGAAGCTACTGGCCGGAGCGGCGGGGGCGCTGGCCTCCACGGCGGTGGCCGGCCCGGCGGCCGCGGTGCGCGGCAGCGCGACGCCGGCGGAACGGGTGGTGGCGCCCGCGGAGCGGGTGGGGGCGGAAGGGGCGGCGGCCCGGGGGCCGGCCCGCGAGTTCCGCGGCATGTGGATCGCCTCCGTGGAGAACGTGGACTGGCCCTCCAGGAGCGGGCTGTCGGCCACGGCTCAGCGCGCGGAGTTGCTCTCGCTGCTGGACACCGCCGTCGAGCGCCGGCTCAACGCGGTGATCCTCCAGGTCCGGCCCACGGCCGACGCGATGTGGCCCTCGACGCGGGAGCCCTGGTCGCAGTGGTTGACCGGGCAGCAGGGCCGCGACCCGGGCTGGGACCCGCTGGGCACCGCGGTCACCGAGGCGCACGCGCGCGGGCTGGAGCTGCACGCCTGGTTCAACCCGTACCGCGTCGCCAACCACACCGACCCCGGCCGGCTGGTCGCCGCGCACCCCGCGCGCCGCAACCCCGGCTGGACCGTCCCGTACGGCGGCAAGCTCTACTACAACCCCGGGCTGCCGCAGGTGCGTGACTTCGTGCAGCGGGCGATGCTCGAAGCCGTCGAACGCTACCCGGTCGACGGGGTGCACTGGGACGACTACTTCTACCCGTACCCGGTCGCCGGTCAGTACTTCGACGACGACGACGCCTTCGCGCGGTACGGCTCCGGCTTCGCCTCGCGCGCCGACTGGCGGCGGAACAACACCGACACCCTCGTGCGCGAGATGGCGCAGAAGGTGCGCGCCGTACGGCCCGCCGCCCGCTTCGGGGTCAGCCCGTTCGCGGTCTGGCGCAACTCCGACCGGGACCCCCTGGGTTCGCCGACCCGGGCGGGGGTGGCGACGTACGACGACCTCTACGCGGACACCCGCAAGTGGGTCACCGAGGGCTGGCTCCACTACATCGCCCCTCAGGTGTACTGGCACATCGGCCACCCGACCGCCGACTACGCCGCGCTCGTGCCGTGGTGGGCGGAGACCGTCCGCGGCACGGGGGTGGACCTGTACGTGGGGGAGGCGCTGTACCGCTGCGACGCCCGCAGCGCCACGCCGGCCTGGCGGGACCCGGCGGAGCTGTCCCGGCACGTACGGCTGGCCCGGAACCACGCGGAGGTCCGCGGCCACGTCTACTTCTCGGCGAAGCAGGTGGTCGCGGACCCCAACGGAGCGATGGCCGAGGTCATCGCCGACCATTACCCGACGGCCGTGCCGCCGCGCTGAAGCCGGTGCCGCCCGTCAGTGGGCGGGGTCGGCGGGGTGGCGGACCACGCAGTCGGGTCCGGGAGCCATGAGCGCTTCGTGGCCGTCCTGGAAGCGGACCCGGTAGGGCGGGGTTCCGTTCTCCCCCAGGATCTGGGTGATCTCGCCGACCTTGTCGTTCTGTCCGACCACCCTGCCGTGCTGCACGATCTGGTCGCCCTCGGTGGCGTGCATAGTGACCTCCTCGACGGTGGTCCGATCCGATCCGGTGATAGCAGTTTAGGGCGGTTCGGGGCTATTTGACCCGCTGGGTCGCGGTGATGCAGACGAGCACGGCGCAGGCGGCCAGCGGAGTGGCGGGGGACATTTCCTCGCCCAGCAGGACCACCGACCACAGCAGGGTCAGCAGCGGCTGGGCGAGCTGGAGCTGGCTGGCGCGCGGGGCGCCGATCGCGGCCATCCCGCGGTACCAGACGTACAGACCGAGGAAGGTGGACCCGGCCGCCGCCCACACCAACCCGATCAGCCCGTGGCCGGTGAGGTGCACCGGCTCGTACGCGAGACCGAGCACGGATCCGGCCGCGCTGAGCGGCAGGCACAGCACCAGGGCCCAACCGATGACCTGCCAGCCCGGCAGCGTCCGCGCGAGCCGGGCGCCCTCGGTGTACCCCGCGGCGCACACCAGCAGCGCCCCGAAGAGGTAGGCGTCCCCGACCGATGCGCTGCCGCCGCTCTGGGCGAGGGTGAAGCCCAGCACGATCGCGGCGCCGGCGACGGCCGCCACCCAGAACCGCCGCGAGGGGCGGGCGCCGGTGCGCACGGCGGACAGCGCGGCGGTGGTCAGCGGCAGCAGCCCGACGACGACGGCGGCGTGCGACGTGGTCGAGGTCTGCAGGGCCAGGGTGGTCAGCAGCGGGAAGCCGACCACCACGCCGCCCGCCACGACGGCGAGCCCGGCCCAGTGCGCACGGGCGGGCGGCCGGACCCGGCCGGCGAGCAGGAAGACCCCGGCGATGGCCGCGGCGAGGAGACTGCGCAGCGCGACGAGCGACCAGGGGCCGAAGCTCTCCAGGCCCCAGGCGGTGGCGGGGAAGGTCAGCGAGAACGCGACGACTCCGAGCAGGGCGAGCAGCGTGCCCGAGCGGCTGCCGGCGGGGCCGGTGGCGGTGCCGGTCGCGCTCCCCGGGCCGGTGGCGGTGTCGCTCCCCGCGCCCGTCTTCGCGCCGCTTCCCGTGGCCGTACCCGCGTCGGCGCCGGTTCCGGCGGCCCGGCCGGGGCCGGTGGTGGGGCGGACCGCTATCGAGGTGGGGCGAGTAGCGCTATTCTGTGCTGTCATGTACGAGCGTAGCAGTGTGGCGGAACTCGCGGAAAGCTTGAAATCCGAGCTGGACCGCTATCCGGTGGGTGGAAAGCTGCCGTCGAGCCGGGCCCTGGTGGAACGGTTTCGGGTCAGCCCCGTCACGGTGACCCGGGCGCTGGCCCAGCTCGCCGCCGAGGGCTTGGTCGTCACCCGCCCCGGCGCCGGGGCGTTCCGGTCCCGGCCCCGTACGACGGCGCCCGCGCCGGCCGACACCTCCTGGCAGGAGGTCGCCCTGAGCGCCGAGGGCGCGGGGGACGTCGTCCCGCGTTCGGTGGACGCCTCCGGGGTGATGATCTCGCTCGTCACGCCGCCGCCCGGGGTCATCGAGCTCAACGGCGGCTACCTGCACCCCTCGATGCAGCCCGAGCGGGCCATGGCGGCGGCCCTGGCCCGGGCCGGACGCCGGCCCGGGGCGTGGGGGCGCCCGCCGGTGGAGGGGCTGCCGGAGTTGCGCGACTGGTTCGCGCGGGAGATCGGCGGCGCCGCCGCGTCGGTGCGGGCCGCCGACGTGCTGGTCTCGGCGGGCGGGCAGAGCGCCCTCACCACCGCCCTGCGGGCGCTTGCCCCGCCCGGCAGTCCGGTGCTGGTCGAGTCGCCCACCTACCCCGGGTTGCTGGCCATCGCCCGCTCCTCGGGCTGCCGGCCCGTACCGGTCCCGGTCGATGCCGACGGGGTCCGGCCGGAGCTGTTGGCCGCCGCCTTCGAGGCGACGGGCGCGCGGGTCTTCGTGTGCCAGCCGGTGTTCCAGAACCCGACGGGGGCGGTGCTGTCCGCCGCGCGGCGGCCCGAGGTGCTGCGGATCGCGCGCGCCGCCGGTGCCTTCGTGGTGGAGGACGACTACGCCCGCTACCTGGCCCACGACGACAGCGGCCCGCTGCCCGCCACCCTCGCCTCGGAGGACCCGGACGCCGTGGTGGTGCACGTCCGCTCCCTGACGAAGCCGACCTCACCCAGCCTGCGGGTCGGGGCCATCGCCGCCCGCGGCCCCGTACTGGACCGGCTGCGAGCCATTCAGGTCGTGGACAACTTCTTCGTGTCGCGGCCCCTCCAGGAAGCCGCCCTCGAACTGGTCGGGGCGCCCGCCTGGCCCCGCCACCTGCGCGCCGTCGCCGCGGAACTGCGGCATCGGCGGGACGTGCTCGCCGGGGCCCTGCGCCGTGAACTGCCCGCCGTCGAAGTGCCCCATCTGCCTTCCGGCGGCTACCAGTTGTGGGCCCGGCCCGGTGGGCCCGGCGACGACGCGGAGTTCGCGGCGACGGCCCTGCGCGCCGGGGTCGCGGTCGCCCCGGGCCGCCCCTACTTCTGCGCGGAGCCACCGGCCCCGCACGTCCGCCTCAGCTTCTCCGGCGTCCCGGGTTCCGACGAACTCGTGGAGGCCGTACGGCGGTTGCGGACCGCCCTGGACCGGGGGGCGGGCCCCGCCGATCGCGTCGGTTGAGGTGCCCGGGGCGCTGTCCTGGCCGGAGCGCACGACGTACGACCCGACGGTGACGAGGCGGCGGCCCGGGCCGTCGCGGTCGGCTGGTTTGAACGCGTTCAGTCGAACGGGTTCATTGATGCGGACGGGCGTCCGGGGCGAGGGGGCGGCCGTGGAGGTCGGTGCGGTGACGGGCGGGGGAGCGCACGCCGGATTCGGCCGCGGTGCCCGCGACTGGGCCCACCCGTGGCAGTACGCCCTCGCCGTGTGCGCGCTGCTGTCACCCGTGCCGCCGGCGCTCGAATTCGACCGCTTCGTGGACGGACCCGGTTACCTGGTGCTCTGCGCCGTGGTGGCCGGCCTCGTCGCGCTCCCGCTGCTTCTGGGTCGGCGTCGGGTCCCGTTCGTGCGGGCGGCGGGCGTCGTCGGGGCTGTCCTGGTTCCCTGGTCGGTGATCGGCGCCCTCGGCGGGATGATGGTCTTCCTCATGTCGGCCCCGCTGCTGTGGTTGGCCGCCGTCGCCGACCCGTGGGCGCGGTCGTCGCGGCCGGGGCGGGGGTGTTGCTGGTCGTGGCGATGGTGACCGTTCCCGACTTCTGGTGGCGGCGGGGCTGAGCGGGCGGTGGACGCCCGGCGCCGGTCGGCCGGCGACGGCGTCGAGGTGTTCCCCGGCCTCCATGCGGCGCCGGCGGCGCGCCCCGAACGGGCCCGCCCCGAACGGGCCCGCCCCGAACGGGCCCGCCCCGAACGGGGCTGAACCGGCCCGGTCGTGAGCCCGCGCCGGCCCGTCGGCCGGGCCGTCCGCCGTCCGGGCCGGAGGTCCCCCGTCCGCCGCTTCGGCTCAGCCGGCCGGGTCGGGAGCCGGGGCCAGGCCGTCCGCCACCAGGCCGGCGAGGACCGCCCGGCCCAACGTCTGCACGGCGGACTGCGGGCGGACCATGACGGTGAACTCCTTGATCCGGCCGTCCTCGTCGAACTGGAGGAGGTCGATGCCGTGGATCTGCTTGCCGTCCACCCGGGCCCGGAAGGGCAGGATCACCGACGGGGCCTCCCGTCCGTCCGCGCTCGTCTCGGCGGCGCCGTCCAGGCGCCCGAGGTAGCGCAGTTCCTCGAAGGTGCGCAGCAGGACCCCGAAGAGCCCAAGGACCATCGGCTTGCCCTCGAAGGGCTTGAACTTCACCGGGCTGTAGAGCCGGATGTCGTCCGTGAACAGATCGTCCAGGGCGCCCGGATCACCCTTCTCGACGGCGGCGCGGAAGCGTTCGGCAGTCTCCATGACCCCTCCTCCTACTCATGAATATGACTAATCACTTTCTTGAGTATCATGCGGCTGACGGACCGGAGAAGGGAAGGGGCTTATCCTCGATGGCCTTGCGGCATGCCGTACTCGCGGCACTGCTGGACGACGAGTACAGCGGCTACGAACTGGCGAAGGAGTTCGGCGTCGGCGTGGCCAACTTCTGGCACGCCCTGCCCCAGCAGGTGTACGCCGAGCTCGGCAAGCTGGAGAAGGCCGGCCTCGTCACGGGTCGGGAGGTGGTCCAGGAATCCCGGCCCAACAAGCGCCTGTTCAAGGTCACCGGGGCCGGTCGCGCCGAGCTGGAGGCGTTCGCCGTGGCCGAGGTGAAGAGCTCGGTCATCCGTGACGACCTCCTCGTCAAGGTCCAGGCGTCCGACAGCATCGGGGCCGCCGCGGTGATCGCCCAGTTGGAGGAGCGGGCGGTGGCCGCCGACCGCAAGATCGAGTTCCTCGGCAAACTGCTGCGCAACCTGCGCGGGCGGAGCACCGAGGAGGAGTACCTGCGTACGGGCCCCCGGGCCGGCGCCTATCTGACCTGCCTGCGCGGTCTGGCCTTCGAGCAGGGCCACCGCGACTGGTGCCTGCGGGCGGCTTCCGTCCTGCGGCTGCGTGAAGGGGGAACCACCCGTGCCGAGGACTGAGACCGGGTACGCGCGTTACGTCGCCCTCGGCGACAGCCAGACCGAGGGCGTCGGCGACGGGGACGACGTCGTGGGCCTGCGCGGCTTCGCCGACCGGCTCGCGGAACACCTCGCGGTCGCCAACCCCGGCCTGCTGTACGCCAACCTCGCCGTCCGGGGCCGGCTCGCCGGACAGGTCGTCGCCGAGCAGGTGGAGCAGGCTTTGGCGCTGCGCCCCGATCTGGTGACCGTCATAGCGGGGGTCAACGACCTGCTGCGGCCCGGGTTCGACGCCGCGCGGGTGGCGGGGCAGGTCGAGGAGGCCTTCGCCGCCCTCTCCGCCGCCGGGGCGCAGGTCGCCACCGCGACCTTCCCCGACATCGGGCGGATCGCCCCCGCGGCCCGACCGCTGCGGCCCCGCGTGCTCGCGTTCAACGCCCACATCCGGGAGGCCGCCGCCCGGCACGGGGTCGTGGTCGCCGAAACCGCCCTGTCCGACGTGGCCGCCGACCCGCGGTTGTGGGCGGTCGACCGGCTCCACGCGGGCCCGCTGGGCCACGCCAGGATCGCCGCCGCGCTGGCCGAGGCGCTCGGGGTGCCGGGCAGCGACGACAGCTGGTCCCACCCGCTGCCGGCGCGCCCCGATCCGTCCGCCCTGAGGGTCGTCTCGACCGAGGTGGTCTGGGCGGCCGGGTTCCTCGGCCCCTGGCTCGGACGCCGCCTGCGCGGCCGCTCCTCGGGCGACGGCCGCAGCGCGAAGCGCCCCGAACTGCTGCCGGTGCTCCCGGTAGGGGCGGAGTCGGTGCCGCCCGGTGCCGGGGCCGCCGGCCGGGTCGCAGGCGGGCCTGCGGAGCCGGGAGCCTCGTAGGGCGTGGCTCCGGCGCAATAATGGACGTCCGCCCCCGCCGGTCACCGCTCGGAGGAACGCCTGACCCCACCACCGGCTGACACAACCCGCTGACACAGGCCGCGACGCCACCGCACCGGACCAGGCCCACACCACACCCACCCCCTCCCGGGCTTTGCTTTGCATAAAACTGCGGGGCTACGTATAGTCATGCCATCGATGAGGAGGATCCGATGGTGGTACGTGTAGCGGTGGCCGGTGCGAGCGGATACGCGGGCGGTGAGGTCCTGCGCCTGCTCCTGTCGCACCCCGAGGTGCTGATCGGCGCGCTCACCGGCAACTCCAACGCCGGACAGCCCCTCGGCCTGCTCCAGCCGCACCTCGCGCCGCTCGCCGACCGGATCCTGGAGGCGACGACGCCCGAGGTCCTCGCGGGCCACGACGTGGTGTTCCTCGCGCTGCCGCACGGCCAGTCCGCCGCCGTCGCCGCCCAGCTCGGCAAGGAGGTACTCGTCATCGACATGGGGGCCGACCACCGGCTCAAGGACTCCGCCGACTGGGACGCCTTCTACGGAGCCCCGCACGCCGGAACCTGGCCCTACGGCCTGCCCGAACTCCCCGGCTGCCGCTCCGCCCTGGCGGGCGTCAAGCGCATCGCGGTGCCCGGCTGCTTCCCCACGGCCGTCTCCCTCGCCCTGTACCCCGCCTACCAGGCCGGCCTCGCCGAACCCGAGGCCGTGATCGTCGCCGCCACCGGCACCTCCGGCGCGGGCAAGGCGCTCAAGGCGAACCTGCTCGGCTCCGAGGTCATGGGCACCGCGACCCCGTACGGCGTGGGCGGCGTGCACCGGCACACGCCCGAGATGGTGCAGAACCTCTCGCCGCTGGCCGGACAGCGCGTCAGCGTCTCCTTCACCCCGAACCTCGTGCCCATGCCGCGCGGCATCCTCGCCACCTGCTCGGCCAAGGCCCTCCCCGGCACCACCGCCGAATCGCTGCGCGCCGCCTACGAGAAGGCCTTCGCCGACGAGCCGTTCGTCCGGCTGCTCCCCGAGGGCGGCTGGCCGACCACCAAGGCCGTCACCGGCTCCAACGCCGTCCAGGTCCAGGTCGCCCTCGACGCGTCCGCCGGACGGATCATCGCCATCAGCGCGATCGACAACCTCACGAAGGGCACCGCCGGCGGCGCGGTGCAGAGCATGAACATCGCCCTCGGCCTGCCCGAGGCACTGGGACTTTCCGCCGTCGGAGTCGCACCGTGAGCCACGCCCGCACGGCCGGCCCGACGGGCGACAGCGACACCAGCCGCAGCGGCGGCGGAGCGAACAAGGAGATGCAGTGAGCGTCACGGCAGCACAGGGATTCACGGCGGCGGGCATCGCCGCCGGGATCAAGGCGAACGGCAACCCCGACCTGGCCCTCGTGGTCAACCACGGGCCGCGACTGGCCGCCGCGGGCGTCTTCACCTCCAACCGCGTCAAGGCCGCTCCCGTGCACTGGTCCGAGCAGGTCCTGCGCGGCGGCGCCGTCAGCGCCGTCATCCTCAACTCCGGCGGCGCCAACGCCTGCACCGGCCCCAAGGGCTTCCAGGACACCCACGCCACCGCGGAGAAGACCGCCGAGGTCCTCAACGCCCGGGGGCTCGGCGCCGAGTTCAACGCCGGTGAGATCGCGGTCGCCTCGACCGGCCTGATCGGCGTACTGCTCCCCATGGACAAGCTGCTGCCCGGCATCGACGCGGCCGCGGCCGCCCTCGACGCCGACGGCGGCGAGGCCGCCGCCGTCGCCATCAAGACCACCGACACCGTGCACAAGACGGCCACCGCCGGCCAGGACGGCTGGACCGTCGGCGGCATGGCCAAGGGCGCCGGCATGCTCGCCCCGGGCCTGGCCACCATGCTCGTGGTGCTCACCACCGACGCGGACCTCGACAGCGCCGCCCTGGACGGGGCCCTGCGCGACGCGACCCGCACCACCTTCGACCGGATCGACTCCGACGGTTGCATGTCGACCAACGACACCGTGCTGCTGCTCGCCTCCGGCGCCTCCGGCCTGACCCCCGCCGCCGCGGACTTCGCCCGCGCCGTACGGACCGTCTGCGACGACCTCGCCCGCCAGCTGATCGGGGACGCCGAGGGGGCCAGCAAGGACATCCGCATCGAGGTCGTCGGCGCGGCCACCGAGGACGACGCGGTCGAGGTCGGCCGGTCCATCGCCCGCAACAACCTGCTCAAGTGCGCCATCCACGGCGAGGACCCCAACTGGGGCCGGGTGCTCTCCGCCATCGGCACCACCAAGGCGGCCTTCGACCCGGACCGGCTGAACGTGGCCATCAACGACGTCTGGGTCTGCAAGAACGGCTCCGTCGGCGAGGACCGCGACCTGGTCTCGATGAAGGGCCGCGAGGTCCGCATCACCGCCGACCTGTCCACCGGCACCGAAGCCGCGGTCATCTGGGCCAACGACCTGACGGCCGAGTACGTCCACGAGAACAGCGCGTACTCCTCATGAGCGGCGCCACCGGAAGTGCCCGCAAGCACACGGCCCTGCCCAAGGCGGAGATCCTCATCGAGGCCCTGCCCTGGCTCACCCGGCACAACGGCAAGATCGTCGTGATCAAGTTCGGCGGCAACGCCATGATCGACGAGGAGCTGAAGGCCGCCTTCGCCACGGACGTCGTCTTCCTGCGGCAGGCCGGCCTGCGGCCCGTCGTCGTGCACGGCGGGGGCCCCCAGATCAACGCCCAGCTCGACAAGCAGGGCCTGGTCAGCGAGTTCAAGGCGGGCCTGCGCGTCACCACGCCCGAGGCCATGGACGTCGTACGGATGGTGCTGGCCGGTCAGGTCCAGCGCGAGCTGGTCGGGCTGCTCAACCAGCACGGGCCGCTCGCCGTCGGCATGACCGGCGAGGACGCCCACACCATCACCGCGACCCGGCACAGCCCGGAGATCGACGGCGAACTCGTCGACATCGGCCGGGTCGGCGAGATCACCGCGATCGACACCGGAGCGATCGAGGCGCTGCTCGCCGACGGCCGGATCCCGGTCATCTCCTCCATCGCGCGCAGCGCCGACGACCACCACGTGTACAACGTGAACGCCGACACGGCGGCGGCCGCCCTGGCCGCGGCGCTCGGCGCGGAAATCCTGATGGTCCTCACCGACGTCGAGGGCCTCTACGCGGACTGGCCGAACAGCGACGAGGTCATCAGCCGGCTCACCGTCAGCGAGCTGGAGAAACTGCTGCCCGAGCTGTCGAGCGGCATGGTCCCCAAGATGGAGGGCTGCCTGCACGCCGTCCGCGGCGGCGTCGGCACCGCCCGCGTGATCGACGGGCGCGTCCAGCACTCGATCCTGCTGGAGATCTTCACCGACGAGGGCATCGGCACGATGGTCGTGCCCGACGGACACCAGGGCGCACAGTCCGCACGGAACCACGGACCGCAGGGGGGAACGGCATGACGACGGCAACGGGCAACGAGGGCTACGGCGCCCGCTGGCAGGACGCGCTGACCAACAACTACGGCACCCCCGCGCTCGCGCTCGTGCGCGGCGAGGGCGCCCAGGTCCGGGACGCCGACGGCAAGCAGTACACCGACTACGTCGGCGGCATCGCGGTGAACGCCCTCGGGCACGCCCACCCGGCGATCGTCGCGGCGGTCACCCAGCAGATCTCCACCCTCGGCCACGTCTCCAACCTGTACGCCTCCGAGCCGGTCCTCGCGCTCGGCGAGCGGCTCCTCCAGCTCTTCGGCCGCGAAGGCCGGGTTTTCTTCTGCAACTCCGGAGCCGAGGCCGTCGAGGCCGTCTTCAAGCTCGGCCGGCTGACGGGTCGGACCCACATGGTCGCCACCACCGGCGGCTTCCACGGCCGGACCATGGGCGCGCTCGCGCTCACCGGCCAGCCGACCAAGCAGGCCCCCTTCCTGCCGCTGCCCGGCGACGTCACGCACGTCCCGTACGGGGACGTGGAGGCCCTGCGGGCCGCCGTCACCGCGGAGACGGCGCTCGTCCTCATCGAGCCGATCCAGGGCGAGAACGGGGTGGTCGTCCCGCCGGCCGGTTACCTGACGGCCGCCCGCGAGATCACCCGGGCCACCGGCACGCTCCTCGCGCTCGACGAGGTCCAGACCGGCATCGGCCGCTGCGGCCAGTGGTTCGAGCACCAGGCGCACGAGGGCGTCGAGCCCGACCTCGTCACCCTCGCGAAGGGTCTGGGGGGCGGCCTGCCGATCGGCGCCGTCGTCGCCTTCGGCGCGAGCGCCGGTCTCCTCCAGCCCGGCCAGCACGGCACCACCTTCGGCGGGAACCCCGTCGCCTGCGCGGCGGGCCTCGCCGTGATCGACACCATCGCCGCCGACGGACTGCTCGACCGGGTGAAGGAGCGCGGCGAACGCCTGCGCTCCGGAATCGAAGGCCTGCTCGACGGCGAAGGCCACCCACTGGTCTCCCACGTCCGGGGCGCCGGCCTCCTGCTGGGTATCGTGCTGACCGAGCCGCTCGCACCGAAGGTGCAGCAGGCGGCTCAGGAAGCCGGATTCCTGGTCAACGCGCCCGCCCCCGACGTCGTACGACTGATGCCGCCGTTCGTCATCACCGAGGCCGAGGTCGACGCGTTCCTCGGGGCCCTGCCCGGCATCCTCGACGCAGCGGGACGATCCGGAGAATGAGACGACGATGAGTCACGCGCAGGAACACGAGCAGTACGGCCAGTCCGTACCGCAGACCCGCACCGCCCGCCACCGCCGGATCGTGGACATCCTCAACCGGCAACCGGTCCGCTCCCAGAGCCAGCTGGCGAAGCTGCTCGCCGACGACGGGCTGAGCGTCACCCAGGCGACGCTCTCCCGGGACCTCGACGAGCTCGGCGCGGTGAAGATCCGCAACACCGGCGGCGAGCTGATCTACGCGGTGCCCAGCGAGGGCGGCTTCCGCACCCCGCAGGCCCCCCTCGGGGAGTCGGCGAAGGAGGAACGGATGCGGCGCCTCTCCGGGGAGCTGCTGATCTCGGCGGAGGCCTCCGCGAACCTCGTGGTCCTGCGCACCCCGCCCGGAGCGGCCCAGTTCCTCGCCTCGGCGATCGACCAGGCCGAACTCCAGGCGATCCTCGGCACCATCGCGGGCGACGACACGCTGATGCTGATCAGCCGCGACCCGGCCGGCGGTCAGGCCCTCGCAGACCACCTCCTGAAACTGGCGCAGAAGGAAAGCTGAGGCCCCGGCGGCATGCCCGCCCGGTCCCGGGCGCCTCAGTACCGCGTCACGTCCAGCGGGCCCGCCCCCGTGCCGATCGCCAGGTGCGGGGCGCGGCGGGGATCGGCCCAGCGGAGGATCCGGCGCATCGCGCCCTCCGGGACGGACACGCAACCGGCCGTGGCGCCCTTGCCGTTCGCGTGCAGGAAGATGCCGGCGCCCCGGCCCCGGACGGGCCGGTCGTAGTTGAAGTCGACCACCAGGGCGTGCGCGTACTGGCGCGCGTACGTCACCAGGTGCTCGGCCTCGCCCGCCGCGCAGTCGGCGGGCAGCGGCTCGACCCAGCGGTTGTAGCTGCCCGAGGCGTTGTCCTGGCACCACCACGAACGGTCCGTCACCCGCCGGTACGCGTACGACGTCCCGGCCGGCGCGGGCGCGATGCCGAAGGCGTAGGGGAGCCCGTACAGGCCCGTCGGGGTGGTGTTCGTGCCCTGGATCCGGGTCGCGCCCTCGGTCAGGCCCCTCGCGCCGAACCGGGCGGGCGCGCTGCCGGCCTCGTACCAGCGGCCCGCGCGCCGGTCCCACCAGGTCAGCACGCCGGTGGTGGATCCGGCGTCGGGCGCGACGGCGGTGATCAGTTGGCTCCCGCCGCCGGTGTCGGCGAGGCGGGCGGGCAACGGCGTCGGGCCGTGGGGGCCGTGGGGGCTCTGCGGGCCGTGCGGGAGCAGGGCGGCGGCGATCAGCGAGCCGGTGGCGAGGGCGGTACGCAGCATCCGTCCGACGGTACGGGCGCGAGCGGCGGCGGCGACGCAGGCCGGCCGCCGGACCCCGATCCGGTGCACCCGTACGCCCCACCGGCACCGGCCGGGCCCGTCGCGCCCCCGCTCCGCGGGCGTCCGGCCGGGGATCGTCGTGGCACAGGCCGAGGGGCGGGAGTGGCTGGATGGGCGCGGCCTAGGTCCCCGACACCCCGGCTGACCTCCCCTTATGGGCTCGATTGACGAAACATACGGAGTAGTGCATAGTTATGCCTGTCGTTGAATGACCTTTCATCCGGCGAACCGCGAAGAAACGCGAACCACCCCGAACGACCCGCGCCGAACCCATCGGTCCGACGCGTACACACCGCATGGAGGCAGCCGTGACCGAGCGCGTCGTACTCGCCTACTCGGGCGGACTGGACACCTCCGTCGCCATCGGATGGATCGCCGAGGAGACGGGCGCCGAAGTCATCGCCGTCGCGGTGGACGTCGGTCAGGGCGGCGAGGACCTCGACGTCATCCGCAAGCGGGCCCTGGCCTGCGGCGCGGTCGAGGCCGAGGTCGCGGACGCCAAGGACGAGTTCGCCGACGAGTACTGCCTCCCGGCGATCAAGGCGAACGCCCTGTACATGGACCGGTACCCGCTGGTCTCCGCCCTCTCGCGGCCCGCCATCGTCAAGCACCTGGTCGCCGCCGCCCGCAAGCACGGCGCGACGACCGTCGCCCACGGCTGCACCGGCAAGGGCAACGACCAGGTCCGCTTCGAGGCCGGCATCGCCGCCCTCGGCCCCGACCTCACCTGCATCGCCCCGGTCCGTGACTACGCCATGACCCGGGACAAGGCCATCGCCTTCGCCGAGAAGGCGCGGCTGCCGATCGCGACCTCCAAGAAGTCCCCGTACTCGATCGACCAGAACGTCTTCGGACGGGCCGTCGAGACGGGCTTCCTGGAGGACATCTGGAACGCCCCGATCGAGGACGTCTACGAGTACACCGCGAACCCGGCGCTGCCCCGCGAGGCCGACGAGGTCGTCATCAGCTTCGAGGAAGGCGTCCCGGTCGCCCTCGACGGCGAGCCCGTCACCGTCCTCCAGGCCGTTCAGCGGCTCAACGAGCGCGCCGGAGCCCAGGGCGTCGGCCGGATCGACATCGTCGAGGACCGTCTCGTCGGCATCAAGTCCCGCGAGGTGTACGAGGCTCCGGGCGCGATCGCGCTGATCACCGCCCACCAGGAGCTGGAGAACGTCACCGTGGAGCGCGAACTGGCCCGCTACAAGCGGCAGGTCGAGCAGCGCTGGGGCGAGCTGGTCTACGACGGACTGTGGTTCTCGCCGCTCAAACGGGCCCTGGACGGCTTCATCGACGAAGCGAACCGGCACGTCAGCGGTGACGTACGGATGACCCTGCACGGCGGCCGGGCCGTCGTCACCGGCCGCCGGTCGGACGAGTCGCTGTACGACTTCAACCTGGCGACCTACGACTCGGGCGACACCTTCGACCAGTCCAAGGCCCAGGGGTTCATCGAGATCTTCGGTCTCTCCTCGAAGATCGCCGCACGCCGCGACCTCGGCTGATCCCGGTCGTTCTCCACCACGCAGTACGAGACGGCCTCCCCGTTACCTCCGCGACGGGGAGGTCGTCGCACCACCACCCTCATGAGGAGCAGTAGCTGTGAGCAGCAACAACGGTGACGTCCGGCTCTGGGGCGGCCGGTTCGCCGACGGTCCCTCCGAAGCCCTCGCGAAGCTTTCCGCGTCGGTCCACTTCGACTGGCGCCTCGCCCCGTACGACATCGCCGGCTCGCGCGCCCACGCCCGCGTCCTGCACAAGGCGGGCCTGCTCACCTCCGAGGAGCTCGACCGCATGACGGCCGGCCTCGACCAGCTCGAAGCCGCCGTCGCCGACGGCTCCTTCGTGGGCACCGTCGCCGACGAGGACGTCCACACCGCCCTGGAGCGGGGCCTGCTGGAGCGGCTCGGCCCCGACCTCGGCGGCAAGCTGCGGGCCGGCCGTTCCCGCAACGACCAGGTGGCCACCCTCTTCCGGATGTACCTGCGCGACCACGCGCGGATCATCGGCGGCCTGATCGCCGACCTCCAGGACGCGCTGATCGGCCTCGCCGAGGCGCACCCGGACGTGGCGATGCCGGGCCGCACGCACCTCCAGCACGCGCAGCCGGTCCTGTTCGCCCACCACGTACTGGCGCATGTGCAGCCCCTGTCCCGGGACGCCGAGCGGCTGCGGCAGTGGGACACCCGCACCGCCGTCTCCCCGTACGGCTCGGGCGCGCTGGCCGGCTCCTCGCTGGGCCTGGACCCGGAGCAGGTGGCCGCCGACCTGGGCTTCGAGCGGGGCTCGGTCGGCAACTCCATCGACGGCACCGCCTCCCGGGACTTCGTCGCCGAGTTCGCCTTCGTGACCGCGATGATCGGGATCAACCTCTCCCGGATCGCCGAGGAGATCATCCTGTGGAACACGAAGGAATTCTCCTTCGTCACCCTCCACGACGCCTTCTCCACCGGCTCGTCGATCATGCCGCAGAAGAAGAACCCGGACATCGCGGAGCTGGCGCGCGGCAAGTCGGGCCGCCTCATCGGCAACCTGACCGGTCTGCTGGCCACGCTCAAGGCGCTGCCGCTGGCCTACAACCGTGACCTCCAGGAGGACAAGGAGCCGGTCTTCGACTCCTGCGACACCCTGGAAGTCCTGCTGCCCGCCTTCACCGGCATGATGGCGACGCTGACGATCAACCGGGAGCGGATGGAGGAGCTGGCGCCGGCGGGCTTCTCCCTCGCGACCGACATCGCGGAGTGGCTGGTCAAGCAGGGCGTCCCGTTCCGGGTGGCGCACGAGGTGGCCGGCGAGTGCGTCAAGGTCTGTGAGGGCGAGGGCATCGAGCTCGACCAGCTCACCGACGACCAGTTCGCCAAGATCTCGGAGCACCTCACCCCCGAGGTCCGGACCGTCCTCAACGTCAAGGGCGCGCTGGCCTCCCGCAACGGCCGTGGCGGCACCGCCCCGTCGGCCGTCGCCGTCCAGCTCACCGAGTTGAAGGCCGACCTGGTCATCCAGCACGCCTGGGCGATCCACAAGCAGTAGCGGTCCGCGCCCGGAAGGGGGCGGTGGGAGCCGGTCGGCGCCCACCGCCCCCTCACGGCGTCGGGGCTCCCGCCACGGGCCGGCCCGGCGTCCGGTCCTCGGCCCAGGCGGCCAGGGCGTCGAAGTCCTCCCGCAGCAGGCCGAACCGCTCGTCGATCCGCATCAGCAGCGCGTGCGCCGGGTGGCGCGCCCGGACGTACTCGCGGTCCGCGTCGCCGATGTCGTCGTCGATCCAGGCGAACTCCCGCCCGCCCGCGTACTCCAGGACGTACTGCGTCTTCCAGAACGTGCCGCGCGGCGCCCGCCCGTGCATCTGCGGCCAGTCGACGAACGGCAGCCGGGGCAGCCCCAGGGGCGGGCCTATCCAGTCGTTCGCCTCGTCCTTCCAGGTCGTCGCCCAGACCAGTTCGTACGACTCCGCCAGCGCGCGCAGCTCCGCGCCGTGGTCGTGGTTCAGCCAGACCCGCAGCGGCCTGGCGCTCTCGGACTCCCGCCAGCCCGTCGGCCGCATCCGGTGGGTGCTGTAGCCCTCGGGGCGGCGCTGGGGCCGGGCCGCGTACGGGTTCAGCGGGCCGTCGACGTCGATCAGCAACAGTGGCTTCATCACGGAAGGATCCCTCTCGGCCGCCGATCCGGCAGCTCATTTTTGATCATCGATCGGAAGAGAATGAGACGGATGCGTCTCATTCGGGTTATGCTTGTCTCATGGCCATGGATCGTAACCAGGTGCTCCGCTCTGCGGCCGCCCTGCTTTCCCGCAAATCGACCGCGACGATGGACGAGGTCGCCCGCGCCGCCGGAATCGGCCGCGCGACCCTCCACCGGCACTTCGCCGGCCGGGACGCCCTCGTACGGGCCCTGGAGCAACTCGGCATCCACGCGTTCGAGGTCGCCTTCGACAACGCCCGTCTCGACGAGGGCACGGCGGTGGACGCGCTGCGGCGACTGGTCGCCGAGGCCGAGCCGAACGCCCAGCTGCTGGCCTTCCTCGTCACCGAGAACCAGCTCTTCGAGGGTGACCAGGTCAACGAGGGCTGGGCCCGCCTCGACGCCCGCGTCAGCGCGCTCTTCCGGCGCGGACAGCAGGAGGGCGACATCAGGATCGACCTGAGCAGCGCCTGGCTGACCGAGGCCCTCTACGGCCTCATCGGCTCCTGCGCCTGGGCCGTCGTGGACGGCCGGGTCGCCGCCAAGGACTTCCAGTACATGATCATCGAGTTGCTGCTCGGTGGCGCACGACGGAGTGTGGAGTGATGAGCCGTACCGAACAGCTGAACCGGCGGACCGGAGCGGAGGGCGCGGGCCGCGGACGCTGGCTCGCCCTCTCCGTCCTCGTCCTGGCCGTGCTGCTGGTCGCGGTGGACGCCACCGTACTCGGCCTCGCCACTCCTGCCCTGAGCGAGGACCTCAAGCCGTCCGGCACACAGCTGCTCTGGATCGGCGACATCTACTCGTTCGTGATCGCCGGACTGCTCGTCTCCATGGGCTCCCTCGGCGACCGCATCGGGCGCAAGAAACTGCTGCTCGTCGGCGCCACCGCGTTCGGCGCGGTCTCCGTGCTCAACGCCTACGCGACCAGCCCCGAGATGATGATCGCCGCCCGGGCCCTGCTCGGCGTGGCCGGCGCCACCCTGATGCCGTCCACCCTCGCGCTGATCCGCAACATCTTCCACGACCCGAGGGAACGCAGCCTCGCCATCGGCATCTGGGGCGCCACCGCCTCGGCCGGCGCGGCCGTCGGACCGGTCGTCGGCGGAGCCCTGCTCCAGCACTTCTGGTGGGGCTCGGTCTTCCTGATCAACCTGCCGGTGATGATCGCACTGGTGCTCGTCGGCATCAAGCTCCTGCCCGAGTCCAAGAACCCGGTGGCCGGACCCTGGGACCTCGTCAGCGTCGCCCTGTCGCTCATCGGCATCATCGGCGTGGTCTACGCCGTCAAGGAAGTCGCCACCCACGGTCTCACCTGGGGCGTGTGGGCCGCCGCCGTCATCGGGGCGGGCTGCCTCCACGCCTTCGTCCGGCGCCAGTTCACCCTGCCGTCCCCGCTCCTCGACATGCGGCTCTTCAAACACCGCGGCTTCTCCGGGGCGGTCCTCGCCGACCTCCTCACCGTCTTCGGCCTCTCCGGCCTGGTCTTCTTCCTCTCCCAGTTCCTCCAGCTGGTCCAGGGCCGCGACCCCCTGGAGGC
This sequence comes from Streptomyces sp. NPDC048383, assembly GCF_040651775.1. Taxonomy (NCBI): domain Bacteria; kingdom Bacillati; phylum Actinomycetota; class Actinomycetes; order Kitasatosporales; family Streptomycetaceae; genus Streptomyces; species Streptomyces sp. NPDC048383. The sequence continues at coordinate 27,948 of NZ_JBEZKS010000036.1, forward strand.
GGGCCTGGCCGAACTGCCCGCCGCCATCGGCGCGGTCGTCACCGGCCTCGTCGCCGGCCGCTACGCCCGCAAGTACTCGGTACGGGGCATCGTGGCGGGCGGTCTCGCCGCCATCGGCCTGGCGCTCGCCGCGCTCACCGTGATCCACAAGGAGACCGGCTACCCGTTGCTCGGCGCGGCCCTGCTCGTCGTCGGCCTCGGCGCGGGCTTCTCCTTCACCGTCACCGCCGACGTGATCCTCTCCAGCGTCCCCAAGGAGCAGGCCGGATCCGCCTCGGCCGTCTCCGAGACCGCGTACGAACTCGGCGCCGCGCTCGGCATCGCCCTGCTCGGCTCCATCGTGACCGGCGTCTACCAGAGCTTCACCGCACCGGCCGGCGTCCCCGCCCCCGTCGCGGACGCCGCGCACGAGTCGCTGGGCGGCGCGGTGGAGGCCGCCAAGACCCTGGACCCGCTGACCGCCTCGCAGATGGTCGGCTCCGCCCAGGAGGCCTTCGTCGACGGCCTGCGGCTCGCCTCCGGCGTCGGCGCGGCCGTCCTGCTCGCCACCGCGGTGGCCGCCTGGTTCCTGCTCAGGGGCCAGAAGCTCCAGGACGGCCTGGAACACTGACCTACCGTCAGCACGCCAAGGGGCGGTGTCCCGCACGTGGTTGACAGCGCGCGGAGCAGCGGGACACCATCCCGGCGATGGAGATCAACGACCTGACCCCGGCCGAACTCCGCGTGTGGCACGCCTTCCCGCGCGGCGCCCGCGTCGATTTCCGGACGGATCCCGAAGAGACCGCAGCCGCCGGGGCGGGCTGGGGTCCCGAGCGGACCGTACGCGCCGAGGTGCTCACCGCCCTGCTGCTGAACGGCCCCCGCGTCGAGGGCCGGGTCCCCGGACTCAACCTCAAGGGCGCCCGGATCACCGGCCCGCTGAACCTCAAGTACGCCGTCGTCGACCACCCCGTCCGGCTGCGCGCCTGCTGGTTCGAGCTCCGGCCCGTGCTCTACGGGGCCCAGCTCAAGACCTTCGTCGTCAACGACTCCACCCTCCCCGGCCTGACCGCCGGCATGGCCCGCTTCGACGTCGCGCTCAAACTGTCCTGCTGCCGCCTCACCGGACCGGTCCGGCTCTCCGGAGCCCGGATAGCCGGCGGCCTGTTCCTGTCGAGGTCGGTCATCGGCGTCCGGCCCGGCGAGGGCGACCCGGAGGAGGCCGCGGAACCGCCGCTGCAGTTCAACCACGCCGAGATCGGCACCGACGTCATCGCCGTCGGGGCCACCGTGTACGGCGAACTGCGCGCCAACGGATCCACCGTCGGCGGCCAGATCAACCTCGACGACGCCCGGCTGCTCGCCCCCGGGGACACCGCCCTGCACGCGGAGAACCTCACCGTCGGCAGCGACCTGCGCGCGATGCGCGCGGAGTTCCGGGGCCGGATCAACCTCACCGGCTCCCGCATACCGGGCCAGCTCAACCTCGCCCACACCCGCCTGCGCAACCCCGGCGGAGTCGCGCTGCGCGCCTCCAGCTGCGTGATCGGCGAGGTCTGGCTGCGCGGCTGCCCCACCGTCGAGGGCGCCGTCAACCTGCGCCGCTCCCAGTTCGACCTGCTGCACGTGCCGCCCGGGACCTGGCCGCAGCACCTGCGCATCGACGGCCTCACCTACCGCACGCTCGCCCCGCACCTGCCGGCCGCCGAACGGCTGCCCGCCCTGGAGCGGGAGGAGTCGGGCTACCTCCCGTACGCCTACGAGCAACTGGCCGCTGCCTACCGCACGGTCGGCGACGAGGGAGCCGCCCGGACCGTGCAGCTCGCCAAGCTCCGCCGACACCGCCACACCCTGCCCCGGCCCGCTCGGCTGTGGGGACTGCTCCAGGACGTCACCGTCGGGTACGGATTCCGGCCGCTGCGCGCGGCGGGTTGGCTGGCGGCGCTGCTCATGACCGGGGCGATCGCCTACGGACTGCACCCGCCGAGGGCCCTGAAACCGGGGGAGGCCCCCGACTTCAACGCGGTCTTCTACACGATCGACCTGATGGTGCCGATCGTCGGCTTCGGGCAGGAGTCCGCGTACGCGCCGGGCGGCTGGTACCAGTGGCTGTCGTACCTGCTCGTCGTGACCGGCTGGATCCTCGCCACCACGACGGCGGCGGGCGTCAGCCGGTCGCTCCAGCGGCAGTGAACCGGCGCCGGGCGGGCGTCGGACGGGGTCAGGCGGCCTTCGCCTTGGTGGCGTACATGTCCACGTACTCCTGGCCCGACAGCCGCATGACCTCGGCCATCACCGAGTCGGTGACGGCGCGCAGCACGTAGCGGTCGCGGTCCATGCCCTCGTAGCGGGAGAACTCCATCGGCTCGCCGAAGCGGACGGTGACCCGCCCCGGGCGGGGCATGCCCGCGCCACCGGGCTGGAGCTTGTCGGTGCCGATCATCGCGAACGGGACCACCGGGGCGCCGGTCATCAGGGTCAGGCGCGCGATGCCGGTGCGGCCCCGGTACAGCCGGCCGTCGGGGGAGCGGGTGCCCTCGGGGTAGATGCCGAAGATCTTGCCCTCGTCGAGGACGCGTCGACCGGTCATCAGGGCCGCGACCCCGCCGTTCGCACCGTCACGGTCGACGGGGATCATGCCGGAGCCGGTGAAGAACCACGCCATCAGGCGGCCCTTGAGGCCCTTGCCCGTCACGTACTCGTCCTTGCCGATGAAGTGGACCGTACGGTCGCAGACCAGCGGGAGGATCATCGAGTCGATGAAGGTGAGGTGGTTGCCCGCGAGGATCACCGCACCGGTGCCGGGAATGTTCTCGATGCCCTCCACGCGGGTGCGGAACATCAGGCGCATGACCGGTCCGACAGTGGCTTTGATGAGCGCGGTACGGAACAACGTGAGCCCTCCGGCATCGAAAAGCGGTTTGGCACCACACGGCGGTAGTGCAGGTGAGGACGATACTCGCGGGTCAGCCCTGATCGCACATCGGGTTCACGAGGCGGATACGCGATGTTGACGCACGTTTCCGCCATGTTCCGCGGTGGACCGCGTTCCCGACACCCTCCCTTGCCTACCATCGGCACGCCGATTCGGGCCGCAGGACACCCGGAACCCCGGGGGAGCGAGCCCCTTTCAGACCGAGGAGTGCACGGATGACACAGGGTGGGGCAGTGCGGCGCACGGTCCTGGGGGCGGCGGTCCTGGCGGCCGGAACCTCGATCACCGCCCTCGGGGCGGGCACGGCCGCAGCGGCCGACCGCGAGCGGGCCGGCGCACAGGCCGTCGACGGACAGGGCGGGGGCGGCGGCTACCGGGACCTGCCGGTCCCGACCGTGATCGGCCACCGCGGCGCCAGTGGTTACCGGCCCGAGCACACCATGGGCTCCTACCAGCTGGCCCTCGACCTCGGCGCCGACGTGATCGAACAGGACCTCGTCCCCACCAAGGACGGCCACCTGGTCTGCCGCCACGAGAACGAGATCGGCGGCACCACCGACGTCGCCGACCATCCCGCCTTCGCCGCCCGGCGCGCCACCAAGTCCATCGACGGGGTCTCCGTCACCGGCTGGTTCACCGAGGACTTCACCCTCGCCGAACTGAAGACCCTGCGCGCCAAGGAGCGGATCCCGGCGGTCCGCCAGCGCAACACCCTCTACGACGGCCGCTGGGCCGTCCCCACCTTCGAAGAGGTGCTGCGCTGGGCGAACCGGGAGGGCCGGCGGCGCGACAAGCAGGTCTGGCTGCACGTCGAGACCAAGCACCCCACCTACTTCCGCGGCCTGGGACTCGGCCTGGAGGAGCCGCTCGCCCGGCTCCTGCGCCGCTACGGACGCGACGGGCGGGACGCCGCCCTCTTCCTGCAGTCCTTCGAACCCTCCAGCATCCAGCGGCTCTCCCGCCTGGTGTCCGCGCCGCGCGTGGTGCTGCTCTCCGCCGCGAACACCCGGCCCTGGGACTTCGAGGTGGCCAAGGACCCCCGTACCGTCGCCGACCTCGTCAAGCCCGAGGGGCTGAAGTGGATCTCCGGCTTCGCCCAGGGCATCGGCCCCACCCTGGACCTGGTCATCCCGCGCGACGCGGCCGGAAGGCTGGGCACGCCCACCACCCTGGTCAAGGACGCCCACGCCCGCGGTCTGCTCCTGCACCCCTACACCGCGCGCAACGAGAACACCTTCCTGCCCGCCGAATACCGCAGGGGCACCGATCCGGCCGCGTACGGGGACGCCTTCGGCGCGTACGCGAAGTACTTCGAACAGGGCATCGACGGCATCTTCACCGACAACCCGGACACCGGACTGCTCGCCGCGGAGGCCTTCCGCCCGGGCCGCGGCGCCCACCGCTGACGAAGCGGACCGACCGCCGGCGGCGTCAACCGGCAGGCCCCCGTCCCCGTACGGGTGGGCCGGGCCCGGCGGGGAAACCGTACGGACCGGCCCCCGCGTCCCGCCCGGCATGGACCTCCTGAAGGACTCCGACCTCCTGACCGAGCTCGGCCCGCTGCTCTCCGCCGAGGCCGCCGCGGAAGCCCCGGCCGCCGGGGTCGACGCCGCCGACCTGGAACAGGCCGTCTGGGTAAGGCTGCTGGAGCACGGCCCGCGCGACCCCGACCCCACCGGCCGTACCGGCCGGGCCCGCTGGCTGCGCCGGGCGGTGCGGGCCGAGGCCCGGCTCGCGCGGCGCCGGGCCCGGCGCGAGGTTCCGTACGGCGGATCGCCGGCCGACGCCGGAGGGGAGCCGGAAGGCGCCCTGTTGCACGGCGAGGACCACCGGGCCCTGCGCTCGGCGGTGGCCCGGCTCCCCGGACGTTGTCCGGAACTGATGGGAGCACTTCTTTCGCCGAGGGACCTCACTTACCGTGAAATCGCAGGAGAGTTGGGTATCTCACAAGGAAGTTTGGGGCCCGTCCGTTCCCGTTGCCTGGGATGTCTGCGCAGAATGCTCGCTGCAGAGGTTGCGGCTCCTGGCCTGCGGGGAAAGGAGCGGTAGACCAAAGGGCCGGCAGGTGAGCGGGAGGCATGCGCACATGGGCATGAGCGTGACGATTTCGGCGGCGACCGCCGAGGACGCCGAGCAGATCTTCAAGCTGCAGTATCTGGCGTTCCAGCGGGAGGCCGAGCTCTACGGCAACTACCTCATCCAGCCGCTCACCCAGTCCCTGGACTCCCTGAAGGCGGAGCTGGCCACGGACACCGTCCTGGTGGCCCGGCTCGGCGACGAGGTGGTCGGTACGGTGCGCGGCCGCTCCGGCGAGGACGGCACGGCGAGCATCGCCAAACTGTGCGTGCACCCGCGACTCCAGGGCCACGGCCTCGGCGCCCGCCTGCTGCGCGGCGTCGAGCGGGCCCTCGCGGACCGGACGTCCCCGACCCGGTTCCGGCTGCACACGGGCCACAAGAGCGAGTCGAACCTGCGGCTCTACCGCAAGGCGGGCTACCTGGCCGTGGGCAACCGCACCGCCTCCGACGGCGTGGTGCTGGTGATCCTGGAGAAGGAAGCCAAGGACGCCACCGACTTCGCGGTCAGCGCCTAGACCGCAACCAGAGCATCCCGGTGATCGGCAGGATCACCGGGATGAACAGGTAGCCCATCCCGAAGTCCGACCAGACCGTCGCGTCGGGGAAGGCCCCGGGGTCGACCAGGGTCCAGGTGCCCACGGCCAGCACGCCCGCCAGCTCGACGCCGCAGCACACCAGGGCCGCCCTGCGGGCCCGCTCCCCGCCCCGCACCAGCGAGTACGTGATGAAGGCGTAGGCCAGCGCGGCCGCCCCCGACAGCGAGTACGCCAGCGGGGCCCGGTCGAACTCCGTGGAGATCTGGTAGGCCGAGCGCGAGACGGCGCCGACCACCATCACCGCGTACAGCCAGACCAGCAGCAGCCCCGGTCCGGAGACCAGGCGCCGGCGTCCGGCGGGGTCGGTCGCGGTCGTGCGGGTGTCAGGCACCGGTGCTTCCCCAGATGTCGTAGAGCCGTACTTCGAGCACGGCGAGGACGACCGCGCCCGCGGCCACCGTCACCGAGCCCCACTTCGTCCGCTCGGTCAGCGAGAGCATCCCGGCGGCCGGGACCGCGGCGAACGCGCCCAGCAGGTAGGCCACGAAGATCACCGTGCCCTGTCCGGGCCTCTCCCCCCGGCCCAGCTGGACCAGGCCGATCACCAGCTGGGCCAGGACCAGTACGGTCACCACGGCCATGCCGATGAAGTGCCAGTCCTTGGTCGGCTGGTCCCGCCAGGCGGCGTGGCCGCACCAGGCGGCGAGGGCGAGGGCGGCCGCGCCGATGGCGACCGTCAGGGCGTCGAGCATGCAGCGAGGGTATTACGGGCCGAAAGACCCGATGCGCTCACCCCTGCGCCCGGGCTTTGCTGGAAGGCATGAAGATGCACGCCGAAGCCCTGCTGTTCGACAACGACGGCACCCTGGTGTCGTCCATGGACTCCGTCCACCGCTGCTGGGCCCGCTGGGCCCGGGAGTACGGGATCAACGAGGAGGCCTTCGCCCGGGTCGTGCTGCACGGCCGCCCCGCGACGGAGATCATCGCCGAGCTGCTCCCCGAGGAGGTGCACGCCGAGGCCCTCGCCCGCATCGAGGCCCTGGAGGTGGCGGACGTCCCCGGCGGCGTCGTCCTGCTCCCCGGGACCAAGGAGTTGCTGTCCGCGCTGCCCGCCGGTCGCTGGGCCGTGGTCACCTCCGCGACCCGCCCGCTCGCCCAGGCGCGGCTGCGCGAGGTGGGCATCGACTTCCCCGAGCTGGTGGCCGCCGACGACATCACGCGCGGCAAGCCCGACCCGGAGCCCTTCCTGCTCGCCGCCCGCCGCCTGGGCGTCGATCCGGCCCGCTGCGTCGTCTTCGAGGACGCCCCCGCGGGGCTGGCCGCCGGCCGCGCCGCCGGCATGAGGACCGTGGCCTTGACCACAACGCACCCGGCCGAGGAGCTCGTCGCGGACGTGGTCGTACGGGACCTGTCGGCCGTGTCGGCACTGGTCACCGACACGGGAGTCACCCTTGGGACGACCGACTGACGCTGACCGGTGTTGTCCGGAATGCGGCCGAAATCCGTCCGCTATACGGACAGTGTTGATCGGTGAGTCGCCATGTCTGCTTTACTTGCATCCATGACCACGACGAGCAGCCGCACCCTTGCGACCGAGGCGACGATGACGCCCGGTGCTCGTTGTATGTGTCGAATGTGCGCCTTCTGAGGGCCCCTCTTCCTGCAGTCCCGCGCCCCGAAGCGAGACAGGCCGAGCCGCTCCGCCACCACGCCGGTCCCTGACCGGCCGTACGGATCCGCTCCGCCCGCGCACGCGTCGAAACCATCCTTTTGTGACGGTTGGACCCGTATCGCGTCCCCAGATGTTTGCCCCGTGCCCGGCACCCGCTGCGCCGTGCACTCGACAGCGACGGAATTCCTGTGATCACCACATCGGGCCTCACGAAGGTCTACCAGTCCCGTGGCCGCGAGGTCACCGCCCTGGACGGCGTCGACCTCCACGTCCGCGAGGGCGAGGTGTACGGAGTCATCGGCCAGAGCGGAGCCGGCAAGTCCTCCCTCATCCGCTGCGTGAACCTGCTGGAGCGCCCCACCACCGGCACGGTGAGCGTCGACGGCGTCGACCTCACCGCGCTGGCCGGCCGCGGCCGGCGCGCCGGCAAGGAGCTCCGCGAGGCCCGCAGCCGCATCGGCATGGTGTTCCAGCACTTCAACCTGCTGTCCTCGCGGACCGTGCAGGCCAACATCGAACTGCCGCTGGAGATCCTCGGCGTCTCCGGCCGCGAGCGGTCCCGCAAGGCCGCCGAACTCCTCGACCTCGTCGGCCTCGCCGACAAGGCCAAGGCCTACCCCGCCCAGCTCTCCGGCGGCCAGAAGCAGCGCGTCGGCATCGCCCGCGCCCTGGCCGGCGACCCCAAGGTGCTGCTCTCCGACGAGGCCACCAGCGCCCTGGACCCCGAGACCACCCGCTCGATCCTCCAACTGCTGCGCGACCTCAACCAACAGCTCGGCCTGACCGTCCTGCTCATCACGCACGAGATGGACGTCGTCAAGGCCGTCTGCGACTCCGCCGCCCTGATGAAGCGGGGCCGGATCATCGAGTCCGGCACCGTCCCCGAACTGCTCGCCACCCCAGGCTCCGAACTCGCCGGGGAGCTCTTCCCGGTCAGCGGCGTCGCCACCGGCCCGGACCGCACCGTCGTCGACGTCACCTTCCACGGCGACGCCGCGACCCAGCCGGTCATCTCCCAGCTGTCGCGGACCTACAACATCGACATCTCGATCCTCGGCGCGGCGATGGACACCGTCGCCGGCCGGCAGGTCGGCCGCATGCGCATCGAACTCCCGGGCCGCTACGAGGACAACGTGGTCCCCGTCGGCTTCCTGCGCGAGCAGGGCCTCCAGGTCGACGTCGTCGACGAAGACCCCACGACGCCGGACGTCGACTCCGAGCTGGCCGCACTGGTCGAGGATGGTGCCAAGTGACCTGGTCCGAGATGCAGCCCCTGCTCACCCAGGGCACCTACGACACCCTCTACATGGTGTTGTGGTCCACCCTGGTGACCGTCCTCGGCGGACTGCCCGTCGGCGTGCTGCTCGTCCTCACGGACAAGGGCGGCCTGTTGCGGAACCAGCCGCTCAACAAGGTCCTCGGCGTGATCGTGAACATAGGCCGCTCGCTGCCGTTCATCATCCTGCTCATCGCCGTGATCCCCTTCACCACCGCGGTCGTCGGCACCTTCATCGGCCCCACCGCCATGATCGTCCCGCTGTCCATCGGAGCCATCCCCTTCTTCGCGCGGCTCGTCGAGACCGCCGTCCGCGAGGTGGACCACGGCCTGGTCGAAGCCGTCGAGTCCATGGGCGGCGGCGTCCCGACCCTGGTCGGCAAGGTCCTGCTGCCGCAGGCCCTGCCCTCGCTGATCGCCGCCGTCACCACCACCCTGATCACCCTGATCGGCTACTCGGCGATGGCCGGCGCCGTCGGCGGCGAAGGGCTCGGATCCAAGGCCATCACCTACGGCTTCCAGCGCTTCGAAACCGGCTTCATGGTCGCCACCGTCGTCATCCTGATCGCCCTCGTGACGGTGATCCAGCTGATCGGCGACGGCGCCGTCCGGGTCCTGTCCCGCAGGGGCCGTACGGCCTGACGCGGCGGGCGCGGGGCGCGGGAACCCCTTCACCCGAGCGCCCCCGGCGGCCGCGACAGCTCCACCCCACGAGTTTTCCCCAGAAAAGAGAGCCCGCACTTGTCGTGCTTGGGCCACCACCCAGCGGGCACCCCGGTCCCCGCAGCCAGAAAGGCACTCTTCGTGCGCAAGAACATCAAGCTCACCGCTTTCGCCGCCGCCTCCGCCGCGCTCGCCCTCGGCCTCACCGCCTGCGGCAGCTCCTCGGACCCGGGCTCGGCCACGAAGGCCGGCGCCAAGGTCGACGAGAGCAAGCCGCTGGTCATCGCGGCCTCCCCGAGCCCGCACGCCGACATCCTGAACTTCGTCAAGGACAAGCTCGCGGCGAAGGACGGCCTCAAGCTGGAGGTGAAGGAGTTCACGGACTACGTCCTGCCCAACACCGCCACCGAGCAGGGCCAGGTCGACGGCAACTACTTCCAGCACAAGCCGTACCTCGACGACTTCAACAAGAAGAACGGCACGCACATCGTGCCCGTCGTGAACGTGCACCTGGAGCCGCTCGGCCTCTACTCCAAGAAGGTCAAGTCCGTCGCCGACATCAAGGCCGGCCAGACCATCGCGGTCCCGAACGACACCACCAACGAGGGCCGCGCGCTCCAGCTGCTCGCCGCGAACAACCTGATCACCCTCAAGGAAGGTGTCGGCACCAGCGCCAAGCTGTCCGACATCACCGACAAGAAGGGCCTGGAGTTCAAGGAGCTGGAGGCCGCCACGGTCCCGCGCGCCCTGAACGACGTCGACGCCGCGATCATCAACGGCAACTACGCCATCGAGGCCAACCTGTCGCCGGCCAAGGACTCCCTCATCCTGGAGAAGGCCGAGGGCAACCCGTACGCCAACTTCCTGGCGGTCAAGGACGGCAACCAGAACGACCCGCGCGTCCAGAAGCTCGCCAAGCTCCTGAACTCCGACGAGGTCAAGAAGTTCATCGACGAGAAGTACCAGGGCTCGGTCACCCCGGCCTTCGGCGCCCCCGCCGCCTCCTGACGCACCACCCCGCGACGGGATACCGCCCGGTCGACGGCGGGTTTCCGGCCCCGCGCACCCTTCGGGGCGCGCGGGGCCGAACCCGTGGGCGCACGGGGCCCCGGGCTGCCCGCTTCCGGGCAGCCCGGCCCTGCACATCCCCGGGCGGATGCTGCATGCTGTGGCCTACGACCCGCACGAACGGTCCCGCACCACGGTCGCCCCACGGTCTCAGGCATGGAGCTGCGCATGACTACCACCTTCCCGGACGTCACCATCAGCACGGACCGGCTGGTGCTGCGCGCCTTCGAGGAAGAGGACGTCACCGCGCTCGCCGAGATGATGAACGACGAACACATCACCGCCTGGACCTCGGTACCGCACCCCTACACCCACGCCGAGGCCCACGCCTGGGCCACCCGTCACGCCCACGCGGAACGCACCGAGGGCCGGGGCATCGTCTTCGCCGTCACCGAGTTCCTCACCCAGCGACTCGTCGGCATCGTCCACCTCCAGAACACCAACTGGCACACCCGCACCACCGAGGTCGGCTACGTCACCGCACCGTGGGCCCGTGGTGAGGGCTACGCCAGCGAGTCCGTGCTCGCCGTCGCCCAATGGCTCTTCCGCGACCGGAACTTCGAACGCCTCGAACTGCGCACCGCCGCCGACAACACCGCCTCCCAGCAGGTCGCCCAGAAGATCGGCTGCATCAGCGAGGGCGTCCTGCGCAACGCCTGGATAGTGCGCGCCCAGACGGCCGACGGCGGCTGGACCGAGACCCGTACCGACCTCATCGTCTGGAGCCTCGTCCCCGAGGACCTCGACGAGATGGACGACTCCGACGGGTACGACGGATACGAGGTCCACGGGAACGGTTCGGGCCGCTCCGGACACCCCGGTCGCTCCGGTGACGTGGACCAGTACGCCTACGGCCGGCGGGCCGACGCCGGCGGGTACGCCGTCGGCGCCGACTGGCACTGACCCGTGACCGGGTAGTCTCACCGTGCCCGACCCCGCGACGCAGTTCCGCACACCCCCCACCCCAGGAGACTGACGACGATGGCCGACCGGGTCACGGTGATCGGCTGGGACGGTTCGCCGCTGACCGCGGCCGCCAGGTCCGCCCTCTCCGCCGCCACCCTGGTGGCCGGCGCCGCGCACCACCTCGCGCTCCCCGAGGTCCCGCCCACCGCCGAACGCATCCGCCTCGGCAGCCTCAGCCTCGCCGCCCGCCGCATCGCCGGCCACCGCGGCACCGCCGTGGTCTTCGCCGACGGCGACCCCGGCTTCTTCGGCGTCGTACGCACCCTGCGCGCCCCGGAACACGGCCTGGAGGTCGAGGTCGTCCCCGCGGTGTCCGCCGTCGCCGCCGCCTTCGCTCGCGCCGGCATGCCCTGGGACGACGCCCAGGTCGTCGTCGCCCACCCCCGTACCCTGCGCCGGGCCGTCAACGTCTGCCGGGCCCACGGCAAGGTCGCCGTCCTCACCTCGCCCGGCGCCGGGCCCGTCGAACTCGCCCTGCTGCTCGACGGGGTCCACCGCACCTTCGTCATCTGCGAGGAGCTGGGCACCGACCGGGAACGCGTCACCGTCCTCACCTCCGACAAGGTCGCCGACCACACCTGGCGCGACCCGAACGTCGTCATCGTCATCGGCGGAGCCGGACACTCCGCCGTCCCCGCCGAAGCCGCCTGGCTCCTCGGCAGCCACCCCGGCCTCGTCGGCGGCCGCGGCTGGGCACGCCCCCAGGACCTCCCGGCGGAAGCCGGCACCACCGGCGAGGGCGAGTCGGCGCAGCTGCGCGCCGCGCAACTCGCCCGCCTCGGCCCCCGCACCGGCGACCTCGTCTGGGACATCGGGACCGGCTCCGGCGGCCTCGCCGTGGACGCCGCCGCCCTCGGCGCAGCCGTCATCGCCGTCGACGCCGACCCGCGCGCCTGCGATCGCGCAACCGCCGCCGCCCGCAAGCGCGGTGTCCAACTCCAGGTCCTCGTCGGCCGCGCACCCGTCGTACTGGAGTACCTGCCCGAACCCGACGTCGTCCGCGTCGGCGGCGGGGGAGCGGAAGTCGTCGCCGCGGTCGCCGATCGACGCCCCGAACGGATCGTCAGCCACGCCTCCACGCGCGACGAGGCCGAGGCCATCGGCCGCGCCCTCACCGAACACGGGTACGTCGTCGAGTGCGCGCTCCTCCAGTCCGTCGGCCTCGACACCCGCACCTGGGCCGAACAGGACCGTTCCGTCGTGTTCCTGCTGGCAGCCGAACGCCCCGTGAGCCGCTAGGGCGGAGCCCGGGGTAGGCTGGCCGATCGTCGTACTGCCCTGCGGCACGCTGACGTGGCGCAGTCCACAGCCGGCCGCGCCGGTTTATGGCCGACACGGTGGCCGACGAGCGCGACAATGCTCAGGAGTTGTTGTGCGGGGCGCGGGTGCGGCGAACGGGTCGCACGGCCACCCCGAACGGCAACTCCGCTCGGCGGCCCCTCGGGCCACCGGGCGATCGAAGAGGCGACATCGATGGGCGAGGGGTACGCATGACTGACACCGGCCAGGTTCCGGGCGAGGGCCACCCGGACGACGCGGGCATGGTGGATCAGCAGGGCATCCCCGCTCCGGTCCCGCCCCATCCGCCGCTGCCCCCCGTCCCGCCCCAGGTTCCCGCGGGCTACGCCTTCCAGGACCTCGTGGACGACCCGGCCGAGGCGGAGGACGAGGAACTGCTCCTCATGCCGAGCGGCCAGGGCTCCTGGAGCGACCCGCAGGTGGTCCCGCCGGTGCCGGCCTTCCCCGCCGACTTCCCCGCGGAGCCCGTCTACACCGAGTACCCGCAGCACCCCACGCCGGGCTACCCGCACCCCGGCTACCCCGACGCGCCTTACGCCGACGCCGGCTACCCGCCGCCCGCGCAGCCGGGCACCGGCTTCCCCGAGGGCGAGCCCGGCACCGGCTTCCCCGAGGGCGCCTACGCCGAGGACTCGTTCCCCGAGGGTTCCTTCCCCGAGGGTTCGTCGCCCCACGCCGCCTTCCCCGTGACCGGCTTCCCCGACGCGTACGCCGAGCCCGCCGCCTACAGCGCCGGCGCCCACGAGACCGGCGGCCGCGACTCGGGCGCCCTCGACCTCGGCGGCCTGCTCGTGCCCCCGCCCGCCGCCGCGCCCGCGGCACCGGTCACCCCGGCCCGCCGCCCGCTGCACATGGGCCCGCCCGTGCCCGAGGCCACCGGCGGAGTCGTCCGCTCCCTGGCGGACCGCGGCCCGGCCGCGGCGCCCGTGGCGGCCCCCGCCCAGGTCGTGCCCACGCCCAGCCCGGCGGCCGTGCCGCAGCCCGTGCCCGTACGTCACGCGGGACCGCCGACCACCGGCCCCGAGTACTTCGACTTCGCGCACGCCGAGCCCGCCGCCCAACCGGCCCCGGCCCCGCAGCAGTCCGCCGAGATCCCGGCGCAGGCCGGGACCCCGTGGGCGACGGAGCCCGCCGCCGCCGAGCCGGTACCCGTCGCGGACCCGGTGTCGGACGACCTGCCGGCCGCCGGCCCCGTCGCGGTTGCCGTTGCCGACGCGGGGGAGCCGTCGCAGGAGCCCGCGGCGGAACCGGTGGTCGTGCCCGAGGCCGTCGTGCCCGAGGCCGTCGTCGCGCCCGCGCCCGAGGAGCCCGAGGTGGAGGCGGAGGCCCCGGCCGTCCCGTCGCCCGATCCGGCCGCCGAGGTCGCTCCGGAGCAGGTCGTTCCGGAGCCGCGGCCGGAGCAGCCCGCCGAGCCGCGGCCCGAGCAGCCCGCCGAGCCGCAGCCCGAGCCCGTCGCCTCCCCGGAGCCGGCGTCGGAATCCGTACCGGAGCCGGTCGCGCAGGCCCCGGCCCCCGAGGTCGAGGCCCCGGAAGCCGTCGTGGCCCCCGAGGCCGTCGTGACCCCCGAGGCCGAGCCGGTCGCGGCGCGGCTCCCGGAGACCACCGACCGGCCCGAGGCGCCCCCGGCCCCCGAAGCGCCGGCCGCCGTCGAGGTCCCGGCCGAGCCGGTGGCCCCCGAGGCCCCCGCTCCGGCCGTGGCTCCGCAGGCTCCCGCCGAGCCCGTCGCCGAGGCACCGGTCGAGCCGGCCCCCGCAGAAACGGCGGTCCAGGCCCCCGTCGAGCCGCAGCCCGAGCCCGCCCCGGCCGCTGCGCCCGAGGCGCCGGCCGACGGAGCGGTACCGGCCGAGGCGCCGGCCGACGTACCGGTGCCGCTCGCCGCGCAGGCCGACGTACCGGCCGAGCCCGTTCCCGCCGACGCCCCCGACGCCGACGCCGTCGCGGAGTCCGCCGGGGCCGTGGAGCAGGCCGCCCCTGACACCGAGGCCGCGCCCGCCCCCGTCGCCCCCGTCACCGTCGCCGTACCGATCGAGGCGACCGACGCACCCGAGCCGGCCGACGCCCCCGAGGTCGTGGAGCAGCCCGAGCCGGCCGGTCTTCCCGAGGCCGTCGCCGTGTCCGCCGGCGAGGCGGCCCCCGGGTACGCCGACGCCGAGCGCGAGGCCGTCCTGCGCGTCATGCGCGAGCGCCGAGACATCCGCAAGGGTTTCCGTACCGACCCGATTCCGCACGAGGTGCTGCTGCGCGTCCTGGAGGCGGCCCACACCGCCCCAAGCGTCGGCCACTCGCAGCCCTGGGACTTCGTCGTCATCCGGTCGGCCGAGACCCGCCGCACCATGCACGAGCTCGCCCAGCGCCAGCGCGAGGCGTACGCCAAGTCGCTGCCCAAGGGCCGGGCGAAGCAGTTCAAGGAACTCAAGATCGAGGCCATCCTCGACACCCCGGTGAACATCGTCGTCACCGCCGACCCCACCCGCGGCGGCCGGCACACCCTCGGCCGGCACACCCAGCCGCAGATGGCCCCGTACTCCTCCGCCCTCGCCGTCGAGAACCTGTGGCTCGCCGCCCGCGCCGAAGGCCTCGGCGTCGGCTGGGTCAGCTTCTTCGACGAGCGCGAGATGGTCCGCGCCCTCGGCCTGCCGGAGCACCTGGAGGTCGTCGCCTACCTGTGTGTCGGCTACGTCGACGAGTTCCCCGAGGAGCCGGAGCTGGCGCAGGCCGGCTGGTCCCAGCGCCGCCCGCTGGCCTGGGTCGTCCACGAGGAGACGTACGGGCGGCGCGCGCTGCCCGGCGAGGCACCGCACGACCTCCTCTCCGAGACCGTCGCCGGCATCCGCCCGCTCGACGCGAAGGCGCTCGGCGAGGCCTGGGAGCGGCAGAAGCGCATGACCAAGCCCGCCGGGGCGCTGGGCATGCTGGAGATCATCTCCGCCCAACTGTCCGGGCTCTCCCGGGTCTGCCCGCCGCCGATCCCCGAGCCCGCCGCCGTCGCGATCTTCGCCGGTGACCACGGGGTCCACGCCCAGGGCGTCACCCCGTGGCCGCAGGAGGTCACGACCCAGATGGTCGCCAACTTCCTCGGCGGCGGGGCCGTCTGCAACGCCTTCGCCAACCAGGTCGGCGCCGAGGTCTGCGTCATCGACGTCGGCGTGGCCGGGGACCTCCCCGCCACCCCCGGCCTGCTCCCGCGCAAGGTCCGCCCGGGTACGGCCGACCTCTCCGTCGGCCCCGCGATGAGCCGCGAGGAGGCCATCGCGGCCATCGAGGTCGGCATCGAGACGGCCCGCGACCTCGTGGCCGCCGGCAACAAGGCGCTCCTCACCGGCGAGATGGGCATCGCGAACACCACCGTGTCCGCAGCCCTGATCTCGGTGTTCACCGGGGTCGACCCGGCGGAGGTCACCGGTCGTGGCACCGGCATCAACGACGAGACCCACACCCGCAAGGTCGAGGTCGTACGCCGCGCCCTGGAACTCCACCAGCCGGACCCGGCGGACCCGATCGGCGTCCTCGCGGCCGTGGGCGGCCTGGAGCACGCGGCGATCGTCGGCCTGCTCCTGGGCGGCGCCTCCCTGCGCACCCCGGTGATCCTGGACGGCGTCAGCGCCGGCGCGGCCGCCCTGGTGGCCCGCGCCATCGCCCCCGAATCCCTATCGGCGTGCATCGCCGGTCACCGCAGCGCGGAGCCCGGCCACGTGGCGGCCCTGAACAAGCTCGGCCTGCGCCCGCTGGTCGACCTGGACCTCCGCCTCGGCGAGGGCACGGGCGCCCTCCTGGCCCTCCCGCTGGTCCAGAGCGCCGCCCGCGCGATGCACGAGGTGGCCACCTTCGACTCGGCGGGCGTGACGGAGAAGTAACCCGCCCGTCCCCCATGAGCCCGGTTCCCCCAGGAACCGGGCTCGCCCCATCCCCCCGCACCCCGGGGTACACCCCCTCCACGGCCCCGCGCCCCAGCGCTTCCGTCTCCGACGGAACGACTCCGGCGCCCGTCGTCCGCCCCGCGCCCACCCGCCGGATCCGGCTCGGCGATCGCGGACGTCTTCGGCGCCCCCAGCACCGGACCGGCCAACCACTCCCGCCCCGGCTGTCCGTCGTACCCGCCCCACGGCTCCCACCTCAGCCCGCAGGCCCGTCCGGGCCCCCCGCCCGACTCACGTCGCTCCCCGTCCGCATGCCCGGCCCCGTGCACCTGTCCGGCCAAGGCCCCCGACCCATCCGTCCCGCGCCCACATCTCCGTCCACCTGGGGCACCGGTCCCGCCCGCCCACCCGACCCACCCCCGCCCCGGCGGGCAGGGCACCGGTCCCGCCCGGCCCGACCCACCCGCGCCCCGGCGGGCAGGGCACCGGTCCCGCCCGGCTCGACCCACCCGCCCCCGGTGGGCAGGGCACCGGTCCCGCCCGGCTCGACCCACCCGCCCCCGGTGGGCAGGGCACCGGTCCCATCCACCCCGACCCACCCGCCCCCCGGCGGGCAGGGCACCCGCCCCGCCCGGCCAGGGCAGCCGCGCCGTAAGGTGGACCCGGACCACAAACCGCACGTCAGTCCCCCCGCCGCTCCAGCGCCGCAGCGGCACGCAACCCCTCCGCCGCATCAGGAGCCGCAACCGCCATGGCAAACCCGGCATACCCCGCCTATCCCGTCGGCCTCCGGCTTGCCGGGCGCCGCGTCGTCGTCATCGGCGGCGGTCAGGTCGCCCAGCGCCGACTGCCCGCGCTGATCGCCGCCGGTGCCGACGTCCTGCTCATCTCCCCGTCCGCGACCCCCTCCGTGGACGCGATGGCCGAGACCGGCGAGATCCGCTGGGAGCGCCGCCGCTACCAGGACGGCGACCTCGCCGGCGCCTGGTACGCCCTGATCGCGACCCAGAACCGGGACGACAACGAGCGCGCGTCCGCCGAGGCCGAACGCGAGCGCGTGTGGTGCGTCCGCGCCGACGACGCCTCCGCCGCCACCGCCTGGACCCCGGCCACCGGCCGCGTCGAGGGCGTCACCGTCGCCGTGCTCACGGGCAACGACCCGCGCCGCTCGGCCGCCGTCCGCGACGCCGTCGTCGAGGGCCTGCGCGACGGCTCCCTCGTCGCGCCCGGCCACCGCCACAAGAGCGCCCCCGGCGTCGCCCTCGTCGGCGGCGGACCCGGCGACCCGGACCTGATCACCGTCCGCGGCCGCCGCCTGCTCGCCGAGGCCGACGTGGTCATCGCCGACCGGCTCGGCCCGCGCGACCTCCTCGACGAACTCCCGCCGCACGTCGAGGTCATCGACGCCGCGAAGATCCCGTACGGCCGCTTCATGGCCCAGGAGGCCATCAACAACGCCCTCATCGAGCACGCCAAGGCCGGCAAGGCCGTGGTCCGCCTCAAGGGCGGCGACCCGTACGTCTTCGGCCGCGGCATGGAGGAACTCCAGGCCCTCGCGGAGGCGGGCATCGCCTGCACCGTCGTCCCCGGCATCTCCAGCTCCATCTCGGTGCCCGGCGCGGCAGGCATCCCGGTCACCCACCGCGGCGTCGCGCACGAGTTCACCGTGGTCAGCGGCCACGTCGGCCCCGACGACGAGCGTTCCCTCGTCGACTGGGCCTCCCTCGCCAAGCTGACCGGCACCCTGGTGATCCTGATGGGCGTCGACAAGATCGGCCTGATCGCCGCCGCCCTGGTCCGACACGGCCGCTCCGCCGACACCCCCGTCGCCGTGATCCAGGAGGGCACCACCGCGACCCAGCGCCGGGTGGACGCCACCCTGGCCACCGTCGGCGAGACCGTCCGCGCCGAGCAGGTCCGCCCGCCCGCGGTCATCGTCATCGGCGAGGTCGTCCGCGTCGGCACCCCCGCGACCCCGGCGACCCCCGCGACCCAGTGACCCCCCGGGTCGGGCCCGACCCCGCCCCCGGCTCGGGCCCGACCCGTACTCCCACCGCCGGCGCCTGACAGGCCGTTGGCACCACACCCAGGACAAGGCAGTATCACCCTGTGGCTGATCTCATCACCGTCGAAGACCCCGACGACCCGCGCCTGCGCGACTACACGGGCCTGACCGACGTCGAACTCCGGCGCCGGCGCGAGCCCGCGGAAGGCCTGTTCATCGCCGAGGGCGAAAAGGTCATCAGACGGGCCAAGGACGCCGGGTACGAGATGCGCTCGATGCTGCTCTCCGCCAAGTGGGTCGACGTCATGCGCGACGTCATCGACGAACTCCCCGCCCCGGTCTACGCCGTCAGCCCGGAGCTCGCCGAACGCGTCACCGGCTACCACGTGCACCGCGGCGCCCTCGCCTCCATGCAGCGCAAGCCGCTGCCCACGGCCGAGGAACTGCTGTCCACGGCCCGCCGCGTGGCCGTCATGGAAGCCGTCAACGACCACACCAACATCGGCGCCATCTTCCGCAGCGCCGCCGCCCTCGGCATGGATGCCGTCCTGCTGTCCCCCGACTGCGCGGACCCGCTCTACCGCCGCTCGGTGAAGGTCTCCATGGGCGCGGTGTTCTCCGTCCCGTACGCCCGCCTCGAAGCCTGGCCCAAGAGCCTCGACTCGGTCCGCGAAGCCGGCTTCAAACTGCTCGCCCTCACCCCGCACGAGAAGGCGACGCCGATCGACGGGGCGGCCCCCCGCACCCTGGACCGCGTCGCGCTCATGCTCGGCGCGGAGGGCGACGGCCTGTCCACCCAGGCCCTGGTCGCCGCCGACGAATGGGTCCGCATCCCGATGGCGCACGGCGTCGACTCGCTCAACGTGGGCGCGGCCGCGGCCGTCGCCTTCTACGCGGTGGCCGGCGCCTCGGGGTCGTGACCCCGCCGCACGACACGCACGCGTCGGCGGACCGGCCGAGGCCGGTCCGCCGACGCGTTCTCAGAGCCGTTGCGCGAGGGCGATGCCCAGGGCGACGACGAGCGTCACCACGACGAACACGATCAGCCGCTGCCGCAGCAGCTTCGGATCCGGCCGCGACGGCCGCCGCCCCGCCCCGGTCGTCCGCGGCGCCTGCCGCCCACCGGCCGTACGCCCGCCCGTGCGCCCCGCCGTCGAACCCGGCTGGTTGCGCGGGGACGAGGGCCGCGAGTGCGGTCCGCTCTGCGGCCCCCGCGCCCGCGGCGTGGGCGTACCGCCCCCCGTGCGACGCTCCGTGCGCTGCTCGGCGTACTCGTCGGCGAGCCGCCCCGTCGGCCGCTCCACCCGGGCGCGCTGCGCCGGCGGCCTGCCGTCGCCGAGCCCCTGCGCCTCGCGGGCGGCGATCTCCTTCAACCGCATCGACAGCTGGAGGGTGGTCGGCCGGTCCTCCGGGTCCTTGGCCAGACACGCCGAGACCAGGGGGGCGAGGGCGTCCGGCACCCCCTGGAGGTGCGCCTCCTCGTGCACGACCCGGTACAGCATCACCTCTGAACTGCCGTGCCCGAAGGGCGAGTCGGCGGTCGCCGCGTAGGCGAGGGTGGCGCCCAGCGCGAACACGTCGGTGGCCGGCGTGACGGCGGCGCCGCGCACCTGCTCGGGCGCGAGGAAACCGGGGGAGCCCACGGCGGTGCCCACGTGCGTGAGCGTGCTCGCGCCGGTGGCCCAGGCGATGCCGAAGTCGATGATCCGGGGACCCTTGGGGGAGAGCAGGATGTTCGAGGGCTTCAGGTCCCGGTGGACCACCCCCGCCTCGTGCACGGCGACCAGGCCCTCGGACAGCGCGGCGCCGATCGCGGCGATCTGCGCGGCCGTCAGCGGACCTTCCTCGGCCACCTTGTCGTGCAACGAGGGGCCGGGTACGTACTGCGTCGCGAACCAGGGCCGCTCCGCGTCCAGGTCGGCGGCCACCAGCCGCGCCGTGCACCCGCCGCGGATCCGCCGGGCGGCGGACACCTCGCGCGCGAAGCGCGAACGGAACTCCTGGTCCTCGGCGAGATCGGGTCGGATCACCTTGAGGGCGACGCGCTGTCCGCGCCGGTCGGAGCCCAGGTAGACCACGCCCATGCCGCCCGCACCGAGCCGTCGGTGCAGTCTGAACGAGCCGACGACACGCGGGTCCTCGCGCCGGAGCCGCATCATCGCCATGTCCACCCCGCTGACCGGTCGTCCTGTTGACCTGGCACAGCTTACGGACCATCCGCCATGCGCGCTCAGAGGCCGCGCCCTCGCCGCAGGATTCGATCGTCTGTGCGGAGCAGGCCACTTGGGGGTTGCGCCGCCCGATCGGGCACTCTTTGCCCGGAACCCGTGACATTCCCCAAGAGGCCTCCGCCGCAAGGCGATTGGCCGCCCACCCGCCCGCCCTCACGAGCGGACGCGGCCCGCACCGGGCCGAACGGCCGCAGGGGCGCGTCAACGTCCCGCACGAGGACACGCGTGCGCGGGGAGTGACGGAAGTGAGCGAAGTCACTACCCTCCGGTCATCCCCTCCGGGAAGACCCTCACAACGGGGGAGTCGTCTCCACCCAGGGGAGTAGTCGGGGGCGGGTGCGTCATCCTCCCGGAGGCCCGGCAATGGGTACGAGGGCATGAGGCCGGCAGCCGTTCGCCCGCCTAGTGTTGAAGACAAGCGGCGGGTGTCGCACTCGTCCCCCGAGGTCAAGCCCGCCGCTGCCAAACGACAGGGAGAGGACCATGGCGGACATCGCACGGCAGGGACGCAAGGCATTCGCGTTCAACGGCCATGAGTCCGGTACGCGTCACCCGCTGGTGGCCGCGGCGATGGTGCTCCCCCTGGCCGCCGTCCTGCTCTTCCTCTTCGGAGGCTTCGAACAGGTGGTGGCACAGGCGTCGTCCGTGGGCGTGATGCTGGGGCGCTGAGCGGCGCCCCGGGCCCGGGAGAGCGGCCCGGGCCGGGACATCGGCCTGTCGAACCCCGTGGGGACGGGGGCGCGACGGACGGCAGGTGAAGGGTGCTGCCCGTCCGGCTGGGGAGCCGGACGGGCAGCACCCTTTTCAACACCCCGACCCCGCACGGGTCGTACGCCGGCGTTCGCAACCCCGGCCCGTCACCGCGGAAGCGCCCCCGCCCGAGGCCGAACCCGACGCCACGGGCCGGACCACTCGCCCCACCCCGGACGCCGCCGCCGTGACCCGTACCGGCCGTGTCGGACGGCCTCCCCTTCGCGCCCCGCCGCCGACCGCACAACCTCCCTCCCCACCGCTGCCGGGTCGCGGACCCGTCCCGTCACCGTGACAGCGGACCGCACGGGAACCTGCCCGGCGCGGAGGAAAGCGGGCCGAAGCCCCGACCCCACCTTCAGGCACCGCCCCGCCCCTCGAACCCCCGTCGGGCCGGCCGGTACCGACCCCACGCTTCGGGCTCCGACCCGCCTGCCCATGTCCCGACCCGCCCTTGGGGCGCCGTTCCGTCCGTCCCGGTACCGACCCGGCCCCTCGGGCAGCGACCGGCCGTCCGGGTGTCGGCCCCACCGTCCGGCCCGGCCGCGGCCCCGCGGCCCCGCGCGGCCGCCGACCGGGGGAACCTCCCGGGATGTCGCCCCACCCACGCGGCGACATCCCGGGGGGTTCCCCGCCGCCACCCGGCTCCGGGGCGGGATCGGTCGTACCCTCCTGGTGGGAGAAGGGGGCCGGATGATCCGGGACACCGCGCCGGGCACGACCACACGCGCCGCAGCCGCAGCCGCAGCCGTACGCCCGTACACCGGCACCGGCACCGGCACCGGCACCGGCACCGGCACCGGCACCGGCACCGGGACCGGGACCGTGCCGGCCGGGCCCCCCGGCCACCGGCAGGCCGCCCCGTGAGCGCCGTCCTGCCCGCCGCGCTCGCCGCCTGGGGGTCGGGCGGCAGCGGCCACCCGTACGCGCTCCTCGCCGACCGGCACGACGGCACCGTGGTGCGCTGCGGGGACGCCGTCGCCAAGGCGCACGCCCCCGACACCGACCCGGAGGCCCTCGCCCTGCGGCTGCGGATCGCCGGAGCGGGCCCGCTGGCCGGGGTGCTGCTGCCCCCGCTGCGGACCGGTACCGTGCACGGCCGCCCCGTCTCCCTCTGGCCGTACGGGACCCCCGTGGACCCGGAACGCCCCGAGGACGCCCCCTGGGAGGCCGCCGCCCGACTGCTCGCCGCCCTGCACCGCACCCCGCCGGAGGCCCTCCCCGGCCCGGTCCCGCCGATGCGCGGCCCCGCCAAGCTGGCCCGCGCCCTGCGCCGCCTCGCCCGAGCCGTCCCGCCCGGCCCGGGCCACCACCCCCCGGACCCCGCCCACCCGCAGGGCGGCGCGCCCGCCACCGCACCCCACCCCACGGAGCCCCCCGCCCCCGCGCCCCGGCGGCTTCCCCCGCACCTCCCGGGTCCGGCCCCGGGGGCCCGGGCCGTGCGGGCGGCCGCCGCGACCCTGCCCGACTGGGTCCGGGGCGAACGGGCGGCCCCGCCCGGCGGGACGCTGTGCCACGGCGACCTCCACCTAGGGCAGTTGGTGCGGCACCCCGCGCCCGGCGGCCCCTGGCGGCTCATCGACGTGGACGACCTCGGACTCGGCACCCCCGCCTGGGACCTGGCCCGCCCGGCGGCCTGGTACGCGGCCGGGCTACTCGCCCCGGAGGTGTGGCTGCGCTTCCTGGACGCCTACCGCGCCGCCGGCGGGCCGGCGGCCGGCCCTCCCGGTACCGATCCCTGGCCGGAACTCGACCTGGCCGCGCGGGCGCTGACCGTGCAGGGCGGGGCGCTGGCCCTGGCCAAGGCGGCGGTCGAACGGCGCCCGCTCGACGGTGCGGAACGGCTGATGGTGGATTCCTGTGCCCGAATCGCCGCGATCCCGGCGGAGTTGGAGCCGGGGGCCCCGTCGTAGGGTGAGGGCCCCGTCACCGGGTATGCGTCCGGTGTCGACGCAGACGGCGAGGAGTTGATCGGTTCATGCAGTGTCCGAAGTGTCACGCGATGATGCACACGTACAACCGCAACGGCGTTCAGATAGAGCAGTGCAGCGGCTGCCGCGGCATCTTCCTCGACTACGGGGAGCTGGAGGCGCTGACCCGGCTGGAATCCCAGTACACGGCCCAGCAGTACCCCCAGGTCCCGCCGCCCGCCGCACCGCCGGCGCCCTACCCGGCCCAGCACGCCGCCCCCGCCCCCGCCTGGGGAGCCCCCCAGCACGGCGGGCACGGGCACCACGGCCACCACAAGGGCGGCTTCGGCCGGATGTTGTTCTCCTCCTGACGAGCCCGGACCGGCCCGGATCCGGCAACGCGGAAGCCCCGACCGTCTTTCGACGGCCGGGGCTTCCGGGTGGTGCGCGATACTGGGATTGAACCAGTGACCTCTTCCGTGTCAGGGAAGCGCTCTCCCGCTGAGCTAATCGCGCGGGCTCCACGGCTCGCGAGCCGCAGGTCGAACGGTACTACACACGTTGCAGTGAACTGCGTGCGCGATACTGGGATTGAACCAGTGACCTCTTCCGTGTCAGGGAAGCGCTCTCCCGCTGAGCTAATCGCGCGGGGATCCTTGCGGACCAGTGGACGATACTGGGATTGAACCAGTGACCTCTTCCGTGTCAGGGAAGCGCTCTCCCGCTGAGCTAATCGTCCTTGGAGGTGGAGACGGGATTTGAACCCGTGTAGACGGCTTTGCAGGCCGTTGCCTCGCCTCTCGGCCACTCCACCATGGAGCCGCGGGGGTTATCGGGAAGAAATCCCCCACTTCGAGCGGACGACGAGACTCGAACTCGCGACATCCACCTTGGCAAGGTGGTGCTCTACCAACTGAGCTACGTCCGCAGGTCACCGTGTGTGCTCCGGGGTGTTCCCCCTTCGCTCCCTGGCGACGTGTTGAACTCTAGCGGATTCCCGGGCCAGCTCAAAAACACGTTTCCGCAGCGTGCTGCCGCACGATCACCGCCGGTCACCCGAGCGTCACCTCTCCGGCGCCATCACGTCACCGGTCATAGACTCGCAGCCGTGCACGACCTGCCTCACGACCTGCCTCCCCTGGCCCGCTTCGGCGGCCTCCTCGCGACCGACCTCCGAGACGTCACCAGCGACGCCTCCGCCCTCGACTCCACCGGGTTCTGGGCGGTGGCCGCCGACTTCGAGGGCCGGCTGGTCTGCGCGCGCTTCGGGGACGTGCGTCCCGATCCCGTGCCCCCGCCCGTGCCGGGCGCCTGGTCCGGGCCCGGGCGGGACCAGTGGTCCTCCTCCCTGGACCGGGCCGCGTACGTCGGCGGCGTCCGCCGGATACGCGAGCACATCGCGGCCGGGGAGGTCTACCAGGCCAACCTCTGCCGCGTGCTGTCCGCCCCGCTGCCCGACCCGGACACCGCCGACGTCGACGCCCTGACGAGCCTCCTCGCGCGCGGCAACCCCGCCCCCTACGCAGGAACGATTCGGCTGCCCGCGCACGGCGTGGAGATCGCCACCGCCTCCCCGGAACTGTTCCTGAGCCGCTCCGGGCGCCACGTCGAGTCCGGTCCGATCAAGGGCACCGGCCGTACCGCCGCCGACCTGCTCCCCAAGGACCACGCCGAGAACGTGATGATCGTGGACCTCGTCCGCAACGACCTCGGCCGGGTCTGCGCCACCGGGTCCGTCACGGTTCCCGCGCTGTGCGCGGTGGAGGAGCACCCGGGCCTGGTCCACCTCGTCTCCACGGTCGGCGGCGAACTCGCCGAGGGCGCCGGCTGGCCCGAGCTGCTGGCCGCGACCTTCCCGCCCGGCTCGGTCACGGGCGCGCCCAAGTCCTCCGCGCTGCGGATCATCGAAGCGTTGGAGACCGCCCCGCGCGGCCCCTACTGCGGCGGCATCGGCTGGGTCGACGCCGACCGGCGCACCGCCGGGCTGGCCGTGGGCATCCGTACGTTCTGGATCGACCGCGAGGCACCCGGCGGACCCCGCCTGTGCTTCGGTACCGGCGCCGGGATCACCTGGGGTTCCGACCCCGACCGCGAGTGGGCGGAGACGGAACTCAAGGCCGCCCGGCTGCTCGCTGTAGCGTCGGGCACACACGAGACGCACGACCTGAGTGGAGGGACCGTACGGTGAGGATCTGGCTCGACGGAGCACTGCGGGACGCCGAGGACGCGAAGGTGTCCGTCCTGGACCACGGCCTGACCGTGGGCGACGGCGTCTTCGAGACGCTGAAGGCGCACCACGGCCGCGCCTTCGCCCTCACCCGTCACCTCGACCGACTGACCCGCTCGGCCCGCGGCCTCGGGCTGCCCGACCCTGACCTCGACGAGGTGCGTCGGGCCTGCGCCGCGGTACTGGAGGCCGATCCGGTCCCGCTCGGCCGGCTGCGGATCACCTACACCGGCGGCCTGTCCCCGCTGGGCTCCGACCGCGGCGATACCGGCCCCACCCTGGTCGTCGCCCTCGGCGACACGGTCCGCCGGCCCGACAGCACCGCGGTGATCACCGTCCCCTGGGTCCGCAACGAGCGCTCCCCGCTGACCGGCCTGAAGACCACCTCGTACGCGGAGAACGTGGTCGCCCTGGCCCGGGCGCACCGACAGGACGCGTCCGAGGCGCTCTTCGCCAACACCGTCGGGCAGCTCTGCGAGGGCACCGGCTCCAACGTGTTCGTCGTCCTGGACGGCGAACTGCACACCCCGCCCGTGGCCTCGGGCTGCCTCGCCGGGATCACCCGGGCCCTCGCCGTCGAGTGGACCGGAGCCCGGGAGACCGACCTCCCCTTCGAGGTCCTGGAACGCGCCGACGAGGTGTTCCTCACCTCCAGCCTGCGCGACGTCCAGGCCGTCCACCGCGTCGACGGCCGCACCCTGGGCGCCCCCGGCCCGGTCACCGCGAAGGCCATGCGGGTCTTCGACGAGCGCGCGGCCTCCGACCTCGACCCGTAGTCACGGGGCCGCCGGGCGGGTAGAAATCGACGATGACCACCACCCTGCGGCCGAGCGGGCCGCTTCAGCAGAGCGAGGGCGGCGCCCGTTCGCGCCCGTACGAGGTCCGGGTCAACAGCCGGCGCGTCGGGAGGCTCCTGATCGCCGCCGACACGCCCTTCGGGCCGACGGTCGGCGAGATCCGCGACCTGGTCATCGACGAACCGGACCGCCGGCGCGGACGGGCCACCGTCGCCGCGCTCGCCGCGGAGGAGGTCATGCGCGGCTGGGGCTGTCGACGCGTGCGGATCGCCGTACCGGCCGGCTCCGCGGGCGGCCTGCGCCTCGCGGCGGCCCTCGGGTACGTCGAGTACAGCCGCAACATGGCCAAGGAACTGCCCGCCGAACCGCCCGCGCTCTCCGCCGGGGTCCTCGGCCGCCCGATGACGGAGGCCGAGTACGAGCTCTGGAACGCCCGGGCCCGGGAGGCGTACGCCGCGAGCTGGGTCGAGCGGGGCCTGTCGCCCGAGGCGGCCGCCGCGAAGTCGGCCGCCGACCACGACACGCAACTGCCGCGGGGCCTGGACACCCCCGGGGTCGCCCTGCGCGTGCTGGAGGCCGCCGGCGCACCCGTCGGACAGGTGTGGGTGGCCCCGCTCGACGGCAACGCGTACGTCTTCGACGTCGAGGTCGCCGAGGCGCACCGGGGGCGCGGGTACGGGCGCGACCTGATGCTCCTGGCCGAGCGGACCGCCCTCGCCGAGGGCTACCGGGTCCTGGCGCTGCACGTCTTCAGCGCCAACACCCCTGCCGTGCGGCTGTACGAGTCCCTCGGCCACCGGACCACGTCCCACAACCTCGCCAAGGACCTGATCTAGGCCGTCCGCCGGGCCGGGGCCTCAGCCCGCGAGGAGCCGGTCGACGATCTCCTCGATGCGGGCCCGCAGGCCCTCCTGGCTCTTGCCGCCGTCGAGGCGCTCGCCGTCGATGACGTAGGTCGGGGTGCCGGTCACGCCGATGGCCTTGCCCTCGGCCTGGTCGGCGTCGACGATGAGGATGTGTCGGCCGTCGATCAGGGCGGTGTCGAACTCCTCCACGTCCAGGCCGAGTTCACGCGCCACGTCGAGGAGCACGGCCTCGCCGCGCGAACTCAGCTCGGCGGTCCGCGCCAGCAGGGCCTCCGCGTACGGCCAGCCCTGCCCCTGCTCCACGGCCTCCTCGGCGGCCTGCGCCGCGGCGAAGGCGTGCTTGTGCTTCTCCAGGGGGAAGTGGCGCAGCCGGATGTCCAGCCGGTCGCCGTAACGGGCCCGCAGGGCGCGTACGTCGTCCAGGGCGCTGTGGCAGTCCGGGCACTGGAGTTCGCACCAGACGTCGAGGATCACGGAATCGGTCATGGGAACAGTCTCCCAGCCCGGTACCCGCGCACCGACCGGGACCTGGGGAGGAGGCGGGACCCGGAGATGTCCCGGAGATCGGGCGGCGCCGGGCCCGGGGCATGGCCCGGACGGTATCGACCGGTGCAGGATGGAAGGGACGGATCGCCCACCCGCCCGACCACCGCCGGAGGACCGCATGATTGCCGAGACCATATGTTCCGCGGTGTCCGCGGCCGGCCTGGGCCTCGCCGCGGTGACGGCGTACCGCAGGCGGTTCCTGGCGGCCACGCGCATCGCCGCGTACGCGCTGGTGCCGGTCGGCCTGGTGCTGACGGGCGTCGTGGCGTGGGTGTCGGGGATGGTGTTCAAACCGTCGGTCTGGGCGGGCTTCGCACTGCTGGGTGTCGCCTGGCTGCTCTTCATGATCACGCGGACGGTCGAACGCCGTCGCGGGACGAGGGACCCCGAGGCCGGGGCCGCGAAGGCGACCAGGGGCGGCCGGACCCGGGAGGCCGTCGCGCCCTCGGCGTCGGCGCCCTCCCTCGGCGCGGGATCCCGTCCGGCCCCCACCGCCCGGCAGGCTCCGACGGCCCCGGCGGACGACTTCTCCGACATCGAGGCCATCCTCAAGAAGCACGGCATCTGACCGCGCCGGGCGAGGTCCCGCCGTCGCCGTAGCGCACCCGCGGCCCCGGGCGGGGCACAAGCCGACGGGAACCACCTGAACTGACGAGCGCGGGCCGACCACCACGGTGATCCTCGCGTGTTGGGAACCGTTCCCGCGACGGCTGCGCGATCATCGCCCCGACATGCTCGAAACATCGCCGGCCGATCCGCCGGCCCCCGCGCCCGTCGCCGAGGCCCCCCTCACCGAGGAGGGGCGAGGCTGCCTCTTCGCCCTCTCCCAACCCCCCTTGATGATCTTCCTAGGGGTGATCGGGACCCTGCTGCTCCTCGCCGCCGTGCACGACCTGTTCCTGCTCTGAGGCCTCGGGGTGGGCGTCCGCCTCCTTGCGGCGCGCCCGGTACGCGGCCACGTGCAACCGGTTCCCGCAGGTCCGGCTGTCGCAGTAGCGCCGCGACCGGTTCCGCGACAGGTCCACGAAGGCCCGCCGGCAGTCCGGCGCCTCGCAGCGGCGCAGCCGCTCCTCCTCGCCGGAGACCACGATGAAGGCCAGCGCCATCCCGCCGTCGGCCGCGAGGTGGTCGCCCACCGAGGCGCCCGGCGCGAAGTAGTGCACGTGCCAGTCGTAGCCGTCGTGGTCCGTCAGCTGGGGCGTGGTGCCGGCGGTGGCCACCAGCTCGTTGATCAGCACGGACGCCGCGCGGGAGTTCGGGGCCGCGAAGACCTGGGCGAACTTGCCGCGCACGGTGCGGACCCCGGCGAGGTCGCGGGCGCTGAGCTCGCCCACGTCGCTGATCGCGTACTCCTGGACGAAGCCGCGCAGCGCCCCGATGTCGGAGAGTCCGTCCGGCTGGTCCGGTTCGGCCGCGGTGTTCACCAGCGCGACGACGACGTCGAGCGCGCGACGGGTGTCGTGGGGGATCTGCACGGGGTCGCTCCCTGAAGGCCGGGCCTGCGGCGACGATCGACTGTCGCCGCTGGTGGCCGACTCTAGCGCCTCCCCGCAAGGGGTTACCCGTGGGAGCGGGGCGGCGCCCGGGCCTCACGCACACCGGCGCCGTCCTCGCGGTTGGCTTCCGCGAGAACAGCGCCGGCACGTGCGTATGTGGTTGTCCGACCCGCACCGTCGCCCCGAGTCGGACGGTGTCGAGCGGCGGTAGGCCTGGCTCAGCTTTCGGCCAGGATGTGGGAGAGCTCCTTGTCGAGGTCGAAGTGCCGGTGCTCGGTCCCGGGTGGAACCGCGGCGTCCGTCCGCTTGAGGAACGATTCGAGTGCTCGGGCGGGTGCTTCGAGCAGTGCTTCTCCCTCCGGTGAGCTCAGGGCGATGCAGACGACGCCCTGACCGTGGCTGCGGGACGGCCAGACGCGGACGTCGCCGGTACCGGTGGGCCGGTGCAGGCCCTCCGCGAGGAGGTCACGGGCGAATACCCATTCGACCGTCTCCTCGGCGCCGGTGTGGAAGGTGGCGTGCACGGCGTAGGGGTCGGCCGTGTCATACCGCAGGCCCGCGGGAACAGGCAGTGAGGACTCGCTCGACACAACGAGGCGCAGGTGCAGCTCGCAGCTGACCGTGGTGTTCATAAGCGCCAGGGCCTTTCGCTCAGTGTGCGCTCGGGGATTCGCACGTCGGCGAAATCGACATGCCACCTACGGTGGCGTTGTAAACCCCTCTGACCGTTTTGCGGACCTCTGGGTCCCTCGGACGGCGGATCCAAACCGGCGTTCACGTGTGCTTCGGGCTCCGGTAGATTCAGTGGCATGAATACGGGGAGTGACCGCGAGACCAACGAGTCCGCCGGCGGCGGGGCGCCCGCCGGGGAAACGCCGCACGTGTCGAAGGCGCCCGCCTTCATCAAGGCCAACCGCAGCCTCCACCTGAGCTGGCAGGTCGGCGTCTTCATCGTCGGGCTGGCCGTCATCGGGGCCGGCATCGCCATGCTCGTCCTGCCCGGCCCCGGCTGGGTGGCCATCTTCGCCGGCCTGGCGATCTGGGCCACCGAGTTCGCCTGGGCCCACCTCGTCCTGCGCTGGACCAAGCGCAAGGTGAGCGAGGCCGCGCAGAAGGCGCTCGACCCCAGGGTCCGGCGCCGCAACATCATCCTGACCAGCGTGGGACTCGTCGTCGCGGGCGCGCTGATCGGCTTCTACCTGTGGAAGTACGGGCTCGTCCTGCCCTGGGACATCAAGGACCAGTAGGCCGCCGCGGCTGGTCACGGAGCACCGCTGACATGCGGTAATGTTTGCGGTGCGTCCGGGCGATTAGCTCAGTGGGAGAGCACTTCGTTCACACCGAAGGGGTCACTGGTTCGAACCCAGTATCGCCCACCCGGACCGAGGGCCCGGAGACTCCACGAGAGTCTCCGGGCCCTCGTCGTTCCCGCCGCCGGCCGGCTCAGCGGAGCCGGCCGAGCGCCTGCCGCAGCCGCCGGGCGTCGCGCAGCCGCTTCTCGTACGTCGCCCCCACCACCAGCAGCAGCAGGCCCGCCAGGGCCGGCGGCAGCCACCGGGGGAGCGCCCCCGCCACCTGCGCCACGTACGGGGCCAGCTCGTGCAGGGCCACCGCCGCCAGCGTCACGCCGCCCAGCAGCAGCGGGGCCGCGAGGCGCCGGTGCGCGCCCGCCAGGGTCAGGGCCAGCGCCGCCAGGCCCAGCAGCAGAGGCCGCAGCCAGTGCGCGTCGCCCCAGGCGGCCACCAGGCTCGGCAGCAGCGTCGCCCCCAGCCCCGGCCCGTACGCCGGCCAGGAGGAGACCGCCGGGTCCTTGCGGCGGGACAGGAACCCGACCGCCAGGGCCAGTACCGACACGGGCAGCGCGTACGCCTCCGGCACCGTCACCCCCGAGGCGCCCAGGCGGACCCACGTCGCCGCCACGAACAGCGCGCCCGCCGCCCAACCGCAGCGCCGCCGGTCCGGCCGCAGCGCCGCCGCCGCGCACACCACCCCGACCAGGGCGAGCACCAGCGCCAGCACCGGCGGATCACCGACCGCGAGCGCCACCGCCACCGCCGCCGCCACGGCCGCCGCGCACTCCGCCGGGATCCGCACCGGGCCGAGCCGCGCCGCCAGGGCCACCACCACCGCCGGAGCCACCAGCGCCGCCACCCCCGACCAGGCCGGCGCGAGTCCGGCCAACGCCGCGAGCGCCACCGCGAGCGCCGTCGCGTACCCGACGGCCGCCGCCGCCCCACCGGCCCGTACGGCCACCCGGGCGGGCCCGTACGCCGCTGCGAACGCGGCACCGGCCCCCAGCAGCCCGAACACCGCGAACGTCGCCACACGGCCGTCCAGCGCCCCCAGCGACACGGTCAGCGCGCCCACCGCCGCGCACACCGCGGCCGTCGGACCGGCGGCCCGGCGGGACGCCCGCAGCGCGAGCAGCCCGGCAGCCACCGTCACCGCCGTCTGCGCCGCCAGGACCGCCGCCACGGGCAGCCCCAGCAGCACCGGGGCCGTGAACGACCCCGCCCAGCCGGCCACCACCGCCACCACCGCCGGCTCCGGGCGCCGCAGCTCCCGGGCCGCCCACCAGCCGGCCCCCGCCACCAGCAGCAGCGCCACCGGGACCGCCGCCCCCGCGCCGGAGCCGGCCGCCGCGGGGGACGTCGACGCCCACACCTCGCCGAGCACCCCGACCCGGGACGCCGCCGCCAGGGCGACCGTCGGCGCCGCGGTCAGGGCCGCCAGGGCGGCCACCCCGGCTGCCGCCCGCAGCAGGCCGCGCCGGACCTGCGCCGGCAGCGCGGACGCCCGTACGACGGCCAGCAGGGGGAGCGCCGCCACCAGGTGCACCACCACCGGCCACATGTCCCCCCGGGCCGCGTGCCCGGCCGGGACCAGCGCTCCGACCGCCGCCACCGCGGCCAGGCCGCCCACCAGCGCCGCCGCCGACGCCCGCGGCTCGCGCCAGGCCACCGCCACGCCCAGGGCGGCCCCCGCCGCCAGCAGCAGCGCCGGACCGGCCGACCCGGGACCGTCCAGGGACAGCGCCAGGGCCGCCGACAGCGCGAGGCCGCCCGTCGACGAAGCCGCCACCCACGCCGTCACCCGCACCGACCGCCGCGCCACCGCCACCGCGAGCGCGGCGTCCGCCGCGGCCGTCACCAGCACCGCCCAAGCGACGCCCGACGGCCCGGCCCCCGCCGCGACCGCGGCCAGCGGCAACGGCACCTGCGCGACCAGCACCGCGACCGGCAGCGGCAGCCGCAGCCGGGGCAGCGCCGCGCCGTAGCCGGCCCAGAGCGCGGCCAGCGCCGCCGCGGCCCCCGCCGCGTACGCGGTCCCGTCGACCCTGGGCAGCCCGACCGCGTGCAGCGCGTACGCGTCCAGCACCGTCAGCAACAGCCCCACCGCCGCCACCGACTCCGCGGTGGACCGCAGCCCCCGCCGCAGCAGGCCCGCGGGAGCCGCCAGCGCGGCACCCGTCACGGCGGCCAGCACCAACGAACGCCCGGCGATCCCCAACGAGCCCCAGCTCACCAGGGTGAAGGCCAGCGCGGCCACGGCCAGCAGCACCGCACCCAGCGTCAGCAACACGTTCTGCGCGCCGCGCGCCGGCGCCGCCGCGGGCCCCACCGGCCGCGGGGGACCGGCCACGGCGGGCGCGGGGTGCGCGAGGAGGCCGATCAGCCAGTTCCGCCGGGACAGCAAGTAGTGCCGCCGGGTGTCGAGTTGGATCAGCTCGCGGTCGATGAGCGCCAGCTCCTCGGCCGGCGGCAGTGCCGGGGCCACCGGCGGGAAGGGGGTGTTCATACGCGGAGTGTGGCGCCCGTCACGGCATCAGGACATGGGCGGGCGTACTCAGATCGCCCCTGAGTACCCCCGGGGAACGGGGTCCGCCGAACCGCCCACGCGAGGCCGTCCGACGCGCCAGACTGGAGCCATGCACCGCTGGACGCACTACCGCTTCCGCAGCGTGTGGGACCTGCCGGCCCCGCCCGCTCTCGTCTTCTCCCTGCTGGAGGACCCGGGGCAGTACCCCGCCTGGTGGCCCCAGGTCCGCCGGGTCGAGCCCGTCGGGGAGGACGGTGGCAACGCCCTGATCCGCTCGGTCCTCCCGTACGGCATCCACGTCGGCCTCACCGGACTGCTGCGCGACCCCGCCCGGGGCGTGCTGGAGGTCGCCCTGCGCGGCGACATCGAGGGCTGGGCCCGGTGGACCGTACGCCCGCGCGGCGGCCCCGGAGCCGGCCGCACCCGCGCCCTGTACGAGCAGGAGGTCGACGTCCGGGCACCGTTGCTGCGCCGACTCTCGGTGCCCGCCCGGCCGCTGTTCCGGCTCAACCACGCCCTGATGATGCGGGCCGGCCGGCGCGGTCTCGCGGCCCGGCTGACGGCCGGGCCGGAAGCGGTTTGAACAGACCCCGGGCCTCTTGTATTGTTCAGTCCGTTCCCGGGCGATTAGCTCAGCGGGAGAGCACTTCGTTCACACCGAAGGGGTCACTGGTTCGATCCCAGTATCGCCCACCGGGACAGGCCGGTCCGTCAGATGACGGACCGGCCTTCCGCATGTACGGCGCCGTCGCGCCGGGCCCGCGACCCGGCTACGCGGCCTGGTTCAGCTCCGGCCGCAGCGGCCAGTGCGGATCCACCGACTCCGGCGTCCCCTGCCGCGCGAACCACGCCTGCAGACCACGCGCCTGCGCCGCGTGCCACACCGCCTGCAACGTGTGCAGCTCGGCCGGCGTCAACCGCTCCAGCCTCCCCGCGAACCGGCGCCCCACCGCCCGTACGAGCTCCAGCGACGCCAGCGCGTCCGCCGACGCGTCGTGCGCGCCCTCCAGCTCTATCCCGTAGTGCGCGCACAGGTCGGTCAACGTGCGACGGCCCTTGCGGTAGCGGTCCAGGTGCTTGTCCAGGACCCGCGGATCCAGCACCGTCAACGGCCTGCTGTCCAGGTAGCGGGACAACGACGACGCCCGGTGCCGGCGCAACTCCCGGTCCAGCAGCGTCAGATCGAACGGCGCGTTCATCACCACCACCGGGCGCCCCGCGACCTGCTGCTCGCCCAGGGCGCGGGCTATCTCCTCCACCACCGGCGCCGGCCAACGGCCGTGGCGCTGGAGGTGCTCATCGGTCAGGCCGTGCACTTCCGTGGCTCCCGGAGGAACCGGGATGCCGGGATTGACCAGCCAGCGGGTGGTGCGGACCCGGCCGCCCGCACACTCCTGCACGACGAGCGCGGCGGACACGATCCGGTCCTGCTCGACGTCAACTCCGGTCGTCTCCGTGTCGAATGAGGCCAGCGGGCCTTCGTACCAGCGCGTCATGGCGAACTCCTCGTCCCCGGTCGGCAGATGGGGAGCACCCGGACGCCGTCGTCTCGGAGCGTGCCACCCCCGCCCGCATCGGTGATACCCGGGCTGTTTGCCCCGTACGCCGTTTGCGGCCCCCCGGGTGCGGAGACAACTGAACTGGGGGACCGCGCACATGACCGGTCATCACCCCGACACCACTCACGGCAGGGCCCGGAAGGCATGGGGAGCCGGCCATGGCGCTCGCACAGCCCGAACCGGGCGGGGTGCTGCAGGCACGGACCGGTCCCGCGACCGGACCGCTGCGCGGCACGCTCGCCACCACCGCCTGCATGGAGACGCTCCAGGTGGGCTACCTCCACGCCGTCGCCGCCGCTGCCGGTTGCTCGTTGTCCCAGCCCTTTCCGGACAACGGCATCGACTGGCACGTCAGCCACGGCGCACCCGAACACGTCGTCGACGACGAAGTGACCGTCAAGGTGCAACTGAAGGCCACCTACCAGGTGCCGCCGAGGCCGGCGGGCGAGACCTTCGGGTTCACCCTCGACAACGAACACCTGGTGAGGCTGGCCCGCACACCGGTCGCCGTCCACAAGATCCTCGTCGTCATGCTCGTACCGCGCGAGCGCGACCAGTGGATCGGCGCCGGCCACGACCGGCTGGACCTGCGGCACTGCTGCTACTGGACCAACCTCGCCGGACACCCCGTGACCGGCCGGCGCCGGACCACCGTACGGATCCCGACCACGCGGATCTTCGACGACCGGGCGCTGTGCGAGATCATGACCCGGGTCGGGTCGGGAGGGACACCTTGATGAACCGGCAGCCACCGCACCTCGAACCGCTGTCTTCCCCGGAGCCGGAACCGGGTGCGCCCGATCCCGCCCAGGTCGACCCCCAGGTGCTCGGTGCGCTGCTGCACCGCCACGGCTGGCTCCGGCGGGGCGGCGCGGCGGGCCGCTACGGCCGCTGGACCCCGCCGCCCGGCCGGCCGACGGGCGGCGCCGCCAGCCTGCTCGTCCCCGAGAACCGCGCCTTCCCGGACTGTTCCGACCTGCTGGAGGAGGCGTTGACGGCGCTCTCCCGCAGCGGCCTCCCGTCGGCCCGGGAGGTCCTGTTCGGGCTGAGCGTCCCCAGCGACGAGGTCCGCTGGGAGCGGGAGATCATCCCCGAGGGCCCCTACGGCCGCCAGGGCGAGGCCCTCTGGACCGTGCAGGAACAGCTGCGCTCGGCGGCCCGGCGGATGCTGCTGGCCGGGGCCCTCGCCGACCGCGCCCGGGCCGGCTACTACGGAGCCCGCCACCGCGCGCAGGCCGAACGCACCCTGGCCGGCGTCCTGGTGGGTTCCTCCCCGGGCGGCCGCCGGCTCACCGCGTACGTCCCGGTCGGCGGCGGACGCGGCCCGGTGACCCGGCTGCACCACGCCCTGCACGCGGCCCGCGAAGCGGTGGACTACCGACGGGCCACCGGCGGCATGGAGGCCTTCGACGCCGCCGTCGCCGCCGGGGTCAGCCGGGAACTCGCCGACGCGCTCATCGCGCTGGTGCGGGGCTCGGAGGGGGTCCGCATCGCACTGGCCTGGGCGCCCGCCGCCGGAGTGCCCGCCGGGTGCGCCGCCCGGCCCGAGCCGGTCGAGTTCTCGCCCGGAGACCTGCCCGTGCTGCGCGAGGCCGCCGACCGCTACACCCGGGACGAGCCGGCCGTCGCCGTCCGCGTCACCGGGGCGGTGGTGCGGATGCGCCGCTCGGCCGCCGGCGGAGGGGGCACCGTACGGTTGCGGGTGTTGGCGGGCGCGGAGGTGCCGTACGTACGGGCCGCCCTCGACGAGGAGGCGTACCGCATCGCGGGCCACGCCCACCTGGTCGGACTGCCCGTCCGGGTCAGCGGCCGACTGCAACGCCGCGGTGGCTTCCGAAGGCTCACCGGGGCCACCGACGTGACGCCCGTCCCGCTGGACGAGGTCGAGCGGGACCGGCTGATGAAGTCCCTGGACGCGGCCTTCGACCCGCAGGACGTGCTGCCTTCGGATGAGTAGCGCGGACGAGTAGCGCGGACGTGGCGCGGGCGACCGTCAGGGCGCGGGCCGGGTGAACTGTGCCATCAGCAGGTCCGGGACCGGGGAGAAGTCCGCGCCCCGGACCATGCCGAGGCCCTCGTACAGGGCCACGGCCGGGGCGTTCGCCGCACCCGTGCACACCTCGACCGTGCGGTCCGGGAACGCCTCCGTCAGCAGGTGGCGCATCAGCCGGGCGGCGATCCCCCGGCGGAACCACGTCGGGTCCACGCACAGCCGGTCGACCCCGATGACCGCGTCGTACTCCGGCGCCCAGGCGAGGAAGCCCGCGATCGAGCCGTCGTCGGACACGGCCCCCAGCCAGTGCAGCGGACGCTCCCGCATCTCCCGCAGGCTCTCGCGCAGCGCCGGGATGCCGTCGAAGCCGATCAGGTCGGCCTCCACCGCGTAGGAGGCGCGGCCGATGCGGTGCACGGAGGCGGCGGTGGCCTCGTCGGCCAGGTCCAGCGCACGGACGAGCGGGTTCGGCATGCGGGGTCGGGTTCCCTTCGGAGGCGGGCGGGACGGGATGCGGGCGGCCCCCACGCTACCCAGGGCCGCCGCCCGAGGGCGCCGGCGACCCCGGCGGGGGCCGCCCGCCGCGTACGCCCCGTTAACCGTTTCGCTGCGCGGGCACTCGGCTCGGTACGATTCAGGCGCGCAGTGTTCGCTCGCGCACCCCCTGAGTCAGGAGAGACCGGTGTCAGACGTCCGTGTGATCATCCAACGCGATTCCGAGCGGGACGAGCGCGTGGTGGCCACGGGCACTACGGCGGCGGAGCTCTTCGCCGGCGAGCGCACCATCGTGGCCGCGCGCATCGCCGGTGAGCTGAAGGACCTCGCGTACGAGGTGAAGGACGGCGAGACCGTCGAGCCGGTGGAGATCTCCTCCGAGGACGGCCTCAACATCCTGCGCCACTCGACCGCGCACGTCATGGCGCAGGCCGTGCAGGAGCTGTTCCCCGAGGCCAAGCTGGGCATCGGCCCGCCGGTCCGGGACGGCTTCTACTACGACTTCGACGTAGCGAAGCCCTTCACCCCCGAGGACCTCAAGGTCATCGAGAAGAAGATGCAGGAGATCCAGAAGCGCGGGCAGAAGTTCGCCCGCCGCGTGGTCTCCGACGAGGCGGCCCGCGAGGAGCTCGCCGACGAGCCGTACAAGCTGGAGCTCATCGGCATCAAGGGTTCGGCGTCGACCGACGACGGCGCGAACGTCGAGGTGGGCGGCGGCGAGCTGACCATCTACGACAACCTCGACGCCAAGACCGGCGAGCTGTGTTGGAAGGACCTCTGCCGCGGTCCCCACCTGCCCACCACCCGCACCATCCCGGCGTTCAAGCTGATGCGCAACGCCGCCGCCTACTGGCGCGGCAGCGAGAAGAACCCGATGCTCCAGCGCATCTACGGCACCGCCTGGCCGTCGAAGGACGAACTGAAGGCCCACCTCGAATTCCTCGCCGAGGCCGAGAAGCGCGACCACCGCAAGCTCGGCAACGAGCTCGACCTCTTCTCCGTCCCGGACGAGATCGGCTCCGGCCTCGCCGTCTTCCACCCGCGCGGCGGCATCATCCGCCGGACCATGGAGGACTACTCGCGCCGCCGGCACGAGGAGGAGGGCTACGAGTTCGTCTACACCCCGCACGCCACCAAGGGCGCCCTCTTCGAGAAGAGCGGCCACCTGGACTGGTACGCGGAGGGCATGTACCCCCCCATGCAGCTCGACGGTGGTACCGACTACTACCTCAAGCCCATGAACTGCCCGATGCACAACCTGATCTTCGATGCGCGCGGCCGCTCCTACCGCGAACTGCCGCTGCGCCTCTTCGAGTTCGGCACCGTGTACCGGTACGAGAAGTCGGGCGTCGTGCACGGCCTGACCCGCGCCCGGGGCTTCACCCAGGACGACGCGCACATCTACTGCACCCGTGAGCAGATGGCGGAGGAGCTCGACCGCACGCTCACCTTCGTGCTGAACCTGCTCCGCGACTACGGCCTGACCGACTTCTACCTGGAGCTGTCCACCAAGGACCCGGAGAAGTTCGTCGGCTCGGACGAGGTCTGGGAGGAGGCCACCGCCGTCCTCCAGCAGGTCGCCGAGAAGCAGGGCCTGCCCCTGGTCCCGGACCCGGGCGGCGCCGCGTTCTACGGCCCGAAGATCTCCGTCCAGTGCCGTGACGCCATCGGCCGCACCTGGCAGATGTCGACCGTCCAGCTCGACTTCAACCTGCCGGAGCGCTTCGACCTGGAGTACACCGGCCCGGACGGCTCGCGCCAGCGCCCGGTCATGATCCACCGCGCGCTGTTCGGCTCGATCGAGCGGTTCTTCGCGGTCTTGCTGGAGCACTACGCGGGCGCCATGCCGCCGTGGCTCGCCCCGGTCCAGGCCGTCGGCATCCCGATCGGCGACGGGCACGTGGACTACCTGCGGGAATTCGCCGCGGAGGCGAAGAAGCAGGGCCTGCGGGTCGAGGTGGACGCCTCCTCCGACCGCATGCAGAAGAAGATCCGCAACCATCAGAAGCTCAAGGTCCCGTTCATGGTCATCGTCGGTGACGAGGACATGGCCGCGGGCACCGTCTCCTTCCGCTACCGCGACGGTTCGCAGGAGAACGGCATCGCCAAGGACGAGGCGCTGGCCAAGCTGGCCAAGGTCGTCGCCGACCGCGTCCAGGTCTGATCCACGGCGCGAAGGCACCGAAGGCCCCCGGGAAGTGATCACTTTCCGGGGGCCTTCCTCGTACGTGCGGGCGAGGTCATATGCTGCATCCCATGACGATTGAGCCGGAGCAGCAGGGCGGAGTGGGCACGCAGGACGCGTTCCAGCGTCTGTGGACGCCTCACCGGATGGCCTACATCCAAGGGGAGAACAAGCCGACCGGCCCGGAGGCCGGGGACGGCTGTCCCTTCTGCGGGTTGCCGGCGATGTCCGACCAGGACGGGCTGATCGTGGCGCGGGGGGAGCACGTGTACGCCGTGCTGAACCTGTACCCCTACAACGGCGGCCACCTGCTGGTCGTCCCGTACCGGCACGTCGCCGACTACACGGAGCTCGACGGCCCCGAGACGGCCGAGCTGGGGGACCTGACGAAGCGGGCCATGACGGCGCTGCGCAAGGCCTCCGGGGCGCACGGGTTCAACATCGGCATGAACCAGGGAGCCGCCGCCGGCGCCGGCATCGCGGCGCACCTGCACCAGCACGTCGTGCCGCGCTGGGGCGGGGACGCGAACTTCATGCCGATCGTGGGGCACACCCGGGTGCTGCCGCAACTCCTCGCGGACACCCGGCAGATGCTCGCGGACGCCTGGCCGGTCGACTAGCCGACGGCAGCGGTACGAAGGGGGCGGGCCCGGCGGGGGCATCCGCGGGGCCGCCGCGATCTTCTCGTCGACCTCCGTCAGGACCGTCCCCGCCTGCCCCTCGGGCCGGGCCGCGCGGGTCGCCGCCGGCGTACTTACTCGTACACGTCCGCCTTGCGGGGGGAGGGCTCCTGGATCATGCCGCTCATGATGGAGGCACGGTTGGTGAAGCGTTCGGTGTCGACGCCGTTCTCCTCCAGCACCTTGAACGTCGCCGCGTGCACGGCCCGCAGCACCGGCGCGACCGTGCGCAGCGCGTCGTCCGCCATGAAGCGGTGGCGCCACATGGAGCCCGCCCAGACGTGCCGCAGGCCGAAGGGCTCGGGCAGCACCAGCTTGCCGCCGAAGTGGTCCAGCAGCGGGGGGTACCAGGTCAGGGGCGCGCGCACGGCCAGGCGTACGACCTCGGAGGCGTCCACGAGCCGCAGCGGACGCTCCACGGTCTCCCAGAAACGGACCGACTTGGGGACCTCGACCACCGGGGCCTTGGACTTGGTGGTGAACAGGCCGTGGACGGGGCCGAGGGCGTGCGCGGTGACGTCCACGCGCAGGGTCTTGTAGAGCACGGTCACGGTGACCAGCATCGTGATGACGAGCTGGCCGTCCCAGAGCGGGTACTGGATGCCGAGGTAGTGCCGGTTGCCGGCGCTGAACTGCTGCTCGTTGCAGATGCGGGTGATCTCGTGCGGCTTGATCAGGAAGGTGTCGACGTTCTCGCCGGTCGGTCGGGCCACCTCAGCCGCGCCC
Source organism: Streptomyces sp. NPDC048383 (assembly GCF_040651775.1). Taxonomy (NCBI): domain Bacteria; kingdom Bacillati; phylum Actinomycetota; class Actinomycetes; order Kitasatosporales; family Streptomycetaceae; genus Streptomyces; species Streptomyces sp. NPDC048383. The sequence continues at coordinate 68,562 of NZ_JBEZKS010000036.1, forward strand.
TCGCCGACGGGCGTGACGACCCAGTGCTGGATCGAGGCCGCCGGGAAGCCGCCGGTGTGCAGCGGGCCGCGCTCCAGCTTGCGCAGTTGCGTGTCGATCGCACGTATGACGTCCCAGCTGCGGAACGGGTGGATCTCGTGGCCCTCGGTCGCGGGGGTCAGCTCCTCGGCCATCTGCCAGTTGCCCCACCGGGTGCCCATGCCGAGTATGCCCTTGGGGCCGGCGTAGAACACGGAGTTGCTGCGGTCCTCGGCGGTGAGCTTCGCCAGCTGGCGGCGCAGGTCCTCGCGGGCCTTCTCGTCGGGGTTGCCGGGCACCGCGTCGGGGATCTTCGCGGCGACGCCCCCGCCGCCGAGCAGGCCGTCCCAGCGCGAACGCAGGTCGGCGGCGGTGTTCTCGCAGATCCGGCGGGCCAGGTACCAGCCGATGACCGGGGCGGCGAGCGAGCCGAGCAGGTACAGCTCCAGGAAGCCGCTGCCGGGCTCGCGCTTGATCACCCGGTACAGCAGGATCGCGGCGAACAGGGCGATGGCGACGAGCAGGGCGGTCCCGATCCAGCTCGTCTTCCCGCCGCCCTTCGACAGGGACTTGCGCAGCTGGAAGAGGCCCACCCACAGCAGCGTTCCGGGGAGGAACAGCACCCCGCAGACCAGCGTGATCATGCGCAGCCGGCGGTCGCGGTCCTTGCGGATGCGGGAGGCGGCCAGGCAGTGCTCCACGACGGTCTGCGGGTCGGCGCCGAAGGACTGGATGAGGGGTTTGCGGCCGGCGCCCAGGGTGCGGGCCTCCACGGCCCGGCAGAAGGCCTCGCCGAGGTTCGGTTCGAAGAGGGAGAGCTTCGCCTCCTTGACCGAGGCCGGGTGCAGCTCGCTGTTGGCCCCGAGTATGGAGGACAGCTTGGTGTCCTTGCCGCCGTCCCGGTACGCGGCGGAGGCCAACGCGTTGGTGGCCGCGGTCTGGCCGCCGCCCCCCTGGAGAGGAATCTGTGCCCCGGGCCTGAAGTCGAATCCGTCGTCCGCCACCGCTGCCCCCATCGCCGTGCCACTGTGCTCTTCGTCGTGCCGCGCCCGGCTCCGTGCCGTGCTCGTCGCTCGTGTTCCCCGCCGCGCGGACGAGTTTATCGGCGGACGTCACCGCATGGTCATGGGACAGGGAAATACCGCCCACCGCAAGCCGGTTGGGTGGGCGGTCGCCCTGGCGCTATGTCAGACGGCTTCCCTTCTCCGCCTGTTCGCGCAGCTTGTCCGCGATCGGCGCGGGCATCGGTTCGTGCCGGGCGTACGCCCGCGTGAACCGGCCCGTGCCGTGCGAGACGGAGCGCAGGTCCACGGCGTACCGGTCGATCTCGATCTCCGGGACCTCGGCGCGCACCCGGGTGCGCCCGGCGCCCGCCTGCTCGGTGCCGACGACGCGACCGCGCCGACCGGCGAGGTCGCTCATGACCGGGCCGACGTACTCGTCCGGTACGAGGACGTCGACCTCGGCGACGGGTTCCAGGAGCTGGATCGAGGTGCCGGCGGCGGCCTCGCGCAGGGCGAGGGCGCCCGCGGTCTGGAACGAGGCGTCGGAGGAGTCCACGGAGTGCGCCTTGCCGTCGCGCAGGACGATCCGTACGTCGACCAGCGGATGGCCCGTCGCGAGCCCGCGGGCGGCCTGGGCGCGGACGCCCTTCTCCACGGACGGGATGAACTGGCGGGGGACCGAGCCGCCGACGACCTCGTCGACGAACTCGATGCCGCTGCCGGGCGGCAGCGGTTCGACCTCGATCTCGCAGATGGCGAACTGGCCGTGGCCGCCGGACTGCTTGACGTGCCGGCCGCGGCCGGCGGCCTTGGCGCCGAAGGTCTCGCGCAGGCTCACCTTGTGGGCGACGGGGTCGACCTGGACCCCGTAGCGGCTCCGCAGCCGCTCCAGCGCGACGTCCTGATGGGCCTCGCCGAGGCACCACAGGACGAGCTGGTGGGTGTGCGGGTTCTGCTCCAGCCGCATCGTGGGGTCCTCGGCGACCAGCCGGGCGAGTCCCTGGGAGAGCTTGTCCTCGTCGGCCTTGCTGTGGGCCTCGATGGCGAGGGGGAGCAGCGGCTCCGGCATCCGCCAGGGCTCCATCAGCAGCGGGGCCTCCTTGGCGGAGAGGGTGTCGCCGGTCTCGGCGCGGGTGAGTTTGGCCACGCAGGCCAGGTCGCCCGCGATGCAGTGGCCGAGAATGCGCTGCTGCTTGCCGAAGGGGGAGGTGAGGGCGCCGGTGCGCTCGTCGAGGTCGTGGTCCGCGTGACCGCGGTCGGCGAGGCCGTGACCGCTGACGTGGACGGCCTGCTCGGGGCGCAGGGTGCCGGAGAAGACGCGGACGAGGGAGACGCGGCCGACGTACGGGTCGGAGGAGGTCTTGACGACCTCGGCGAGCAGGGGCCCGTCGGGGTCGCAGCCGACGTCGGGGCGGGGGGAGCCGTCCGGGGCGGTGACGGTGAGCGGGGCGCGTTCCAGCGGGGTGGGGAAGCCGCCCGTGATCAGTTCGAGGAGCTCGACGGTGCCGAGGCCCTGGCGGGCGCCGTCGGCGGCGGGGGCGGCCATCAGGACCGGGTGGAAGGCGCCGAGGGCGACGGCCCGCTCCAGGTCGTCCACCAGGGTCTTCAGGTCGAGGTCCGCGCCGCCGAGGTAGCGGTCCATGAGGCCCTCGTCCTCGCTCTCCGCGATGATCCCCTCGATGAGGCGGGAGCGGGCGGCGTCGATGAGGGCGAGCTCGGCGGGGTCCGGATCGCGCTCGACGCGCTCGCCCGAGGCGTAGTCGTACACGCGCCGGGACAGGAGGCCCAGCAGGCCGGTGACGGGGCTGTGGCCGTCGACGCCGGCCGGTCCGTGCAGCGGCAGGTACAGGGGGACGACGGCGTCCGGGTCGTCCGCGCCGAAGATCTGCCCGCAGACGTCGGTCATCTGCGCGTAGTCGGCCCGGGCTGCCTCCAAATGGGTGACGACGATGGCGCGCGGCATGCCGACGGCCTCGCACTCGTCCCAGACCATCCGGGTGGCCCCGTCGATGCCGTCCGAGGCGGAGACGACGAAGAGGGCCGCGTCCGCGGCGCGCAGACCGGCCCTGAGTTCCCCGACGAAGTCGGCGTATCCGGGAGTGTCCAGGATGTTGATCTTGATTCCGGCCCATTCGACGGGCACCAGCGAGAGCTGCACGGACCGGTGCCGGCGCTGCTCGATCTCGTCGTGGTCGGAGACGCAGGTGCCGTCCTCGACCCGCCCGGCCCTGTTCACGGCCCCGGCGGTCAGGGCCAGCGCCTCGACCAGAGTGGTCTTCCCGGCGCCGCTGTGGCCGACCAGCACGACGTTCCGTACGGAAGCGGGGCGGTCGGCCGTCAGTGCCCTGCCGGCGGCCCCGGCTTGGTGTGATGTGGCTCCCATGGTGCTCGTGCCTCCCGGTGTCGCGGTGAGGAGGGGTGATCGGGGTCCTTCGAGCTTTGCACCGGCGTCACACTGCGTCCATACGTCGTACCCTCGCCGGCCGGTGGCGTGAACCGGACCCTCCGGGCGGATCGCCGGGAGCGAACCGGTGGGTGCGCGGCCGTGCGGGCCCCGGGCGCCGGCTACGATGGGCCAGCCGGTGGCCGTGGTGGCCGTGCGGCCCAGCGACCCTCCGGGAAGGCCATGCTGAACAAGTACGCGCGTGCATTCTTCACGCGTGTTCTCACGCCGTTCGCCGCGTTCCTCCTCCGTCGGGGGGTGAGCCCCGACGCGGTCACCCTGATCGGCACCGCCGGCGTGGTGGCCGGCGCGCTGGTCTTCTTCCCCAGGGGCGAGTTCTTCTGGGGCACGATCACCATCACCCTCTTCGTTTTCTCCGACCTGGTGGACGGGAACATGGCCCGCCAGGCCGGCGTCTCCAGCCGGTGGGGCGCGTTCCTCGACTCGACCCTCGACCGGGTGGCGGACGCGGCGATCTTCGGCGGGCTCGCGCTCTGGTACGCGGGCGCCGGCCACGACAACGTCCTCTGCGCGGTCGCCATCTTCTGCCTGGCCAGCGGCCAGGTGGTCTCCTACACCAAGGCCCGCGGCGAGTCGATCGGGCTCCCCGTCGCCGTCAACGGGCTCATCGAACGGGCCGAGCGGCTGGTGATCTCCCTGGTCGCGGCCGGCCTGTCCGGCCTGGAGACCTTCGGGGTGCCCTCGTGGATCGGCGTCCTGCTGCCGATCGCGCTGTGGGTCGTCGCCGTCGGCTCGCTCGTCACCCTGATCCAGCGGGTGGTCACCGTACGCCGGGAAGCCGCCGAGGCCGACGCGGCCGAGGCCGCCGCCGGACCCCCTTCCTCCACCGAGAGCGGTACCACCTGATGGGCACGGCGCGGGACAAGCTGGTCGACGGCCTCTACGGGCTCGGTTGGGCGGGGGTGAAGAAGCTCCCCGAACCGGCCGCGGTCGCCCTCGGCCGCAAGATCGCCGACGTGGTGTGGAAGCGCCGCGGCAAGAGCGTGCTCCGGCTGGAGTCCAACCTGGCCCGGGTCGTCCCCGACGCCTCGCCCGAGCGGCTGCGGGAACTCTCCAAGGCCGGCATGCGCTCGTACATGCGCTACTGGATGGAGTCCTTCCGGCTGCCGACGATGAACCCCGAGCGGTTCGGCACGGAGGTCCGGTTCCAGGACGAGCACCTGCTGCGCGACGCCCTCGCCAGTGGACGCGGGGTCGTCGTGGCGCTGCCCCACCTGGCCAACTGGGACCTCGCCGGGGCCTGGGCCATCGGCCACATCGGCGTCGCCTTCACCACGGTCGCCGAGCGGCTCAAGCCCGAATCGCTCTACGACCGCTTCGTGGCCTACCGGGAGAGCCTCGGCATGGAGGTCCTGCCGCACAGCGGCGGCGCCGCCTTCGGCACCCTGGCCCGCCGGCTGCGCGCCGGCGGGCTCGTCTGCCTCGTCGCCGACCGGGACCTCTCGTCCTCCGGCATCGAGGTGGACTTCTTCGGCGCCACCGCCCGCATGCCCGCCGGTCCCGCCCTGCTGGCCCAGCAGACGGGCGCCGTGCTGCTCCCGGCGACCCTGCACTACGGGGAATCGCCGGTGATGTTCGGCCGGATCCACCCCGAGGTGCCGGTTCCGGGGACGGGAACCCGGATCGAGAAGACCGCCACGATGACCCAGGCCGTCGCGGACGCCTTCGCCCAGGGCATCGCCGCGCACCCGCAGGACTGGCACATGCTGCAACGGCTCTGGCTGGACGACCTGGAGGAGCGGGCCGACGTACCGGACGTGCCGGGCCGCACCGACCGGGCCGCCCCGGCCGACTCCGAGGAGCGCGCGAAGTGAAGATCGGCATCGTGTGCCCGTACTCGTGGGACGTCCCGGGCGGAGTCCAGTTCCACATCCGTGACCTGGCGGAACACCTGATCCGGCTGGGGCACGAGGTGTCGGTGCTGGCCCCGGCCGACGACGAGACCCCGCTGCCGCCCTACGTGGTCTCGGCGGGACGGGCGGTGCCGGTGCCCTACAACGGGTCGGTCGCCCGGCTGAACTTCGGCTTCCTGTCGGCCGCCCGCGTACGGCGCTGGCTGCACGACGGGGTCTTCGACGTCATCCACATCCACGAGCCGGCCTCCCCCTCGCTCGGGCTGCTGTCCTGCTGGGCCGCGCAGGGGCCGATCGTGGCCACCTTCCACACCTCCAACCCGCGCTCCCGCGCCATGATCGCCGCGTACCCGATCCTCCAGCCGGCGCTGGAGAAGATCAGCGCGCGGATCGCGGTCAGCGAGTACGCCCGGCGCACCCTCGTGGAGCACCTGGGCGGGGACGCCGTGGTCATCCCGAACGGGGTGGACGTCGACTTCTTCGCCGACGCCGACCCCAAGGCGGAGTGGGGCGGGCAGACGCTCGGCTTCATCGGCCGCATCGACGAACCCCGCAAGGGTCTGCCCGTGCTCATGGCCGCCTTCCCCCGGATCGTCGAGGCCTGCCCCGACGTACGGCTGCTGGTCGCCGGCCGCGGCGACGAGGAGGAGGCGGTCGCCGGCCTGCCCGCGGAGCTGCGCTCGCGCGTCGAGTTCCTCGGCATGGTCTCCGACGAGGACAAGGCCCGCCTGCTGCGCAGCGTGGACGTCTACGTCGCGCCCAACACCGGCGGCGAGAGCTTCGGGATCATCCTGGTCGAGGCCCTGTCCGCGGGAGCGGCGGTCCTCGCCTCCGACCTCGACGCGTTCGCGCAGGTCCTGGACCAGGGCGCGGCCGGCGAACTCTTCGCGAACGAGGACCCCGCCTCCCTCGCCGACGCGGCCGTCGCCCTGCTCCGCGACCCGGCCCGGCGGGCCGAACTGAGCGCCCGCGGTTCCGCGCACGTACGCCGCTTCGACTGGTCGACGGTCGGCGCGGACATCCTCGCCGTCTACGAGACCGTCACGGACGGCGCGGCCGCGGTCGCCGCCGACGAGCGCATCCCCCTGCGCACCCGCCTGGGCTTCTCCCGGGACACCACACCCTCCTAGGGCGTCTTACGGGCGGCCCGTCAGCCGAGGCAGGGGGGAGCGGGGGTGGGGCGCGGGCGGGTAGTGTCGCGGCCCGTGATCGAAAACCTTGTCTGGATCGCCGTGGCGCTGGGCGTCGTCGGCGTCTACCTCAGCTGGACCGCCGGCCGTCTCGACCGGCTGCACACGCGGATGGACGCCGCTCGGGCCGCACTCGACGCGCAGCTCGTGCGACGCGCCTCGGTGGTGGTGGAGGTGGCGACCTCCGGGGTGCTGGACCCCGCGTCCTCCCTCGTCATGTACGAGGCCGCGCACGCCGCCCGGCAGGCCGAGGAGGAGCACCGCGAGGTCGCCGAGAGCGAGCTCAGCCAGGCGCTGCGCGCGGTGTTCGCGGACGCCGACCAGGTCGAGGTGCTCAAGGCAGCCCCGGGCGGCGAGGCGGCCGCCGAGGAGCTGGCGGCGGCGGTGCGCCGGGTGCCGATGGCGCGGCGGTTCCTGAACGACGCCGTACGGGCGGCCCGCGCGCTGCGTCGACACCGCAAGGTGCGCTGGTTCCGGCTGGCGGGACACGCCCCGTTCCCGCTCGCCTTCGAAATGGACGACGAGCCTCCGGCGTACCTCGCGGATCGGCCGGCGTAGGACCGCGTGCTCCTCCGGGGACACCTCCTAGAGCCGCGAGGGACAAATGGAGAGGCCACCGGCTCCACATTGGCCCTTGCCGTGGCCTGGTCGGTGGGGTTTTCTCAGTGGAGTAGCACCCGTCTTCCTTTCGAGTGAGGTCAACCCGTGAGCACGCTTCCCCCCTCCCCCCAGTCCGCTGAGTCGGCCATCGGCACCTCCCGCGTCAAGCGCGGCATGGCCGAGCAGCTCAAGGGCGGCGTGATCATGGACGTGGTCAACGCCGAGCAGGCGAAGATCGCCGAGGACGCCGGCGCCGTGGCCGTCATGGCCCTGGAGCGGGTCCCCGCGGACATCCGCAAGGACGGCGGCGTGGCCCGCATGTCCGACCCCAACATGATCGAAGAGATCATCGCGGCCGTCTCGATCCCCGTCATGGCCAAGTCCCGCATCGGCCACTTCGTCGAGGCGCAGGTCCTGCAGTCCCTCGGCGTCGACTACATCGACGAGTCCGAGGTCCTGACCCCGGCCGACGAGGTCAACCACTCCGACAAGTGGGCGTACACCACCCCCTTCGTCTGTGGTGCCACCAACCTGGGCGAGGCCCTGCGCCGCATCGCCGAGGGCGCGGCCATGATCCGTTCCAAGGGCGAGGCCGGCACCGGCAACGTCGTCGAGGCCGTACGTCACCTGCGCCAGATCAAGAACGAGATCGCCCGCCTGCGCGGCTACGACAACAACGAGCTGTTCGCCGCCGCCAAGGAGCTGCGCGCCCCGTACGAGCTCGTCAAGGAGGTCGCCGAGCTCGGCAAGCTCCCGGTCGTGCTGTTCTCCGCCGGTGGCGTCGCCACCCCCGCCGACGCCGCGCTGATGCGCCAGCTCGGCGCCGAGGGCGTCTTCGTCGGCTCCGGCATCTTCAAGTCGGGTGACCCGGCCAAGCGCGCCGCCGCCATCGTGAAGGCCACCACCTTCTACGACGACCCGAAGATCATCGCGGACGCCTCCCGCAACCTGGGCGAGGCCATGGTCGGCATCAACTGCGACACCCTCCCCGAGGCCGAGCGCTACGCCAACCGCGGCTGGTAGTCACTGCCATGACCAACCCCGTGATTGGTGTCCTGGCACTCCAGGGCGACGTACGGGAGCACCTGATCGCCCTGGCCGCGGCGGACGCCGTGGCCAGGCCGGTCCGGCGTCCCGAGGAGCTCGCCGAGGTCGACGCCCTGGTGATCCCCGGCGGCGAGTCCACGACCATGTCGAAGCTCGCCGTGCTGTTCGGCATGCTGGAGCCGCTGCGCGAGCGCGTCCGCGCCGGCATGCCCGTGTACGGCACCTGCGCCGGGATGATCATGCTCGCCGACAAGCTGCTGGACGGTCGTGACGACCAGGAGACGCTCGGCGGCATCGACATGATCGTGCGCCGCAACGCCTTCGGTCGGCAGAACGAGTCCTTCGAGGCGCGGATCGAGTTCGCGGGCATAGCGGGCGGCGACGTCGAGGGCGTCTTCATCCGCGCCCCGTGGGTCGAGTCCGTCGGCGGCGCCGTCGAGGTGTTGGCCAGGTACGAGGGCCACACCGTGGCCGTCCGACAGGGCAACGTGCTGGCCACCTCGTTCCACCCCGAACTGACCGGCGACGACCGCGTCCACGCTTACTTCGTCGACATGGTGCGCGCGGCGGCGTAACGGCGTCCCGGTAGGATCTGAGGCGAACACTGTTGGTGACGCGAAGGAGACAGGCAGATGTCCGGCCACTCTAAATGGGCTACGACGAAGCACAAGAAGGCCGTGGTTGACGCCAAGCGCGGCAAGCTCTTCGCGAAGCTGATCAAGAACATCGAGGTCGCGGCCCGTATGGGCGGCGCCGACATCGATGGCAACCCGACCCTCTTCGACGCCATCCAGAAGGCCAAGAAGAGCTCGGTCCCGAACAAGAACATCGACTCCGCGGTCAAGCGCGGCGGCGGCCTGGAGGCCGGCGGCGCCGACTACGAGACGATCATGTACGAGGGCTACGGCCCCAACGGCGTCGCGGTGCTCATCGAGTGCCTCACCGACAACCGCAACCGTGCCGCCTCCGACGTCCGCGTCGCCATGACCCGCAACGGCGGTTCGATGGCCGACCCGGGCTCGGTCTCGTACCTGTTCAACCGCAAGGGCGTCGTGCTGCTGCCCAAGGGCGAGCTGTCCGAGGACGACGTCCTGGAGACGGTGCTGGAAGCCGGCGCCGAAGAGGTCAACGACCTCGGCGAGAGCTTCGAGATCATCAGCGAGGCCACCGACATGGTCGCGGTCCGTACCGCCCTCCAGGAGGCCGGCATCGACTACGACTCGGCCGACTCCAACTTCCTGCCGACCATGCAGGTCGAGCTGGACGAAGAGGGCGCGCGCAAGATCTTCAAGCTGATCGACGCGCTGGAGGACAGCGACGACGTGCAGAACGTCTTCGCCAACTTCGACGTGTCGGACGAGGTCATGGAGCAGGTCGACGCCTGACCGGGCACCAGCGACGGGCCGACGGGGACACACCCCGTCGGCCCGTCGCTTTGTCAGTGGCGCCCGCTAACCTGCACGGACGCGGACGGGTGAGCGAGGGAGGGGGACGCGGTGCGAGTACTCGGCGTGGATCCGGGGTTGACGCGGTGCGGCGTCGGCGTGGTCGAGGGCGTCGCCGGCCGCCCCCTGACCATGATCGGCGTCGGTGTCGTACGGACCCCGGCGGACGCCGAACTGGGACTGCGGCTCGTCGCCATCGAACAGGGCATCGAGGAATGGCTCGACGCGCACCGGCCCGAGGTCGTGGCCGTGGAACGGGTCTTCAGCCAGCACAACGTCAGCACCGTGATGGGTACCGCCCAGGCCAGCGCCGTCGCCATGTTGTGCGCCGCCCGGCGCGGCATCCCCGTCGCCCTGCACACCCCCAGCGAGGTCAAGGCCGCCGTCACCGGAACCGGCCGGGCCGACAAGGCGCAGGTCGGCGCCATGGTGACCCGCCTGCTGCGGCTCGCCGAACCGCCCCGCCCGGCCGACGCCGCCGACGCCCTCGCCCTCGCCATCTGCCACATCTGGCGGGCTCCCGCCCAGAACCGCCTCCAGCAGGCGGTCGCCCTGCACGCCTCGAAAGGCCGTACCCGATGATCGCCTTCGTCAGCGGCCCCGTCGCCGCCCTCGCCCCCACCCTGGCCGTCGTCGAGGTCGGGGGAGTGGGCATGGCCGTCCACTGCACGCCGAACACCATCGCCGCCCTGCGCCTCGGCGAGCCGGCCCGACTGGCCACCTCCCTGGTCGTCCGGGAGGACTCGCTCACCCTGTACGGCTTCGCCGACGACGACGAGCGCCAGGTCTTCGAGCTGCTCCAGAGCGCCAGCGGGGTCGGCCCCCGGCTCGCCCAGGCGATGCTCGGCGTGCACCGCCCCGACGCGCTGCGCCTCGCCGTCTCCACCGGCGACGAGAAGGCCCTGACGGCCGTGCCCGGCATCGGCAAGAAGGGCGCGCAGAAGCTCCTCCTGGAGCTCAAGGACAAACTGGGCTCCCCCCTCGGCTCCGGCGGCCTCGTCGGCGCCCAGCGGGCCGCGGCCACCGGCCCCGCCCCCTGGAGCGAACAGCTCCAGGCCGCCCTGATCGGCCTCGGCTACGCCTCCCGCGACGCCGACGAGGCGGTCGACGCCGTCACCCCGCAGGCCGAGGCCGCCATCGCCGCCGGCGGCTCCGCCCCGGTCCCGCAGCTGCTGCGCGCGGCCCTCCAGTCCCTCAACCGCGCCCGCTGACCGCAGCCGCGTACGACCGACCACAGCGCATACCGAGAAGGCAGAGCGACACCGTGAACTGGGACGACGAGAGCACCGCCGAGGACGAGGCCCGCATCGTGGCCTCCGCCGCCGACGGGGAGGACACGGCCGTCGAGGCCGCGCTGCGTCCCAAGGACCTCGGCGAGTTCGTCGGTCAGGAAAAGGTCCGCCAGCAGCTGGACCTCGTCCTCAAGGCGGCCAAGCAGCGCGGCGCCACCGCCGACCACGTCCTGCTCTCGGGCGCGCCCGGCCTCGGCAAGACCACCCTCTCCATGATCATCGCGGCCGAGATGGGCGCCCCGATCCGGATCACCTCCGGCCCCGCCATCCAGCACGCCGGCGACCTCGCCGCGATCCTCTCCTCCCTCCAGGAGGGCGAGGTCCTCTTCCTCGACGAGATCCACCGCATGTCCCGGCCCGCCGAGGAGATGCTGTACATGGCCATGGAGGACTTCCGCGTCGACGTCATCGTCGGCAAGGGCCCCGGCGCCACCGCCATCCCCCTGGAACTGCCGCCCTTCACCCTCGTCGGCGCCACCACCCGCGCCGGGCTGCTGCCCCCGCCGCTGCGCGACCGCTTCGGCTTCACCGGGCACATGGAGTTCTACGTCCCCGAGGAGCTGGAACGCGTCATCCACCGCTCGGCCCGCCTCCTCGACGTCGAGATCGACACCGCCGGCGCCGCCGAGATCGCCGGACGCTCCCGCGGCACCCCCCGCATCGCCAACCGGCTCCTGCGCCGGGTCCGGGACTACGCCCAGGTCAGGGCCGACGGGGTGATCAACCGTTCGGTCGCCGAAACGGCCCTCCAGGTCTACGAGGTGGACGCGCGCGGTCTCGACCGGCTGGACCGGGCCGTGCTGGAGGCCCTGCTCAAGCTGTTCGGCGGCGGTCCCGTCGGCCTCTCCACCCTCGCGGTCGCGGTCGGGGAGGAACGGGAGACGGTGGAGGAGGTCGCCGAGCCCTTCCTGGTCCGGGAGGGCCTGCTGGCCAGGACGCCCCGCGGGCGGGTCGCGACCCCCGCCGCATGGGCCCACCTGGGGCTCGTACCCCCGCAGCACGGCGCGAGTGGATCAAGCGGACAACAGGGCTTGTTCGGGGCCTGACGGCGCGGAGGTTCGACCGGTCAGGAACTGCGGTGCCATGCTGGGCGTTGTTCCATCGGTGCGGACTCGCCTAGACTCCGCCGATGCCGACCCTTCGGGTCGGCGTGCCCACCCCCGTAGAAGAAGGCCGTCGTCCGTACGGTCGTGCGAAGGATCTCCGTCCCGTGAATCTCGTGACACTCCTCCCGTTCATCGTGCTCATCGGGGCCATGTTCCTGATGACCCGTTCCGCCAAGAAGAAGCAGCAGGCGGCCGCGCAGATGCGCAACGAAATGACGCCCGGCACCGGGGTCCGCACCATCGGCGGCATGTACGCCACGGTGAAGGAGATCGGTGAGGACACGGTCACCCTCGAGGTGGCTCCCGGTGTCCACGCGATCTACGCGAAGAACTCCATCGGCGCCGTCCTGGAGGACGAGGAGTACAACCGCATCGTCCACGGAATCACCGATGATCCGACGAACGACACGCCGGTCGTGCCGGACGACGCCTCCTCGCTGACCGGGACCGACGCCCCCACGACGGACCAGCCCAAGGCCGATCTGTCGAAGGACGCGTCCACGGACGTCACCGACGCCCCCAAGCTCGACCTGGGCAAGGGCGACGAGCCCAAGGGTGACGAGCCCAAGGACGGCGAGCCCGGCGCCAAGTAGCACCGGGCCGGGAACCGCGGTGGCGCCCGACCGGCGACCGCCGCGGTACCCGTAGTGAACTTCTGCGGGGGGCAGGGGTCCCCACCACACATTTCGTGGCCGTCCGCGCGCTGACCCGGCGCGGGACGGTTGGACAGGGAGAAACGACAAGGTGGCAGCACCGAAGAAGGGCCGGCGGCCCACGGGGGCTCAGGGGAGGCCGGGGCGCGCCCTGGCCCTCATCCTGATCGCGATGGTGGCGCTGACCGCGGGGATGTTCCTCTCGAAGCAGACCACTCCCCGCCTGGGCATCGACCTCGCGGGCGGTACGAGCATCACGCTCAAGGCGAAGAGCGAGCCCGGCAAGCCGAACGCCATCAACGAGACCAACATGAACACCGCGGTCGGCATCATCGACCGCCGTGTCAACGGTCTCGGCGTCTCGGAGGCCGAGGTCCAGACGCAGGGCACCGACCACATCATCGTGAACATCCCCAAGGGTGTGAACGAGCAGCAGGCGCGCGAGCAGGTCGGTACCACCGCGCAGCTCTACTTCCGCCCGGTGCTCGCCGTCGCCGACGGCGCCCCGATCGCCCCCGAGGCCACTCCGAGCGGCTCCCCGAGCCCCTCCACGAGCGGTTCCGCGCCGCCGAAGGCCGAGGGCAGCGGCAAGCCGTCCGCCCCGGCCACCCCGTCGTCCAGCGCCACTTCCCAGGGCCGTGCGCTCAGCGAGGCCCTCAAGGCCCCCAGCGCGCCCACCCCCTCGCCCTCGGCGAGCGGGTCGAAGAAGGCAGACGACAACAAGGCGACCCCCTCGGCTTCCGGTGCCCCGTCCGGGTCGCCCTCCGCGTCCCCCGACGCGAGCGCCCCGCCGGTGGACCCCGCCGTCGCCGACCTGCAGACGAAGTTCGCCGCACTGGACTGCACCGACCCGGCCCAGCGCACCGCGGCCGCCCAGGGCGCCAAGCCCGAGGACTCGATGGTCGCCTGCGGCCAGCGTGACACCCAGTGGTTCAAGTGGGTCCTCGGTCCGGCCCAGGTCGACGGTCAGGACGTCAAGGACGCCAAGGGCGTCGTCGACACGCAGCGCGGTGGCGGCTGGATCGTCCAGATGCAGTTCACCGACAAGGGCGCCGACAAGTTCGCCAAGATCACCGGCGAGCTGGCCACCAAGCAGTCCCCGCAGAACCAGTTCGCCATCGTCCTCGACGGCAAGGTCATCTCCGACCCCTCCGTCAGCCAGGCGCTGACCGGCGGCAACGCCGAGATCTCCGGCGGCTTCACCCAGGAGAGCGCCCAGGACCTGGGCAACATGCTGTCCTACGGCGCCCTGCCCCTGTCCTTCCAGGAGGACAGCGTCACGACCGTCACCCCCGCGCTCGGCGGCGAGCAGCTGAGGGCCGGTCTCATCGCCGGCGCCATCGGCCTCGTCCTCGTCGTGATCTACCTGCTGGTCTACTACCGCGGTCTGGCCTTCATCGCGATCATCAGCCTCCTGGTGTCCGCGGTGCTGACCTACACGATCATGTCGCTCCTCGGCAAGGGCATCGGCTTCGCCCTCAACCTGCCGGCGGTCTGCGGCGCCATCGTGGCCATCGGCATCACGGCGGACTCGTTCATCGTGTACTTCGAACGCATCCGGGACGAGATCCGCGAGGGCCGCACCCTGCGTCCGGCCGTCGAGCGCGCGTGGCCGCGTGCCCGGCGCACCATCCTGGTGTCGGACTTCGTGTCCTTCCTCGCCGCCGCGGTGCTGTTCATCGTCACGGTGGGCAAGGTGCAGGGCTTCGCCTTCACACTGGGTCTGACGACCCTGCTCGACGTGGTCGTGGTGTTCCTCTTCACCAAGCCGATCATGACGCTGCTGGCCCGCACGAAGTTCTTCTCCAGCGGTCACCCGTGGTCCGGGCTCGACCCCAAGCGGCTCGGTGCCAAGCCGCCGCTGCGCGGATCCCGCCGCACCGGTCCCGTCCCCGCCCCCGTCGACGCAAAGGAGGCGTGAGAGATGTCGAAGCTGGGAGATCTCGGCGCCAGGCTGTACCGCGGTGAGGTCGGCTACGACTTCGTCGGCAAGCGCTTCCTCTGGTACGGCGTTTCCATCCTGATCACCATCACGGCGATCGTCGCCCTGGCCGTCCAGGGCCTCAACATGGGCATCGAGTTCAAGGGCGGTGCCGTCTTCACCACGCCGAAGACGACCGCCACCGTAGCCCACGCGACCGAGGCCGCGGAGAAGATCTCCGGCCACGACGCGATCGTCCAGGAGCTCGGCTCCGGCGGCATGCGCATCCAGATCTCCGGTCTGGACACCGCGGCCGCCGCCGACGTCAAGGGCAAGCTCGCCACCGACCTCAAGGTCAACGCGGCCGACATCAACGCCGACCTCGTGGGACCGAGTTGGGGCGAGCAGATCGCCAACAAGGCCTGGACCGGCCTCGCCATCTTCATGATCCTCGTGGTGATCTACCTCGCGATCGCCTTCGAGTGGCGGATGGCGGTCGCCGCGCTGATCGCCCTGATCCACGACCTGACCATCACGGTCGGCGTGTACGCGCTGGTCGGGTTCGAGGTCACCCCGGGTACGGTCATCGGTCTGTTGACCATCCTCGGTTACTCCCTCTACGACACCGTCGTCGTCTTCGACGGTCTGAAGGAGGGCTCGAAGGACATCACGAAGCAGACCCGCTTCACCTTCAGCGAGATCGCCAACCGCAGCATCAACGGCACGCTGGTCCGCTCGATCAACACCACGGTCGTCGCCCTGCTCCCCGTCGCGGCCCTGCTGTTCATCGGCGGCGGCTTCCTGGGCGCGGGCATGCTCAACGACATCTCGCTGTCGCTGTTCGTCGGCCTCGCCGCCGGCGCGTACTCCTCGATCTTCATCGCGACCCCGCTGGTCGTCGACCTGAAGGAGCGCGAGCCGGCGATGAAGGCCCTCAAGAAGCGGGTCCTCGCCAAGCGCGCGGCCGCCGCGGCGAAGGGCGAGCCGCTCGACGGGGACGAGGGCGCCGAGGCCGGCGACTCCTCCGAGCCCGTCTCCGGCGGCCAGGGGAGGCGGCGCCGGTGACCTCCTGTTCCCCCGAGGTCCACGAGCTGCTGATCAGCCGGATCAAGGACGTACCGGACTACCCGAAGCCGGGCGTGATGTTCAAGGACATCACCCCGCTGCTGGCCGACCCGAAGGCCTTCGCGGCCCTGACGGACGCGCTGGCGGAGCTGGCCGTCCGGTACGGCGCCACCAAGATCGTCGGCCTGGAGGCGCGCGGGTTCATCCTGGCCGCCCCGGTCGCCGTGCAGTCGGGCATCGGCTTCGTACCGGTCCGCAAGGCCGGAAAGCTGCCGGGCGCCACGCTCGCGCAGTCCTACGAGCTGGAGTACGGCACCGCGGAGATCGAGGTCCACGCGGAGGACCTCACCGCCGGTGACAAGGTCATGGTCATCGACGACGTCCTCGCCACCGGCGGCACCGCCGGAGCCTCGCTGGAGCTGATCCGGCGGGCCGGCGCCGAGGTCGCGGGCGTCGCGGTCCTGATGGAACTGTCGTTCCTGCCGGGCCGGGCCCGGCTCACGGACGCCCTGGCGGGCGCCCCGCTGGACGCCCTGATCGTGGTCTGAGCCCACCCGCCGCCCGCTGGCGGCGGCCGCAGTACCTGTCGCGAGCGGCGGGCCCCCGGACCCCCCCGGGGGCCGCCGCGTACGCGGGTCGGCGGGGGGGGCGCCGGGCCCCCGGCCCGCGGGGCGGGCGCGGGGGGACGGGG
>NZ_JBEZKS010000037.1:0-83206 GCF_040651775.1 Streptomyces sp. NPDC048383
CGGGACGGTCATCGTCCCGGGCCCGCGGCCGTGTCCCTGCGCCACCGCTCAGGCGGTGGTCCGTCCCGCGGTGTCCGGGGCGGCGGGCGCCGGGTCGGCGGCCGGAACCTCCAGACGGACGACGCGCAGCCAGCCGGCCGCCGCCTTCGCGGCGGAGCCCAGGGCCAGGCCCCAGGCGGCCCCCGCGACGCCCCACAGGGCGTACCCGCCGAGCAGCAGGGCCACCGACAGCAGGGAGAAGACCACTTGCAGGGACAGGGTGGCCTTCGGGTTGAGGACGCGCAGGGTCAGCAGCGCGCAGGTGCCGAGCCCCATGACGGCGTACTGCGCTCCCGTCGCCGGCAGCAGCGCGGACGCGGCGGCCCAGGTGTCGCCGAGCAGGTGACGGCCCAGTCGGTCGGGCAGCGCGTACAGGAGGGCCGCCCAGCCGGCGCCGAGCACCGCGAGGGCGGCGCCCATCAGGGCCGTCAGGCGGACGACGCCCCGTTTGCCGCGGGCGCGGCCGACGACGGGCGGGCCGAAGGCGCTCGCCGAGTTGAACAGCACGTTCAGCGGCCCGAAGAGGGTGGTGGCGCCGCGCAACGCGCCCACGGCCAGCGGGGTCGCGAAGACGCCGAGCCCGAGGACGGCCAGCTGGCTGGAGCCGTTGCCCACGGCGAACTCCACCACGAACCGCTGCCCCAAATGCCCGCGCCGCAGGTAGGGGCGCAGTTCGGCGCGCACGCCACGGATGAAGGGCCGCAGCAGCCACAGGCCGAGCGCCAGCGCGGGGAGCGCGGAGAGCCCCCACACGAACACCAGCCGTCCGGCGGAGGCGCCCGACGGCTGCACGGCCAGCGCGGCGACGACGCAGACCAGCCGCAGCGTGTCGGCGGCCAGCGCCCGCTGGGGCACCCGCAGCGCGGAGAAGCAGTAGCGCAGCCCGTCCTGGACGAGGACCAGGGGCAGTACGGCGCCCAGCGCGAGGAAGGCCGTCCCGACCTCGCCGGGCAGGGCCAGGCCCACGGCGGCGAGCAGCAGGCCGGCCGCCACCGAGGCGGCGGCCGTGAACAGGAGGGAGGAACGGCAGACGGCGCCGAGGCGCTCGCCCTTCTCCAGGACGACGGTCTGTCCGACGTAGGCCATGTTCAGCCCGAGGAGCACGCTGAAGGCCACGTACACCATCGAGAAGTCCGCGAAGCCGGACGCCGAGGACAGTCGGGCGGCCAGCACCAGCACCAGGATGTTCGTGGCGCTGGACGCTGCCTGGTCCAGGACCGAGGAGACCGCGGCGAGGCCCCGCCGGCTCACCGCCGGCCCGTGCGCACCGTGCGCAGGGCGACGGTGTCGGTGCCGTCACCCGGGATGTGCTGCTCGGGTTCGGCAGGCTCACGGGTGAGGGGCTGCGGCGCGGACTTCGCCGGCGCGGGCGGCGCGACGGCCGGGGCGGGCGCGGCCTTGCCCTTGCCGCGTCCGCGCTTCTCGGTCGGCAGCGGGGTGTGCAGGACGGCGCCCAGCACCGTTCCGCCGGCGCCGCTGATGAGCTCGCGGATCCGGGACAGGTCGGTGCGGTGCACGGCGCGCGGGTCGCAGACCACCAGCACGCCGTCGACGCGGTCGACGAGCGCGAGGGCGTCGGCGTACGAGAGCACGGGCGGGGCGAGCACCACGACGGTGGAGTTGGGGGAGTCGGCCTCGGAGATCAATCGGGTGGCGCGCGGGGAGGTCAGCGCGCGGGGCACGTTGCGCACCCGCTCGCCCGGGATCAGGTCGAAGGCGCCCGATTCCCCGGCGTCCACGACGAGCTGACGTCCGTCGGGCCAGTCGGAGTCGCCGTGCCCGCCCGCGGCGGGGCCGCCCGGCATCTGGCTCCAGCGGGGCCGCCCGCCGGCGTCGGTGGGCAACTGGCTGGCCAGCACCGGGGTGCGCAGGTCGGCCTCGATGAGCAGGACGTCCTTGCCGGTCTCGGCGAAGGAGGCGGCCAGGTTCACGGCCACCGCCGCGGCGGTCTCGCTGCTGCCGCGCGGAGCGACGACGAGGAGCCGGCGCCGGTCGGCGAAACGGGAGTCGTAGGCGAGCCGGAAGGCCACCGAGCGGTACTCCTCGGCGAGCCGGGGGTCGGCCTCGCCGGCCGCGAGGAGCGGCCCGCCGCCGGACTTGTCCCGGGGGAGGGAGCCCAGTACGGGCGCCCGCAGGGCCCGCGAGACGTCACCCTCGGAACGCGGCGCCGGGTCGAAGACGAGCCGGACCCAGGCGGCGAGCAGGCCGAGCGCCAGGCCCACGGCCGCGCCCAACGCCAGCGACATGAGGATGCCGGGACCGTCGGGGGAGGTGGGCACCGTCGCGGCACTGGTGACCCGACCCGGGGTCATGTCCAGGGCTTCCAGCTTGGTGATCTTGCCGTTGTAGCCGCCGACCTCGCTCTGCAGGTCGGTCTTGGAGGAGGTCGCGGCGTCGCGCGTGGTGCCCGCGGGCATCCGGGCGATCTCCTTGGAGAGCTCGTCGAGCTGTTTGGCGACCGGGTCGCGCTGCTCCTTGTAGCCCTTGACCATCTTGTCGCGGGTGGCGTCGAGGGCTTCCTGCCGCTTGAGCAGGTACGCCTGGGTCATCGCGTTGGCGCGCCGGGCGGCCTCCTTGGGGGAGGACGCGGTGTAGGTGAAGCGGAGCACCATGGTCTGCGGCGGGTTGGTCACCTGGAGGCCGCTGCGCAGGGACGCGAAGTCCTGGTCGGCGATCTTGAGGCTCTTCTTCGCCGCCTCGGCGATGGAACTGGAGAGCGCGACCTGCCGCTCGGAGCCGATGTTGATCGCCTTGTCGGGCGCCAGGCTCGGGTTGAACGGGTCGTCGGTGGGCGCCCGCAGCACCACGTCGGCGGTCGCCACGTAGGTGTCCGCCGTGGATATGCCGAGGTAGACGCCGCCCAGCAGGCCGATGCCCACGCCCGCGCCGATGAGCTTGCGGTAGCGCAGGAGCTGCTTGAACTGGTCCCTGAGGAGATCGGGTTCGTCCTCGGCCGGGGCCGCTGCTGGGCGGTTCGTCTCGATCACGGCTGGGTGCCCCCAAGTGCTTCGTCTATCAGTGCGTCGATGCGGTCGAGGCCCGCTTCCCGGCTCAGGTGGGCCGCCACGTGGACGGGCCCGGCAGCGCCCAGCGCGTCCGCGCCCCCGGGGTCCTCCGCCAGAGCCCGTACGGCCTTCAGCAGCGCGTCGGGGTCCTCGGGCGGTACGAGCACCCCGGCGCCCGAACGTGCCACCTCCTGGGCGGTTCCGCCCTCCGCCGCGACGGACGCGACGACGGGTCGGCCGGCCTGGAAGTAGGAGGTGAGTTTGGACGGAACGCTCATGTCCAGCACGGCCGCGTGCTGCGTGACCGCGAGCACGTCCGCCGCCGCGAGGATATCGGGGAACTCGCCGTCAGCGGCAGGGGGGATGATGTCGAGATTCGGCACGTCCGCCGCGAGGGCGGCCAGCGCCGCCCGCTGACTGCCGTCACCCATCAGGACGAAGCGGACGGACGGATCGCGTCGGGCGGCGCCGACGAGGACCTCCAGCCCCTGCTTGAGGCCCATGTTCCCGGAGTGCAGGACCACCGTCTGACCAGGGGCCCAGCCCAGGTGCCGACGGGTCTCCCCGCGCGGCTTGGTGGGCAGCGGCACGTGCGACCAGTTGGGCACGAGACGGATCCGCTTCGGGTCCACGCCCATGCCGACGACCCGGTCCACGAAGGTCTCGTGGATCACACCGACGAGGGTGGCCCGCTTCAGGGCGTACGCCTCGGCGCGCCCCGCGATCGCCGCGGCCTTGTCGCCACCGCTGATTCCGCTCTGCGCCGCCGCGGCCCCCATCAGGTCCTGGACGACGGGGACGTACGGAACCTTCCAGCGCGCCGCCAGCCGCGCGGCGAGCACGCCACCGGCCAGGCTCGGCATCTGCGCGAGGACCGCGTCCGGCTTCGGCATCCGGGGCGGGGCCACGGCGCCGTGGAGCAGAATCGATCCTTCGAAAAGCGCGCGCTTCACGGCGGTCTGCCGCTGGGGAACGGTGTGCGCACGCCGGTGCACGGTGACACCCGCGCGCTCCTCCGTGCGCCGGAGCGCCCCCTTGTACGCCGGCTCGACCGACCACGCCGGATAGTGCGGCATGCCCGCCAGGACGTGGGTCTCGTGGCCGATACTGGCCCAGTGCTCCGCGATCTGGGTGGCGTACGGGCCTATACCCGCATGCTCGGGGGCGTAGTTGGTGGAAACCAGCAGCAGGCGCCGGTGACCGGAATTGGACACTGAACGTCCCCTTCTCCCCTGGATGATGCGCACGTCACCCTATTCGTTCACCGACAGGGTGCGGAACGTGCACGCTATTGTCTGCTAATCCGCCACACCCGGGGGTGTGGCCGCTGGGGGGTAATTGATGATGGAGCACGATATGTCCGAGTCCGGTCCGTCCGCGCGCAGACCGTACCGGGTCGGGTACGCGCCCGGTGCCTACGACCTGTTCCACATCGGGCATCTGAACATCCTTCGGCACGCCCGGAGTCAGTGCGACTACCTGGTGGCCGGCGTGGTCTCCGACGAGATGGCCGAGCGGGCCAAGGGTCGCCGGCCGATGATTCCGCTGGTCGAACGGCTGGAGATCGTCCGCAGCGTCAAGTACGTCGACGCGGCCTTCGTCGAGACCGTCCCCGACAAGGTGGAGACGTGGAAGCAGGTCCGCTTCGACGTGATCTTCAAGGGGGACGACTGGCGGGGCACGCCCAAGGGCGACCGGCTGGAGAAGGACTTCGCCGCCCACGGTGTCGACGTCATCTACTTCCCCTACACCGTCCACACGTCCAGCACCCAGCTGCGCCGGGCCCTGGACGCGCTCGCCCAGCCCCTCGCGGGGCCGGAGGCGCTCATCGCCGAACGGCGCTGAGCTCCCGGAACCACTTCGTCAGGAACGCCAGCAGGAACAGCACGGCGACCGCGCCGAGCCCCGCGTACGCCCAGCGGAACAGCTCCCCGCCGCCGAGCAGCAGGAACACCAGGCAGAACACCCCGTAGTCCACGGGCAGCAACGCCACCGCGCGCAGGGTCGACGGTGCGGCGGCGGGGCTGCCCGGCGCCGGCTTGGGCTTGAGCTTCTCGGTCAGCAGCCCGCCGAAGAAGGTGACGACCGCCGCGAACTGGAAGACCAGCGGCACCAGCAGCCAGCCCTGCGAGTCGGTCCCGTACGCCTCGGGGAAGCGGTGGAAGGCGATCAGCACGCAGGTGTGCAGCGCGGTCAGCTTCGCGCAGTCCACGACGTGGTCGAGCCATTCGCCGGCCGCGCTGCCGCCCCCGCGCAGGCGGGCCAGCTGCCCGTCGGCGGAGTCGAAGGCGAAGCCGACCGCGAGGGCGGCCCACACCGCGACGCCCAACCCCCAGGAGGGCGCGACCAGCGCGACGGCCGCCACGGCCGCGAAGCTGAAGACGGCGCTGATCAGCGTCACCTGGTTGGGAGTGAGGCCCAGCGCGTACGACCCGGCGGCCAGGTACCGCCCGGCGGGCCGGTTCACGAACCGGGAGTAGAGCGACACCCCCTTCGCCGACTTCTGCGCCCCGCGCAGCTCCCGCAGCGCGGTCCCGACTCTCGCCATGCGTACCCCTGACCCCTTCGATGACACACGTGCGCGAGGCACGCGTGTTCGTATGAAGGCCACATCATCGCAGGGCGAGTGAGGGCTTCCGTGCCGGATCCGCCCTCACGTCCGGAAGCAGTAGTACGGACAGGTTCGCGGCGGCCACGAGCACCGCCGCGGCCAGCAGCGGCGCCGTCGTTCCGGTGGCGGCGGCGAGCGGCGCCGCCACCGCGAGCCCGAGCGGCCGGGCCGCGAAGGAGATCAACGAGTCGAAGGAGCCGACCCGCCCCAGCGCCTCGGCCGGCACCCGTCGCTGGATCTCCGTCTCCCACAGCGGGCTGAGCAGTCCGACCCCGCCCATGCCGACGAAGTACGCGGCCGCGCACGCCGCCACGGGCAGCCGGAACGCGAACGCGGCCAGGGCCGGCGCGATGGCGGCGGAGGCGACGGCGACCCACACCAGGGGCCGGCGCACGGGCAGTCGGCCTGCCGCCCAGGCCCCCGCGAGCAGTCCCGCGGTGCCGGCCTGGGCGACGAGCACCCAGGAGCTCTCGCCGCCCAGGGACTCCACGGCGATCAGCGGGCCGAGGGTCAGCAGGACGCCGGCCGTCAGGTGCCAGACCCCGTGCGCCATGACGTTGGCCAGGAACCACGGGTGCCGACGGGTCTGCGCCCAACCGGCGCGCAGCTCGGCCGTGAACCCGCCCCGGGCGCCGCCGCCTTCCCGGGCCGGGGTCCGCAGCCCGCCCAGCGTGAGGGCGGAGGCCACGAACAGGGCGCCGGTCACCAGTGAGGACCAGCCGGCCCCGGCGGCCAGCATCAGCGCGCCCGCGGCGGCCGGCCCGGCGATGGCGGCCAAGCCCTGGGCCACCATCAGCCGGGAGTTGGCCCGCAGCCGGCCGGGCCCGGCGACGACGGCCGCCACCAGGGTGCGCGCCGAGGGGGTGCCGAAGGCGACGGCGGCGCCGGTCACCGCCGCCAGTGCGGCCAGCTCGGGGACCCGTACGGGACCGGACAGCAGGAGCGCCCCGGTCGCCAGTTGGGCGGCGGCCCGCACCAGATCGGCGGCGAGCACCACCCGGCGGGCGGCGAACCGGTCGGCGACCACCCCCGCGACGGGCAGCAGCAGGAGCATCGGCAGCATCTCGGCGGCGAGCACCAGCCCGAGGTCGCCGGCCGAACCGGTGCGCATCACCGCGAGGGTGAGGGTGGTGGGGATCAGCGCCGTCGCGAAGGCGGCGCAGGTGCGGCCGGCGAGCAGCCGCAGTAGGGTCGGGGTCATACCGCGCAGATTATTTCGCCGGCGAAGGGTTCGCCAGCGAAATGTTTCCGGCCGGGGGTGGGGACGGAGCGGTCACGGACCGGGTCATAATGCGGACATGGGCACAGAGACGGGCGCGACCCCGGCACCGCACGGGACCACGGAACCCGCCCCCCGCCCCGGCTCCGACCGGCCGGAGCCGGTGGTCCGCGCGGAGGACTCGGTCGACCGCCACATCGCGCGCTGGAGCGGCAAGGTCCCCTTCGACGTGCCCACCGAGGCCGTCATCACCCGCATCCAACTCCTCGCCAAGCACGTCGCGCACGGCAAGGAACGGGCCCTCGCCGAGACCGGGCTCCAGGCCTTCGAGTTCGAGACGATGCACCGGCTCGCCTCCCGCGGCGCCCCCTGGCGGGCCCCCTCCTCCGAACTCGCCGCCGAACTGCTCCTCTCGCCCGCCGGCATGACCGGACGGCTGGACACCCTGGAGCGGTCGGGCCTGGTCCGCCGGCTGCGCGCCGCCGCGGACCGCCGTCGGGTCGACGTCGAGCTGACCGGGGAGGGACACCGCCGCTGGACCGACGCCATGCGCTGGCGCGGCATCGCCGAGGCGCGGATGATCGAGCCCCTCGACGACGCCGACCGCGCCGCGCTCGCCGTCCTCCTCAAGCGGATGCTGATCCAGGTCGAGACGCGCTGACCCCCGGGGCCGGGATCCCGTCCCGGCCCCGCCCCCTCACGTCAGCACGCGCAGCAGCATCACCGACCGACCCGGCACCGTCAGGATCTGCCCGCCCCGGTGCCGGGTCGCGGGCGGCGCGTCCTGCGACTCCCGCCCGGTGTCCAGCACCAGCTCGTACTCCTCCGCCCAGGGCGCTCCCGGCAACAGCCACTCCACCGGCCGGTCCCCGGCGTGCAGCAGGGCCAGGAAACTGTCGTCCGTCACCTGACGACCCCGCTCGTCGCGACCCGGAATGTCGCGCCCCGACAGGTACAACCCCACCGCGGCGGCCGGCGCGTACCAGTCCCGCTCCGTCATCTCCGCGCCGCCCGGGGTGAACCAGGCCAGGTCCCGCAGCCCGTCGGCGCCCTGCGCCCGACCGGAGAAGAAGGCCCGGCGCCGCAGCACCGGATGGGCCTGGCGCAGCGAGATCAGCCGCCGGGTCAGCGCGAACAGCTCGTTCCAGGCGGGGTCCTCCAACAGCGACCAGTCCACCCAGCCCGTCTCGTTGTCCTGGCAGTACGCGTTGTTGTTGCCGCCCTGGGTCCGGCCGAACTCGTCGCCCGCGACCAGCATCGGCACCCCGGTCGACAGCAGCAGCGTGGTGAGCAGGTTGCGCAGCTGACGGCGGCGCAGCGCGCCGATCCGCTCGTCGTCGCTCTCGCCCTCCGCCCCGCAGTTCCACGACCGGTTGTCGTTGGTGCCGTCGCGGCCGTCCTCCCCGTTCGCCTCGTTGTGCTTGCGCTCGTAGGTCACCAGGTCCCGCAGGGTGAACCCGTCGTGGGCCGTCACGAAGTTCACCGAGGCGTACGGCCGCCGGCCGCCCCACGCGTACAGGTCGCTGGAGCCCGACAGCCGGTACCCGAGGTCCCGTACGTCGGGCAGCGCACCCCGCCAGAAGTCCCGGACGGCGTCCCGGTAGCGGTCGTTCCACTCGGTCCACAGCGGCGGGAACGCCCCCACCTGGTAGCCGCCCGAGCCCACGTCCCACGGCTCCGCGATCAGCTTGACCCGCCGCAGCACCGGGTCCTGGGCGATCACCGCCAGGAACGGCGACAGCATGTCCACGTCGTGCATGGACCGGGCCAGGGCCGCCGCCAGGTCGAAGCGGAAGCCGTCCACCCCCATCTCCGTGACCCAGTAGCGCAGCGAGTCGGTGATCAGCCGCAACACGTGCGGACGCCCCGCGTGCAGGGTGTTGCCGCAGCCCGTGTAGTCGGAGTACCGGCGCTGGTCGGACTGGAGCCGGTAGTAGCCCCGGTTGTCGATCCCGCGCAGGGACAGCGTCGGGCCCAGCTCGCCGGCCTCCGCCGTGTGGTTGTAGACCACGTCGAGGATGACCTCGATCCCGGCCGCGTGCAGGGCGCGCACCATCCGCTTGAACTCGCCGACCTGCTGCCCGGTCGTCCCGCTGGACGAGTAGCCGGCGTGCGGGGCGAAGTAGCCGACCGAGTTGTAGCCCCAGTAGTTGCGCAGGCCCCGGCGCAGCAGGTGGTCCTCGTGGGCGAACTGGTGCACGGGCAACAGTTCGACCGCCGTCACCCCGAGCTTCGAGAGGTGCTCGACCGCCGCCGGATGCGCGAGGCCCGCGTAGGTGCCGCGCAGTTCCTCGGGAACACCCGGATGGCGCATCGTGAAGCCGCGCACGTGCAGTTCGTAGATCACCGAATCGGCCCAGGGGGTCTTCGGCCGGACGTCGTCCGCCCAGTCGTCGTCGTCGTGGACGACCACGCCCTTCGGGACGAACGGCGCCGAGTCCCGGTCGTCGCGCACGGTGTCCGCGATGTACTGCTGCGGCCAGTCCCGGACGTGCCCGTACACCTCCGGCGGGAGCGTGAAGTCCCCGTCCACGGCCCGCGCGTACGGGTCCAGGAGCAGCTTGGCCGGGTTGTGCCGGGCGCCCGTCCACGGGTCCCAGCGGCCGTGCACCCGGAACCCGTACCGCTGCCCCGGGCGCACGCCCGGCAGGAACCCGTGCCAGATCTCGTGCGTGAGTTCGGTCAGGGCGCAGCGGGTCTCGACGCCGGCCTCGTCGAACAGACAGACGTCCACCGCCTCCGCCCCCTGCGCCCACAGGGCGAAGTTCGTGCCCCCGACCCCGTCGGGGCCGGTGCGGTAACGGGCCCCCAGGGGGTGCGAGGAGCCCGGCCACACCGGTGGCCCCGGGCGCGCGGAAGCCCGCAACACCCTCGTGTGGACCCGCTCCCGGGTGTTCACCGCGTTCGCGGTGCCCTCGACGGCATCCACCGCCTCTTGTTCGGCTGCGCTAGACAATGCCCGCCTCCACGGCTCCTGGGTACCGAAGGGGGCAGGGGATCGTGGCCCCGGCGTCCCGGCCTGGGCCCGCCCCCGTCTGGTGCCTTCACACTGTTCTGCCCGGACTGTTCTGCCCGGAACGTGCCCCGCCCTCACGTTTCCCCCGGAGGGGGCCGATCGTTGGACCCTTCGTGATTCTTCTGACGAGGCGGGCAGGGGCGGGGTGGGCCGCCTTGGCGGCATGTGCGGCCCTGTTGGGCGGGCTGACGGGGTGCACCGAGGACGGCAGGCCCCCGGTGGAGGTGCAACTGCCCGGCAGGCCCAAACCGCCGGCCGAGGCCATCCGGATCACCCCCGACGACAACGCGAAGGGGGTCCCGGCCGAGGGTCCGCTGCGGGTGACCGTCCCCGAGGGCCGCCTGGAACGGGTCGTGGTCACCAAGGTCGAGGACGCCCAGCAGGAGAAGGTGCCGGGCAGCATCGCCGCCGACGGCCTCAGCTGGAGCCCCGACCCGAAGGCCGGACGGCTCTCGCTCGCCGCCAAGTACACCGTGGACGCGGTCGCCCTCGACGGCCACAACCGCCGCCAGGCCCGGCACACCACCTTCACCACCTACGTCCCCGAGGAGCGGTTCATCGGCTACTTCAAGCCCGAGAACCGCTCCACGGTCGGCACCGGCATGATCGTCTCGTTCAAGTTCAGCCGGGCCATCAAGGAACGCACGGACGTGGAACGGGCCATCACCGTCACCTCGAACCCGCCCGTCGAGGTCGCCGGGCACTGGTTCGGCGACGAACGCCTCGACTTCCGGCCCAAGGAGTACTGGAAGCCCGGCACCGAGGTCACCATCACCATGGACCTGCGCGACGTCGAGGGCGCCCCCGGCTCGTACGGCATCCAGGAGAAGACCGTCCGCTTCACGGTCGGCCGCTCCCAGACCACCCTGGTGGACGCCGAGGCGCACACCATGCAGGTCCGCCGGGAGGGGCAGCTGCTGTCCACGATCCCGATCACCGCCGGGGCCCCCGAGAACACCACCTACAACGGCAAGATGGTGGTGATGGAGATGTTCGACGTCACCCGCATGAACGGCGCCACCGTCGGCTTCACCAGCGAGGACGGCAAGGGGGAGTACGACATCCCGGACGTCCCGCACGCCATGCGGCTCACCAACTCGGGCACGTTCCTGCACGGGAACTACTGGGCCAGCCCCGACACCTTCGGCTCCACCAACGTCAGCCACGGCTGCGTGGGCCTGCGCGACGACAAGGGCGGCGGCTCCGACACCCCGGCCGGCTGGTTCTTCGACCGCACCCTGGTCGGGGACGTGGTGGAGGTCGTGAACTCGCGGGACAAGACGGTGTCTCCGAGCAACGGCCTGGGTGGCTGGAACATGTCCTGGGCGGACTGGGTCGCCGGGTCCTCCCTCACCTGACCGACCGGTTGACCGCCCCTCCGACCGACCGCCCGTCCGACCGCCCGACCGTCCGCCGGACCCCGGCCCGCACCGAGCCCCGCCCGTCCGGTCGCCGCCCGGGTCGGTCGCGGGCCGGTCGCCCGTCCGGCCGCAGCATCCGAGTGATTGTCGGACCGGAATGCCGTAGTCGCCGGTGTCGTCCGTCCGCCGCGCCGAAGCCCGCCCGCAGCCTGTCAGGGCCCACAGCGCGGATACGGACGGAGCGTCATGTCAGCAAGGAACTGGACCCTCGGGGTGGCGATCGGGGCCGTACTGGCCACCGCCGCTCCCACGGCACTCGCCGCGGGTCCCGGCGCACTCCCCCCGGCGGCCGGCACACTGCGCGCCCCCCTGCCCGGCGGGCTCGGTCCCTGCGTACCGGGTGACTGCCCGAGCCCGTTCCCGCAGATCGGCAGCGACGGCAGCATCAAGGGCCGCGACAACGCCGTCAACATCTTCGCCGGAGGCCAGTTCCGCGTCCGCGGGTCGGCCTCGGAGGCCGAGGGCCGGCTCGTCGTCCTCGGCGGCTTCGACCAGGACAAGCGGGCCGGTGGGGACAGCCGCTACAACGTCGGCATCGTCGGCGCCGGCTCGCTCGTCCCGCCGCCCGACGGGGCCGACTTCCTGACCACCGGCGCCGACGTAGCCGTCGCCGCCGGGGAGACCCTGATCGCCGACCGCGGCGTCGTGCGGTACGCGGGCGCCCTCACCGGGCCGGGCACCGTCACCGGCACCACCACCCGCGACCCCGCCGCCGTCGCCCCGTACGCGGGCCTGCGCGACCGCCTCACCGCCGCGGCCCAGTGCTACGCCCGGGTCGACGGCAGCCCGCGCCCCGCCACCGGCACCGCCGTCAACAGCGGCTTCGAGACCCTGTTCACCGGTGACAACCGTTCGCCGCTCCAGGTCTTCAACGTGGACGCCGACCTGGTCAGCGGCACGGGCGGCGCCCAGGGCATCCGCTTCACCGGCATCCCCGCCGGCGCGACCATCCTGGTCAACGTCCTCGGCACCGGCACCCGCACCATCAACACCTTCAGCGGGACCCTCGTCGATTCCGGGTCCCCGAACCTGAACCCCTACCGCGAGCGGCTGCTGTGGAACTTCCCGGACGCCACGACGGTGAACCTGACCGGCAGCGGCCAGTTCCAGGGCAGCTTCCTGATGGGCAACCAGGCCTCCGAGACCACCGTCACCCTGCCCGGCATCAACGGCCGCTTCTTCACCACGGGCTCCGTCACCCACGGCAGCGAGACCGTCGGGGGCGGCGGCCAGGAGTTCCACGCCTACCCCTTCACCGGCAACCTGCCCGACTGCGGCACGCCCCCGGCGACCGGCGCGGTCGCCGTCACCAAGGTGGACGAGGCGGGCGCCACGCTGGCGGGCGCCAGGTTCGAGCTGTGGCGCGAGACCAACGACCGCCCCGGCCTCCAACCGACCGGGAACACCCCGGACACCCGGGTGTCCGACTGCACGACCCCCGCGAACGGCGAATGCTCCCGGGCGAACCTGATGCCGGGGACGTACTACTGGCGGGAGACGGCCGCGCCGGCCGGCTACGACCTGCCCGCGAACCCGGTCTTCCCGCTGGTCCTGACGGCGGACGACGCCACGAACGGGCGCACGCCCCGCGCCCGCGCCGTCAACGCCCGCACCGCGGTCCCGGTGACCGGCTCCGTCTCCGTCCTCAAGCGGGACGAGGAGGGCGAACGGCTGGCCGGGGCCGCCTTCCAGCTGTGGCGCGAGACCAACGGCACGCCGGGCCTGCAGACCGCCGGTCCCGGCGCCGACACCAGGATCCACGACTGCGTCACTCCGGCCAACGGCGTCTGCTCCCGTGAGGACGCCGAACTCGGCACCTACTACTGGCGCGAGACCGCCGCCCCGGCCGGGTACGTGCTGCCCGCCGAAAACGTCTTCCCGCTGACGCTGACCCGGGAGAACGCCTCGGCCGGCGTCCGGTACCAGGTCGACAACGAGCGCGACGCCACGCCGGACGACGCGAGGGTGGTCCTGCGGAAGTCCGACAAGGACACCGGCGCCGCCCTGCCGGGCGCCAGGTTCGAGCTGTGGCGCGAGACCAACGACCGGCCCGGCCTGCAGACCGGCGGCCAGAACCCGGACGAGCGCCTCGACGACGTCTGCGTCACCGACGCGGAGGGCACCTGCACGGTCGAACTGCCCGTCGGCGAGACGTACTACTGGCGCGAGACCGCCGTCCCGCCCGGCTACGAACTCTCCCCCGACCCGGTCACGGCCTTCGACCTGGACGAGGGCGACGTCGCCGAGGGCATCGTCCTCAACGTGACGAACAGCAAGAAGGAACAGGCCCGCGGCTCGATCCGGGTCCTGAAGAAGGACGCCAAGACGAAGCGGCCGCTGCGCGGAGCGGTGTTCGAGGTCTGGAAGGAGACCAACAACACCGTGGGCCTGCAGACCCGCGGCATCAACCCCGACCAGAAGTCCGGGCCGGGCTGCGCCACCGACCGCAACGGCGTCTGCGACTTCGACCGGCTCTCCGAGGGCTGGTACTACCTGGTCGAGACGGACGTCCCCGAGGGCTACGTGCTGCCCCGCGACCGGGTCACCGGTCCGCTGAAGCTGGACGCGACGACCCCGGGCGCGCGGCTCGTGGTCCCGCTCCAGAACGAGCGCGACGACCACGGCAAGGGCAAGCCCGGCAAGGGCGGCCGGCCCGAGTAGCACGACCGGCGGCACCCCGCCCCGGTGCGCCGCCGGAGTGATCTCCTCACTCCGGCGGCGCACCCGCGCGCGCGTACCGTCGCCGGCGCCGGTTGGGTGGGACGTGGTGGCCCGGCCGGCGGGCCGGAGGAGGCCCGGATGGCTACACGTCAGGCGGCGGTCACGGCTGCCGGAACCGCCCTCCTGTGGGCGGCCCTCGCCCTCGTCGCGGCCCCCGCCGCCGCGGCCGCGCCGGAGCCCGAGCCGGAGCGGGCCTGCACGGCGGGCACCGGCCCCTACCAGCGGGAGCTGGAGACCCAGCTGCGCCTGCCGGTCGACGGGACGCAGTCCCCGGCCGACTGCCTCGCCGTCCGCGCCTTCCAGCGCGAACACGCCGTCACCCCCGCCGACGGCTACGCGGGCCTGGCCACGTACCGCACGGCCGTCGCCGTCGCCGCCCGCGCGAACCCGAACGCCGCCGGGGCGTGCCCCGTCCGCGGGTACCGGGTGACCTGCGTCGACCTCGCGCGCCAGCTGCTGTGGGTGCAGAGCGGGCGCCGCGTCGTGTTCGCGCCCGTGCCCATCCGTACCGGCCGCGACGACCAGGAGACCCGGCCCGGCATGCACGAGGTCTACTGGCGCAGCAAGGACCACAGATCGACCCTGTACGACGACGCCCCCATGCCGTACGCCCAGTTCTTCGACAAGGGCCAGGCCCTGCACGGCCGCCCCGGCCCGCTCTTCGAGCACGGCGGCTCGGCGGGCTGCGTGAACCTCACGGTGGCGGACGCGAAGCGGCTGTGGGACCTGCTCCAGGAGGGCGACGCCGTGTACGTATGGGGCGTCAAACCCGGTACCGAGGACTGACGTCAAGGGGCTCGCGACACCCCGGACGCTTGGGACGGAACGGTGACAAGACCGTGCCTTTTCGTGTTGTTCCCCTGTGATTACCTGTCGACATGCGCGCGACTGTCCGCGCGCGGGGGACATGGGGAGTACACGAGTGAACCTGCAGCCGATACGCGGCCGCGTCCGCACCGGCCTGCCGGCCCTCCTGCTGGGAGCGGCGCTGCTGTTGACCAGCGCGTGCGGCGGCGGGGGCAACAGCGGGGGCAGCGACGGGAAGAACGGCGGGTCCGGGGGCGCCGGTACGGCCGGCACCGAGGCGTCCAAGGCCGTGGTCGGCGTCAAGCCGGACGACGGGGCCAAGGAGGTCGCCACGAGCGGCGTCCTGAAGATCACCAGCACGGGCGGCAAGCTCACCACGGTGACCGTCGCCGACACCAAGGGCAACGCGGTCGAGGGCAAGCTCGCTGCCGACGGCGCGAGCTGGGAGCCCAACCGCCACCTGGCCTCGGCCACCGAGTACAAGGTGCACGCGGTCGCGAAGGACGAGGCGGGGCGCGAGTCCGCCAAGGACACCAGCTTCTCCACCCTGACCCCCGTCAACACGTTCGTCGGCCACTACACGCCCGAGGACGGTTCGACCGTCGGCGTGGGCATGCCGGTGTCGATCAACTTCACCCGTGGGATCACCAACCCCGAGGCCGTCGAGAAGGCCATCACGGTCACCGCCGAACCGTCCGTCCCGGTCGAGGGCCACTGGTTCGGAAACGACCGCCTCGACTTCCGCCCGGAGAAGTACTGGGCCGCCGGCACCAAGGTCACCGTGAAGCTCGCCCTCGACGGGGTCGAGGGCCGTCCGGGGGTCTACGGCAAGCAGACCCGTACGGTCACCTTCACCGTCGGCCGCTCGCAGGTCACGACGGTCGACGCGGAGGCCAAGCAGATGGAGGTCGTCCGCGACGGCCAGGTGCTCAAGAACATCCCGATCACCGCGGGCGCCCCGGCGACGACCACCTACAACGGGCAGATGGTCATCAGCGAGAAGTACAAGGTGACCCGGATGAACGGCGCCACCGTCGGCTTCGGCGGCGAGTACGACATCTCCGACGTCCCGCACGCGATGCGGCTGTCGCAGTCGGGCACCTTCGTCCACGGCAACTACTGGGCCTCCTCCGCCACCTTCGGCTCGGAGAACGTCAGCCACGGCTGCGTCGGCCTGCGCGACGTGCGCGGCGCCGGTGACGACGGCACCCCGGCCGCCTGGTTCTTCAACGAGTCGCTGATCGGCGACGTGGTCGTCGTGAAGAACTCCAAGGACAAGCAGATCGCCCCGGACAACGGTCTGAACGGCTGGAACATGGCCTGGGCGGAGTGGATCAAGTAGGTCGCCGGCGCGCGTGGTCGAACCGCGCGGGCGAGGCCGACGCGAAGTGGCCCGGTGCTGTGACCCACGGCACCGGGCCACTTCGCGTGCTGTGACCTTCCGGGGGGCGACCCCCGGACCCCCGGCCTCTAACCTGGGCCGTATGACCATCTCTCTCGAAGTCTCCGAAGGCGTCGGCACCATCCTGCTGGACCGGCCGCCCATGAACGCCCTGGACATCGCCACCCAGGACCGGCTCCGCGAGCTCGCGGTGGAGGCCGGTGACCGCGCCGACGTGCGCGCGGTCGTCCTCTACGGCGGGGAGAAGGTGTTCGCGGCCGGCGCGGACATCAAGGAGATGCAGGTCATGGACCACGTGGCCATGGTCGCCCGGTCCCGCGGCCTCCAGGACGCCTTCACCGCCGTCGCCCGGATCCCCAAGCCCGTCGTCGCGGCCGTGACCGGCTACGCGCTCGGCGGCGGCTGCGAACTCGCGCTGTGCGCCGACTACCGGATCGCCGCCGACAACGCCAAGCTCGGCCAGCCGGAGATCCTGCTCGGCCTGATCCCGGGCGCGGGCGGCACCCAGCGGCTGTCCCGGCTGATCGGCCCGTCCAAGGCCAAGGACCTGATCTTCACCGGTCGGATGGTGAAGGCCGAAGAGGCCCTCGCCCTCGGCCTGGTGGACCGGATCGTGCCCGCCGCCGAGGTGTACGAGCAGGCGCACGGGTGGGCCGCCAAGCTGGCGCAGGGCCCGGCGCTCGCGCTGCGCGCGGCGAAGGAGTGCGTGGACGCGGGCTTGGAGGCCGACATCGACACCGGCCTGACCATCGAACGCAACTGGTTCGCGGGGCTGTTCGCCACCGAGGACCGCGAGCGCGGGATGCGCAGCTTCGTCGAGGAGGGCCCGGGCAAGGCCAAGTTCCTCTGAGTGCGGGCGGGTCGACGCGGCCGGGTGACACGGGCCGCATCGGCCCGCGCGGCGACCTCCTCCCTGGGGGTGGATTAGCCAGGCCTTAAGGGAGCCTTAAGGGGAAACGGTGATCAACACGGTGTGATCGCTTTCGCACGGGCTGTCACCGCAGGTCAAGTGGGTCCCGCAGGGCTCCGGTTGCCCTGCGCATATGCCGATGGATCCCTGCGGAATCCTGGATTCCGGGGGGTGTTTTCCCACGGAACGGCCCGGACGGGCGCACCGGCCGTCCATGATGGGTGCATGGCGGGCCTGGAGGGTGTGGAGCAGCCGCGGCAGCGCAGTACCAGCGCTTCGGCCGTACGGCTCGTGACGGCGCTTGAGGACGAACAGGGTCTCAAGGCGCTGGAGTTGTACGGGAATCCGGCCGAGGGAGAGGTGACCCTGCCCTCCATGCCGGAATCGGCGAGCACGGCCCGCCGGCTCACCCAGAGCGTGGTGATCCGCTTCTGGGGCCTCTCGCCGCAGATCGCCGAGCACACCGTCCTGCTGGTCTCGGAACTCGTCGGCAACGCCGTGCGCCACACGGGAGCCCGGTCCTTCGGGTTGAAGATGGTCCGCCGGCGCGGCTGGATCCGCGTCGAGGTGCGCGACCCCTCGCGCGGACTGCCCTGTCTGATGCCGGTGCACGAGTTGGACACCACGGGGCGCGGGCTGTTCCTCGTCGACAAGCTGTCCGACCGCTGGGGCGCGGACCTGCTGCCGCGCGGCAAGATCACCTGGTTCGAGATGCGCGTCGCCGACCGCTGAAACCGCGGTCGGCGCCCGCCGCCTCAACCGGTGTGCAGGGTGCGGAAGCGGTCCGGCCGCGCCGGGTCCCGGTCGGTGACCCGGATCGGCGACCAGGCCCACTGTCGTACGCCGATGCCCGGCACTCGGGAGAACCGGATCAACCCGCGGCTGCCCTCGACCGCGACGTGCGGCCACGCCCCGGCGACGGCCGCCCGGTCGGTGCCGTGGGAGCGCAGCACCTCGGCGAGGACGGTGACGGTGTCCCAGCCCTCGAAGGCGACGAACGAGGGCGCCTCGCCCAGTTGCTCGCCCAGCTCCTTGCCGACGCGTTCGCCGAGCGGGTCGAGGCGCTCGGGCAGGTAGCGCAGGAACGGGATGCCCGCGCCGTCGGCGCCCAGCTCCTCGAACCATGCGGCGAACCCCGGCTGTCCGGCGGGCGCGCCGATCAGCAGCCGCGCGAGCCGCCCGTCGCCCCGTACGGCCCGGACGAGGGACAGCGCCGGCTCGGGGTGGCCGACCAGGAGGAGGAGCGCCGTCGCGCCGCGGTCGACCAACGCGTCACACAGGACCGCCGGGGTGAGCGCGTTCGCGTCGAGTTCGACGACGGAGCCGCCGTGCGGGGCGAGGTGCTCGCGCAGGATCCGGCGCCCCCGCCCGGGGCAACCGGTTATCCCCGCCGGGGGCCCGGAACGCCAGAAACCCCCTGGCGCCGGTGTGGGGCGGTGCGGGGGTTTCATGGGGGCGCCGAGGATCGAAGGGGGTGTGATCCTCGGCGGGCGACTTCGCTCGGGTCAAAGGGGAAGCCGTGATGGCGACTATGGCAGAAGAGGGGCCGAACGCCAAAAGTCCCAAGTCGGGCATAAGTGTGCATATCCTAAGAGTTTCCATCTAAATCCTAGGTGAGATGGGCCACTCACCTCGTAATCTACGAATAAGTATCGACTGCTCTGAGTGAATCGTTGATCACATAGTGAACGGATGGGTCGGACGGCTCGGCCCGCGAAGGTCCCGAATTGGGTCAATCATTACCTTTCCTGTCATCCACCCCTTAAATGGGCAGGTGTTGTCATCATCAGGCCGCCGGGCGGCCCTGCGCGCGGGCGTCGCCACGCTGGCCGGTCTCGCCGCCGGTTGCGGGACGGAGCGGACCGCCGACCGGGGGCCCGCCCCCGCCGCCCCGCCGAAGGCCTCCGGTGCGGCCCCGGTCAAGCCCGCACCGGCCGCCCCCGCGCCCGCCCCCCGCCGGTTCGCCGGGCAGCCCGTCGAGATCGGCCACGGCCCGCGCGACCGCCCCCGGATCGCCCTCACCTTCCACGGCAACGGGGACCCCGCCATCGCCCGCTCCGTCCTCGCCGAGGCCGAGCGGGGCGGGGCCCGGGTCACCGTCCTGGCGATCGGCAGCTGGCTCGACGAGCACCCCGACATGGCCCGCCGGGTCCTGGACGGCGGCCACGAGCTCGGCAACCACACCCAGCGCCACCTCGCGATCAACGAGATGTCCGAGGCGGAGGCCTACGCGGAGATCACCGGCTGCGCCCAGCGCCTCAAGCGCCTCACCGGCTCCATCGGGACCTGGTTCCGCCCCTCGCAGACCCAGTACGCCACCGCGCTCGTACGCACCCTGGCCCAGCGGGCCGGCTACCCGCACGTCCTGTCGTACGACGTGGACTCCCTCGACTTCACCTCGCCCGGCGCCGCGGCCGTCATCCGCAACGTCACCGGGACGATCCTCGGCGGATCGGTGGTGAGCCTGCACTTCGGCTACGCGGACACGGTCGACGCGATGCCGCCCCTCCTCGAAGAACTCGCGCGCCGCAAGCTGCGCGCGGTGACCACCACGGAGCTGCTGACCCCATGACGACGAACCGCCTTCCACGCAAGGCCACCGCGCTCCTCGCCGGACTGGTCCTCGCCGCCCTGGCCGGCTGCGGAGGATCCGGCGGAAAGGGTGAGCCCGCCGCTCGCGGCTCCAACGGGCCCGTCCGCCCGGCCAAGGTCGTACCGGTCGCACCCCCCGGGCTGCCGGGGATGCCGCCGGTCCTCGACCCCGACGACGTGTACGCGGCCGACCGGCCCAACAACCTCTCCCCGGTGGTCAAGGACTTCCCGTCCCGCGTCTACGTGCCGAACACCAACTCCAACACGGTGTCCGTCATCGACCCGGCCACCTACAAGGTCATCGACACCATCCCGGTCGGCGTCCAGCCCCAGCACGTGGTCCCGTCCTGGGACATGAAGACGCTGTGGGTCAACAACAACCGCGGCCACACGCTCACCCCGATCAACCCGGCCACGGGCGAGTCGGGCAAGGACGTCGAAGTGCACGACCCGTACAATCTGTACTTCACGCCGAACGGCAAGTACGCCATCGTGATGGCCTCCATGGACCGCGAGTTGGTGTTCCGCGATCCGCACACCATGGACCGCGTGAAAACCGTCCCGGTGACCTGTTTCGGCGTCAATCACGCGGACTTCTCCGCCGACGGCCGGTACTTCATCGTGAGCTGCGAGTTCTCCGGCGAACTGCTCAAGGTCGACACCGAGAAGATGGAGGTCATCGGCCAGCAGAAACTCCCCTTCGAGGGAGCGATGCCGCAGGACGTCAAGGTGTCCCCGGACGGGAAGACGTTCTACGTCGCCGACATGATGGCGCACGGCATGTGGGTGCTCAGCGGCGACAAGTTCGACACCCCGAAGCTGCTGCCCACCGGAAAGGGCTGCCACGGCCTGTACATCAGCCGTGACTCCAAGGAGATGTACGTCCCCAACCGGGGCGAGGGCACCATCTCCGTCTTCGACTTCAAGCAGAACCGACTCACCAAGAAGTGGGAACTGCCCGACGGCGGCAGCCCCGACATGGGCGGTGTCTCCGCCGACGGCAAGGTGCTGTGGCTCTCGGGCCGCTACGACTCCGAGGTCTACGCGATCGACACCGCGTCCGGCAAGGAACTCGCCCGCATCCCGGTCGGTGACGGCCCGCACGGACTCGCCGTGTACCCGCAGCCCGGGCGCTACTCGCTGGGGCACACCGGGATCTTCCGCTAGGTCGAAGGAGCGGCCGGCCCGCCCCCGACGTACGGACATGACAGTGCCCCGGGAGCTCGCACAGCTCCCGGGACACCGGGTCAACGGGGGGCGCCCCGCCGGACGCCCCCCTGTTCATGGGCCCGTGGTCACCAGGCCACGGGCAGCCGCTCGGGCAGCCGCTTGATGAACCCCGTCCGCCAGACGAGGTTCTCCGCCGGCACCGCGAGCCGCAGCTGCGGCAGCCGCTCGACCAGCACCTCCAGCGCGATCTCGGCGTGCGCCCGGCCCAGCGCCGAAGCCGGGCAGAAGTGCCGGCCGGCGCCGAAGGCGAGGTGCGCGTTCGCGCCCTCCCGCTCCAGGTCCAGCTCGTCCGGGTTCTCGAACGCCTCCGGGTCGAAGTTGGCGCCCTCCAGCAGGACCAGGACCAACTCGCCCTCCTTCACCAGGACGTCGCCGACCCGGACGTCCGCCAGCGCGATGCGCGGCAGCCCGTCCCCGACGGACAGGTTCCAGCGCAGCAGCTCGTCGACCGCCCCGCCCATCCGCTCCGGATGGGCGCGCAGGTACCCGATCAGCTCCGGCCTCTGGAGCAGCGCCAGGATCGCGAGGACCAGGAACGCCGACGTGGACACCGCGCCCGCGCCGAACAGGGACACGGCGACCGTCGCGAACATCTCGTCCGTCAGGTGCGCCGACTCGGGGTCGGCCTCCTTCAGGTCCGCGAACCGGCCGAGGAGCCCCGTACGCTCCTCGGACGGCAGCGCGAGCTGCGCCCGCAACTGTCCGGCGAAGTAGTCGACGTCCTTGTACCAGTTGAGCGCGGAGTCGGCGAACGGCTGGCGGGCGGTCATGAACGCGACGTCCAGCCCCGACATCAACCGGCGCCGGTCCTCGTACGGAACCCCCAGCACCCGGCAGTGCAGCGCCGCCGAGAAGGGGTCGGCGAACCCCGCCCGGAGATCGGCCGGAGCGCCCTCGGCGACGAGCCGGTCGAGGAGCTCGCCGGCTTGGGCGCGCAGGTGATCCCGGAGCCCATGCTGCCGCGGGTTGAGCGCCTTCATGACCGCGTTGCGCAGGCCGGCGCTGTTGATGTTGCCCATGTTGTTGACGACCTCGGGCGGGATCGTCAGGGCGTACTGGCGGGGCACCCCGGCGTTCGCGGTGTCCTTGAGGCTGAAGCGCTCGTCCTCCAGGACCTGCTTGGCCAACGCGTAGCTGCTCACCAGCCAGGCGGGGTCCCCGGTCAGGGTGCGGACCTTGGCGACCGGCGCCTTCTCGCGGAGCCAGGAGCACTCCTCGGGCAGTACGTCACCGCGCCGCGAGAGCGGGAAGTCGAGGAGCGGCTCCCGCTCCCGGCCGTCCGCGCTCTCAAGCTGCTCGACGCTCATCGACGGTCCTCTCGGTGGTCGCGTGGTCCACGGTGCTCTGAGGTGCCGTGCCCCGCGGTGCGGTGGTGGTCGGGGCCGCGGTGTTCGCCTGCCCGGTGTCGGTGGCGTCGACGGCCTCGGGGCGCACGACGGCGTACGCCTGGTTGCGGGTGGCGCGCAGGCCCCCGCCCCGGGCGAAGAGGAGGTCCGTCATCGGCATCTTGACGTGGTAGGCCGCCACGGAGGACGGCACGTCGAGAATGCTCGGGGTATCCACGAAGAAGGGCAGCTCCGCCGCCATGTAATCGAAACAGACCTGCAACTGCGCGTCGGTGATGGATTCACCTTCCGGCAACTTGGATCCGACGAAATGGAGAGCCATTTCCTCACAACCCTTGCGGAATGCGTCATCCGTCTCCAAGAAATGGAGCACGCGCCGGTGCAGAAGTTGGTACACGGGGTTCGACTCGAACTCCGAAAGCGCCCTCACGCGGATCTCGGCCTGTTGGGGACCTGATTCCTCCACGCCTTTGAGAATCCTCCTCCGGACCGCCTTGATCTCTTTCGCCGCGCGCTTCTCCGCATGCTCCGGGGTGTAGCCGAAGGCGGCGAACATCCGGTCGACGTGGAGGTCCGCGTAGACGAAGTCGACCTGCGCGAAGCGGGTCGTGGCCCATCGGGCGAGACTGGACACGCGCTCGGCACTGAAGTAGCTGTTGCCAGGACTCACTCCGATGAGCACATGGTCGCCGTCTTCCCAGATATGGCGGCAGGTGCGGGTGAAGGGCAGAACTTCGAATGATGCGTCAGCTGTGATCGTCACCTGTGTGATCGCCCTTGTTGCCGCTTGTCCCTGGGAGCCCTGCGCTCCCGGTGTGGCGGCAATGTCTGAACGTTATGCCGTGATCCCGGAGCGTGACAAGTGGCGGCCGGATTTCTTGGCCGGAATTATCGCTTCCGCGTTACGGAAGAGTAATTGAATTTGTTTCTGCCGACCGAACGGGACCCGCGGGACGCGGCCCGCCCGGCGGCCGCTACCCTGAGCCGGTCAACAAGCACCAAGAAGGGGTGGACCCAGTGGCGGACATCGAGAGCGCACGGGCGACGTTCGGCAGGTTCGACGCGGACGGCGACGGCTTCGTCACGGCCGACGAGTACAGCGCGGCCATGAAGGCCATGGGCGACGCGTTCGTCACCGGCGCCGTCGCGGACGCCGTCGTCGCCTCCAAGGACGCGAACGGCGACAAGCTGCTCAGCTTCGACGAGTTCTGGGCCTCCCTCAACAAGTAGGCCCGCGCGCGGCGAGCCGGCCCGCGAGCCGAGCCGGCCCACGCCCGCCCACCGCCCCCGCCCGCCCCGGCGGGGGCGCGTCAGGCCGTGTCCCGGCCCTGCGGCGGGGCGTCCGGCCCCGTCATGCCGTCGACCTCGGCCAGCGCCTCCTCCAGCCAGCGCAGCCAGAACGTCTCCAGGGCGATTCCCCCGTGCAGCACGAGCCGGCGCAGCCGGTCCTCGACGGCGTCGCGGCCCGGCGGGAAGTCCTTCGCCTCGATGGCCTCGTACGTCTCCAACTGCCCCTGGTGCAGCTCCAGATGCCGCCGCAGCTCGGGCAGCAACCCCTGCGGTCCCACGACGCCCGCCGCCCGGATGCGCAGCAACAGCGGATCCCGCATCGGCTTGGGGTCCTGGCTCTCGCCGACCCACCGGGCCAGCTCCGCGCCACCGGCCGGCAGTACCTCGTACTCCTTCTTGCGGCCCCGCAGCGGCACCTCGCCGGGCAGCGCCCGGATCAGCCCCGCCTCCTCCAGCCGACCCAGCTCCCGGTAGATCTGCTGGTGCGTCGCGGACCAGAAGTACCCGATCGACCGGTCGAACCGCCGGGTCAGCTCCAGCCCCGACGAGGGCCTTTCGAGCAGGGCGGTGAGGATGGCGTGCGGGAGCGACATGCCGCCATCCTAGGGAGGCCCGGCGCGGCTCAGCGCCAGGCGGCCAGGGCCTCGGGGACGCGCGGGCCCGGGGAGTCCTCGTCCAGCAGGCCCCGGGAGCGCAGGAAGGCCGTCACGGCCGGCGACCAGGCCTGGCGCAGGCCCGCCGAGGCCAGCAGCTCCGGGTCCGACAGCAGGGCCGTCGCCGGCCCGGTGCGGATGC
Organism: Streptomyces sp. NPDC048383; assembly: GCF_040651775.1. Classification (NCBI taxonomy): domain Bacteria; kingdom Bacillati; phylum Actinomycetota; class Actinomycetes; order Kitasatosporales; family Streptomycetaceae; genus Streptomyces; species Streptomyces sp. NPDC048383. The sequence continues at coordinate 24,405 of NZ_JBEZKS010000037.1, forward strand.
CCGCCGGGGTCAGGACGGCCGCGTCGTCGGCCCAACGGACCGCGAGGTCCACGTCATGGGTGGCCATCACCACCGTCGTGCCCGCCCGCCGCAGCCCCGCCAGGACGTCCAGCAGCCGTTCCTGGCCGTCCGGGTCCAGGCCGGCCGTCGGCTCGTCCAGGATCAGCACGCGCGGCGCCATCGCGACCGCGCCCGCGATGGCCGCGCGCTTGCGCTGCCCGTACGAGAGCAGGTGCGTGGGACGGTCCCGCAGCGCGGTGATGTCCAGGGCGGCCAGCGCCGAGTCGACCCGCTCGCGGACCTCCGGGGCGGCCAGCCCCAGGTTCATCGGACCGAAGGACACGTCCTGTTCGACGGAGGCCGCGAACAACTGGTCGTCCGGGTCCTGGACCACCAACTGCACCGACGTCCGCAGCCGGGTCAGACCGGTCCGGTCGTAAGCCACCACCGCCCCGTCCAGCCGCAGTTCGCCCGAGCCGGGCCGCAGGCCGCCGCTGAGCAGCCGCATCAGCGTGGTCTTGCCGCTGCCGTTGCGGCCCAGCAGGACCAGCGCACGGCCCGGCGCGATGGCGAAGTCCACGCCGGCGAGGACGGCGGGACCGTCCTCGTAGGCGTAGCCCGCGCCGACCAGCTCCACCAACGGGGTCACGGACACAGCTCCTTCAGTACGAGGGTCAGGCCGACCAGGGAGGCCGGCAGGGCGGCGGACGCCGCCAGGAACCGCCGGGACAGGGTCGCCTCGGGGACGAGCACCCGCAGCGCGCCGTCGTAGCCGCGCCCGGCCAGCCCCTCCTGGAGCCGGCCGGCGCGGTCGAAGGCCCGTACGAACGAGGTCGCCGCGAGCCCGGCCAGCGAACGCCACACCGCGGCCCGGTTCGTGTGCCCGAGGCGGGCCGCCTGGGCCCGGCGGACCTGGGCCATCGAGTCGAGCAGCAGGAACCCGATCCGGTACATGACCAGGGCCACGTCCACGACCGGGGCCGGCACCCCGGCGCGCACCAGCCGGGGCAGCACGTCGGAGACCGGGGTGGTGAAGGCGAACAGCAGCACCCCGAGCGAGGCCGCCGAGGTGCGCAGGAGCAGCTCGGCGGCGTGCCGGGGCCCGTCGGGGGCGAGCGAGACGAATCCCGACGGGCCGCCCAGGGACACCAGCAGCGGCAGCGCGCCCGTGCAGCAGAAGCCGAGCGGGACCCGGAAGGCCCGCCACAGCTGTCGGCCGGCCACCCCGGCGGGGCCGAGCAGCACCGCCAGGGTCGCCGCGGCGACCAGCGGCCCGCCGGGCCAGGGCGGCAGGCACACGGCGGTGACCGTCAGCCCCAGCCCCAGCAGGGCCTTCTCCAGGGGATGGCGGCGGCGCCAGCGACTGCCGTGCGCCGCCACGTCGATCGGCAGCACCGCGCTAGCGCTCCGCGCCGGCCGCGCCGGCCGTACCCGGGTCGGCGCCGGTCCCGGCGCCCGTCCCGCTCCCGCCGTCCGCCCCGGCCGCGAGCGCCGCGCCCTGGCGGCGCCCCTTGCGCACGCCGAAGTAGTACGCGAGCACGCCCGCGCCCAGCGCCGCCTGGAGGGCGAACAGGGCCGACTCGATCTCGCCCGACGGGGGTTCGTACAGGGGGGAGAACCAGGGTTCGTAGTCCGGCTTCAGCTCGGTGATGGCCGCCTCCGCCTGCGCGTCGGCGCCGGCGAACGGCTCCTCCTTGCCGTCCCCGAGTCCCAGCGCGAGCGGGAGCACGGCCAGCGCCGCCACCAGGAGCAGCAGCAGGGTGTTGATCTTCGCGTTCCTGGTCATCGGGCCGCCGCCTCCTGCTTCGTCGTGGTACCGGTCAGCCGGGCGACGCCCAGGCGCACCAGGTCGGACCTGCTCGACTGCATCAGCAACCGCACCACGAGCACCGTCAGCAGGCCCTCGCTGATCGCGAGCGGGATCTGGGTGAGGGCGAAGATGCCCGCGAACTTCTCCAGCGCCCCGACGAACCCGCTGGCCGGGTCCGGGAACGCCATGGCCAGCTGGACGGAGGTCACGCAGTAGGTGACGAGGTCGGCGAAGAAGGCGCCGAAGAAGACGGTCACCATCAGCGGCACGTCGAACTTCTTCAGCAGCCGGTAGACCCCGTAGCCCGCCCAGGGGCCGGCGATGGCCATCGAGAAGACGTTGGCGCCGAGCGTGGTGAGCCCGCCGTGCGCCAGCAACAGGGCCTGGAACAGCAAGGTGATCGTGCCGAGGACCGCCATGATCGGTGGCCGGAACAGGATGGCTCCCAGTCCGGTGCCGGTGGGGTGCGAGCAACTGCCCGTCACCGAAGGGATCTTCAGGGCGGAAAGGACGAAGGTGAACGCTCCGGACGCCCCGAGCAGCAGGGTGCTCTCGGGATTGGCCTTCACCTCGCGGGTGAGGGCGCGGACGCCGTGGACGACGAAGGGAGCGGATGCGGCGCCCCAGGCGACCGCGTGCAAAGGGGGCAGGAACCCCTCGGCTATATGCATGAGTAGAGAGACCTCTCCAGCACCTCGTGGATGGACGACGCGCCTCGGCCGGTCTCCTGGCTCACGGGTACTGATGCCCTGACTCCGCCTTCCCGGGGCCGTGCGGTCTCCCGCGCGGAACCCAGTGGCTTCCCGCAGGAATGGAGCCGGACTTCCCGATCACAGTGGCGAGGGCCGCACCGGTTTTCCACCGGTTTCCCGAACACCAAGGCCCGCTGACAGTAGTCGGCCGCGCGGACCGGTAACAACCCGGCCCCGCCGGCGGGGGTGACCCGGGCGGGTGCGGCCCGATGGCGGCCGGGGCGGGGGCGTCCTACCCGGCCGGCCTCGACCGGTGACGGCGAAGGGGGCCCGGGGTGTGCGACACCCCGGGCCCCCGACCGCGCGTCGGACCCGTCAGGTCAGCACGTGTTGGGGTGCGAGACGTCCACCACGACCCGTTCCGGGTTGTGCAGGACGGTGACGCCGTAGGTCGGCTTGGTGTCGAAGGCGGCGCCGAAGGTCACGTACCCCTCGTAGTCGCCCGTCATGGCGAGACCCTTGAGCTTGGACAGGTAGATCTTCTGGAGCCGGGGGCCCTGGTACACGTTCTGGCCCGCGTCGTCGTGCCCCGCGGCCGGGTTCAGGCGGATCTCCAGGAAGTACTTCCCGGCCAGCGGCACGGGCTTGCCCGAGCCGTCGTAGACCAGCTTGGGAACGGGGCTGACGTTGACCGTCGGGACGTAGCCCTGGAGGTCGATCACGATCCGGTCGAAGGTGCAGTGCCCGCCCCAGCGGGCGTTCACGACGAGCGGAGTCTGGGTGTTGGTGGTGGAAGCGGCGGCGGAGGCGGCGGTGGCCGGACCGGCGAGCGCGAGTCCGGCGGTGAGCAGCGCGCCCGTGGCCAGGGCCACGATCCGCCGACGACGAGGACGAAGCAGGTGACGCATGACGTTCCCCCGATTCTTCAGAGACGGGGACAGGGTTGTCATCGGGTAGGACACCCGAGGGGCGCCCACGGTTGCACGCCGGCGCCGCCCCGTTTCCGCCCGCTGCGGAGGCCCGCGGCCGGCGCGGCGCGCCCGGCGGCCGGTCAGTGCGCCAGCAGGGCGCTCACCTCGGCGTCGAGGTCGTAGTGGCGGCGCTCCTGCCCGCGCGGGACCAGGGCGGTCATCCGGCGGCACAGCTCGCGGACGTCCTTGGCGCGGGCGGAGACCACGCAGTTCTGCAGGCCGTTGCTGAAGGCGAGGAGGACCCGCGGCTCCGAACCCTGCCGGCGGGGCCACACCTGTATGTCCCCCTCGCCCGTCGCGGTGGCCTCCCCGTCGAGCAACAGCTCCCGGGAGAACACCCAGCGCGCCAGGTGGACCCCCGCGCCGCGGAAGTCCACGGCCAGCTCGTACGGCCGGTCCGTGCGGTAGACGAAGACCCCCTGCAGGGGGACGGACGCGGGCGCCGCCTCCAGTCGGAGCGGCAGGACGCGGTGCTCGGTGACGGAGGTGTGCAACGGATGAGCCTTCCTCTCGAACGGGGTCTTCCGGGGCCGTTCCGGCACGCCGGCCGACCCCCTCGGCCCGGCCGGGCGCCGAAGGTCCCGAGCCGGACGGGCCCCTGGACCCGTCTTCGCCGCCCGCGGGCAGCCGCATGCCGACCAGGGCGGACGCCCCGGCGCCGAGCGTGCCGACCAGCAGCAGGGCCGCGTCCGGGTTGACGTACGGGGGCTCGCGGCGGTGACCGGTCCGACCAGCCCGACCGTGGTCGGGGCGGTCGGTTCGTGCCCATCGAATGACCGCGAGGCATGCGGGCTTGGAGCCCAGTGCGATGTTTCCACGCTTCCCCCCTCGCCGGTACGCGAGATCGTAGCCGCCCCCTGCGACGCCCCTGCCCCGCCCCTGGTTCCGTACGCGGAAGAGCCCGCCCTCCGGCGGGGAGGGCGGGCTCTCGGTTCGCGGCGGCGGGCGGCGCGGTCGCCGGGCGGTGGTTCCGCCCGTCACCATCGCCGCCGGCCGGTCAGGTCCGGTCGGCGCCGGTCAGCACTCGATGACGTTGACCGCGAGGCCGCCGCGGGCGGTTTCCTTGTACTTGACCTTCATGTCCGCGCCGGTCTCCTTCATGGTCTTGATGACCTTGTCGAGGGAGACCTTGTGGCTGCCGTCGCCGCGCATGGCCATCTTCGCGGCGGTGACGGCCTTCACGGCCGCCATGCCGTTGCGCTCGATGCAGGGGATCTGGACCAGGCCGCCGACCGGGTCGCAGGTCAGCCCCAGGTTGTGCTCCATGCCGATCTCGGCGGCGTTCTCCACCTGCTCCGGGGTGCCGCCCAGGACCTCGGCGAGGGCGCCGGCCGCCATCGAGCAGGCCGAGCCGACCTCGCCCTGGCAGCCGACCTCGGCGCCGGAGATCGAGGCGTTCTCCTTGAACAGCATGCCGATCGCGCCCGCCGCGAGGAGGAAGCGGACCACGCCGTCCTCGTCCGCGCCCGGCACGAAGTTCATGTAGTAGTGCAGGACCGCGGGCAGCACCCCGGCCGCGCCGTTGGTCGGGGCGGTCACCACGCGCCCGCCCGCCGCGTTCTCCTCGTTGACCGCCATCGCGTAGATGGTGGTCCACTCGCTGCGGTGCATCATCGGGTCGCCCTCGGTGCGCAGCTGGCGCGCCGTGGAGGCGGCCCGGCGCTTGACCCGCAGGCCGCCCGGCAGGATGCCCTCGCGGGACATGCCGCGCGCGACGCAGGCCTGCATGACCCGCCAGATCTCCAGGAGGCCCTCGCGGATCTCCTCCTCGGTGCGCCAGGCCTTCTCGTTCTCCATCATCAGGGAGGAGATCGACAGGCCGGTCTCGTTGGCGAGGCGCAGCATCTCGTCGCCGGAGCGGAAGGGGTACTTCAGCTCGGTGTCGTCGAGCTTGATCCGGTCCTCGCCGACCGCGTCCTCGTCGACGACGAAGCCGCCGCCGACCGAGTAGTACGTCTTCTCCAGGAGCGGGTTGCCGGCCTCGTCGTAGGCGAAGAGCGTCATGCCGTTCGCGTGGTACGGCAGCGAGCGGCGGCGGTGCAGGATCAGCTGGTTGGGCTCGTCGAAGGCGATCTCGTGGCCATCGCCTATCTCCGCCCCCAACAGCCGCAGCCGGCCGCTCTGCCGGATGCGCTCGACCTCGGCGTCGGCGCTCTCGACGTTCACCGTGCGGGGGGAGTGCCCCTCCAGGCCCAGCAGCACCGCCTTGGGCGTGCCGTGGCCGTGGCCGGTGGCGCCGAGGGACCCGAAGAGCTCCGCGCGGACGGAGGCGGTCTGGGCGAGGACGCCGTCCTTCTTCAGCCGCATGACGAACATGCGCGCCGCGCGCATCGGGCCGACCGTGTGGGAGGAGGACGGGCCGATGCCGATGGAGAAGAGGTCGAAGACGGAGATGGCCACTGGCGGACTCCCTTGTCTGCTCGTGGGGTGGGAGGGGGCAGGAGGTGGAGCGGTGTGCTGATCGAGCGGTGGGGTGATCAAAGGGCGGATCTGCGGATTTTGTCCGGTGGTCGAGCGTAACGCGTGCAGGTGAACGCCTCTGCTGCCGGACGTGGCGCTCAGGCGTGGGCCGGCTCGCGTTCCGGTTCCGCCGCCGGGGCGACGGAGCCGTCCAGTACCGGGTCCGGGCCCGGCAGGCCCGCCCGGTGGGCCTTGACGCCCGCGTCCACGGCCCAGAAGTACGTGACGAGCGCCATGGCGGCGACGAGGGCGATGTCCAGCCCGCCCGGGAGGGTGCCCCGGCCGCCGAAGTCGGTGGAGCCCAGCCAGGACAGCAGGGACAGGGCTCCGAGGAAGAAGACGATCCACCAGGCCGGGGCGAACTGGCGGGAGAGGTTCCGCTCGCCCTTGCGGGAGAGCACGAGGGCGGCGATCGGGGCGGCCAGCAGGGTCAGCGCGGTGACGATGCCGGTGTTGGGCCACTTCGACCAGTACAGGGCGCAGGCGGCGAAGACGAAGGTGAGCGGGCACAGGACCTTCGCGGCGGGCAGCCGGAAGGGGCGGGGCAGACCGGGCTTGGTGCGGCGGAAGACGCCGACCGCGACGGGACCGATCAGGTACGAGATCACCATCGCGGCCGAGATGACCGGCGCCAGGGTCTTCCAGCTGTGGCCGACGGTCACCAGCAGCAGGACGGAGAACCCCAGGTTCAGCCACATCGCCGGGCGGGCGGTCCCGTACACGGGGTGCGTCTCCTTGAGTCGCCTGGGGAAGAAGCCGGTCTCGGAGAGGTTCTGGACCATGTAGGCGGCCGAGGCCACGTTGGCGATGTTGGAACCGGCGGGGGAGACGAAGGCGCCGAACTGGAGCATCACCACCACCCAGTGGATCATCAGCAGCTTGGCGAGGTCGGCGAACGGCGAGTTGAAGTTCACCCCGGACCAGCCGCCGGCCTGCGCCAGGTGCTCCGGCGGTACGGCGCCCAGGAAGGCCACCTGGAGGGCGAGGTAGATGACCAGGCCCAAGGACAGCGCGCCGACCAGGGCGACCGGAATGGCCCGGCCCGGGTTCTTGGCGGCCCCGCCGAGGTTCACGACCGCCTGGAAGCCGTTGAAGGCGAAGACGACGCCCGAGGTGGTCACCGCCGTCAGGACGGCGGTCCAGCCGTTGGGCGCGAAGCCGCCGTGCGCGGAGAAGTTCTCGGTGTGGAAGCCGGAGGCGATCAGCGCGGCGACGGCGAGCACCGGGATGGCGAACTTGACCAGGGTCAGCGCCGCGTTGATCTTCGCCAGCAGCTGGACCGACCAGTAGCAGGACAGCCACAGCACGACGGTGAGCACCAGCGCGACGGCCATGCCGAAGCCGGTCAGTTGGTGGGACCCGGCGTCCACCAGGTCCCGTGCCCAGCCGAAGCTCCAGGAGGACATGTACTGGGTCGCCGCGATCGACTCGATGGGGATCAGGGAGGCGACCGCGATCCACACCGCCCAGCCGGTGATGAAGCCGAGGACCGGGCCGTGCGAGATGGCCCCGTACCGGGCCATGCCGCCGGGGATCGGGTAGGCGGCGCCCACCTCGGTGTAGGACATGGCGATCATGCCGATGAACACGGCCCCGATCACCCAGGCGACGAGCGCCGCGGGGCCCGCGACCTGCGCTGCCGTGCCGGCACCGAAGAGCCAGCCCGATCCGAAGATCGAGCCGATGCCGATCATGATCAGCGCGAAGAGACTGAGTCCCTTCCGGTTCGCTGCGCTCATGTCCATGGGGAGGGTGTCCGTCCTGACGGGAATGCCGTGGCGTGCTGTCTTTATCGCGAGCCTATTTGCCACTTTTTGAACGTTTAAGAGGCGATGGGCGGCATCCGCCAAGGACATTGGTCATGAAAAGGGCCCGGCCTGTGGACAACACGGCCGGGCCCCCTCCTTCGGCTACAGCGACGGGTACAGCGGGAACTTCGCGGCGAGCGCCGAGACGCGCGCCTTCAGGTCCGCCGCGTCGTACTCCGGCTTCAGTGCCTGCGCGATGATCTCGGCGACCTCGGTGAAGGCCTCGGCGTCGAAACCGCGGGTGGCGAGCGCCGGCGTACCGATCCGCAGGCCCGAGGTCACCATCGGCGGCCGCGGGTCGTTCGGGATGGCGTTCCGGTTGACCGTGATGCCGACCTCGTGGAGGCGGTCCTCGGCCTGCCGGCCGTCGAGCTCCGAGTTGCGCAGGTCCACCAGGACCAGGTGCACGTCGGTGCCGCCGGTGAGGACGTCCACGCCCACGGCCTTGACGTCGTCCTGGACCAGACGGGCGGCCAGGATGCGCGCGCCCTCCAGGGTGCGCACCTGGCGCTCCTTGAAGTCCTCCGAGGCCGCGATCTTGAAGGAGACGGCCTTGGCCGCGATCACGTGCTCCAGCGGGCCGCCCTGCTGGCCCGGGAAGACCGCGGAGTTGATCTTCTTGGCCAGCTCCTGCGTCGACAGGATGACGCCGCCGCGCGGACCGCCGAGGGTCTTGTGCGTGGTGGTGGTGACGACGTGGGCGTGCGGCACCGGGTTCGGGTGCAGGCCCGCGGCGACCAGACCGGCGAAGTGCGCCATGTCGACCATCAGGTACGCGCCGACCTCGTCCGCGATGCGGCGGAAGGCGGCGAAGTCCAGCCGGCGCGGGTAGGCGGACCAGCCGGCGACGATCAGCTGCGGCTTGGACTCCTTGGCGAGGCGCTCGACCTCGGCCATGTCGACCTCGCCGGTCTCGTCGACGTGGTACGGGACCACGTTGTAGAGCTTGCCGGAGAAGTTGATCTTCATGCCGTGGGTCAGGTGACCGCCGTGGGCCAGGTTCAGACCCATGATCGTGTCGCCCGGCTTCAGCAGCGCGAACATCGCGGCGGCGTTCGCCTGCGCACCGGAGTGCGGCTGCACGTTCGCGGCCTCGGCGCCGAAGAGCGCCTTGATCCGGTCGATCGCGATCTGCTCGACGACGTCGACGTGCTCGCAACCGCCGTAGTAGCGGCGGCCGGGGTAGCCCTCGGCGTACTTGTTGGTCAGGACCGAGCCCTGGGCCTCCATGACGGCGACGGGAGCGAAGTTCTCCGACGCGATCATTTCCAGGGTGGACTGCTGGCGCACGAGCTCGGCGTCGACGGCGGCGGCGACGTCGGGGTCGAGCTCGTGGAGGGGCGTGTTCAGTACGGACATCGAAATCCCCTGGTGTCAGTTGTCGGAGTGGGTGAGCGCGGCGTACTCCTCGGCCGAGAGCACGTCCTTGGGCTCGTCCGAGAGGCGCACCTTGAACAGCCAGCCACCCTCGAACGGGGCCGTGTTCACGAGGGCCGGGTCGTCCACGACGTCCTGGTTGGCCTCGACGACCTCGCCGGAGACGGGGGAGTACAGGTCGCTGACCGACTTGGTCGACTCCAGCTCGCCACAGGTCTCGCCCTCGGTGACGGTGTCGCCGACCTCGGGGAGCTGGGCGTAGACGACGTCACCGAGCGCGTTGGCCGCGAACTCCGTGATGCCGACCGTCGCGACGCCGTCCACGGCGTCCGACAGCCACTCGTGCTCCTTGGTGTAACGCAGCTGCTGGGGGTTGCTCATGACCTGATTCTCCTGGATGCGGGGGAGTGGATACGAACAGCGGTCTTGGATGCTGGGACGCCACGGGACGACCCCGTACGGGTGCCCGTACGGCCGTCCGTGCCGCGTTGCCGTGTGCGGAACTACTTCTGCCGCTTGTAGAACGGCAGGGCCACGACCTCGTACGGCTCATGCGTACCGCGAATGTCGACGCCAACGCCGGACGTGCCGGGTGCGGCGTGCTCCGCGTCGACGTACGCCATCGCGATCGGCTTGCCCAGCGTCGGGGACGGGGCGCCCGAGGTGACCTCGCCGATGACCTGCCCGTCGGCGACGACGGGGAAGCCGGCGCGCGGGACGCGGCGGCCCTCGGCGATCAGGCCGACCAGCTTGCGCGGCGCCTTCGTGGCGGCCTTCTCGGCGGCGGCCTCCAGCGCGGCGCGGCCGACGAAGTCGCCCTCCTTCTCGAACTTCACGACCCGGCCCAGACCCGCGTCGAACGGGGTGAGGGAGGTGGTCAGCTCGTGCCCGTACAGCGGCATGCCCGCTTCCAGGCGCAGGGTGTCGCGGCAGGACAGGCCGGCCGGGACCAGGCCGACGCCCGCGCCCGCCTCGGTCAGCGCCTGCCACAGCGCCACCGCGTGCTCGGGGGAGACGAACAGCTCGAAGCCGTCCTCGCCCGTGTAGCCCGTACGCGCGATCAGCGCGGGCACGCCCGCGACGGTGCCCGGCAGGCCCGCGTAGTACTTCAGCCCGTCCAGGTCGGCGTCCGTGAGGGACTTCAGGATGCCGGGGGACTCCGGACCCTGGACGGCGATCAGCGCGTACGCGTCACGGTCGTCGCGGACCTCGGTGTCGAAGCCGGCGGCGCGCTCGGTGATCGCGTCCAGCACGACCTGGGCGTTGGAGGCGTTGGCGACGACCATGTACTCGGTCTCGCCGAGGCGGTACACGATCAGGTCGTCGACGATGCCGCCGTCCTCCTGACAGATGTGCGTGTAGCGGGCGCGGCCGACACCGACGGTCGAGATGTTGCCGACCAGCGCGTAGTCCAGCGCCTTGACGGCCTCGGGGCCGGTCAGGGTGATCTCGCCCATGTGCGACAGGTCGAACAGGCCGGCGCGGGTGCGCACGGCGTTGTGCTCGTCGCGCTCACTGGCGTACCGCAGCGGCATGTCCCAGCCCGCGAAATCGGTCATGGTCGCACCGAGCGAGCGGTGCAGCGCGTCGAGCGCGGTCAGGCGGGGGGCAGTGCTCATGGGTGTGGCTCCCGGGTCCCAGGGCATGACATGACGAGGACGATCCTCCCCATCTGTCATCGGAACCTGAGAGGTTCGCCGGGAGTTCCCGCGCGTACGGGTCAACTCCACGGTTTGCACCTTGGGTGGAGCACGCTCCGACGACCGTCGGGACGGTCGTGGCGCGGCTCGCTTTTCAGATCTGCCTCATCCACGCGGTACGGGGCCTGAGAGATTCAAGGGAGGTACTTGCTCCTTCGGCGCCCGGACACGGCCTTGCGGCCCTGCCGGGACTCTCCCGCGCGGATTCAAGCGGCCGGTATGCAGTTGGTGTCCAGATGGCGCACATCATTGCACGGGACGTCCGGGACCGGGCGGCGGGGCCCGTGGGAAAGCCGAGAGCGGAACCGGGGGCGCCGGATTACCGTCTCTTTACACTCAGTGGGCATGGGGCTCGTGCGGCCCCGTTTCGGGGGGAGACGCTGTGCGGAGGTTCGGAGTGGTCACCACAACGGGACCCGTCGACGGAGGAACCGGGATCGACGCGGTCCCGGCCCAGCGGGCCGCGGGAGCGGCGCCGCGCGCCCTCGCGCAGGGCCTCGGCCCGGTCCGTGACCTGCGGGGATCCGCCGCGTGCGGCCCGCACCGGCTCGGCTTCGCGACGGGGGACATCGTCGTGGTGTCCGGCCTGCCCGGCGGCGGCAAGAGCACCCTGATCAAGCGCGCCACCGACGGCGGCGGCATCGACTCCCAGGACGCCCGCGAACGCTGGGAACGCCGGATGCCGGCCGCGCTGCCCTACGCCGCGTACCGGCCCCTCGTCCGCGTCGCCCACTACTGGGGCCTGTGGCGCAAGCTCAGCTCCGGTGAATCCGTAGTGGTCCACGACTGCGGCACCCAGAGCTGGGTGCGCGCTCTGCTCGCGACCGTCGCCCGCCGCCGCGACCGTTCGCTGCACCTGCTGCTGCTCGACACCACCGCCGAGGAGGCGCTGTCCGGCCAGGCGGCGCGGGGGCGCCGGGTGTCCGCGTACGCCTTCGCCTGCCACCGGGGCGCCGTCCGCCGGCTGCTCCGCGAGGCCGAGGCCGGCCGGCCGCCCGCGGGCTGCGCCTCGGCGACGCTGCTCGACCGCCGCTCGGCCGCCGCCGTGACCTCCATCGCCTTCCACGGCTGACTCCGACCGGCCCGCCCGCAGCCGATAGCCTCGGCAGCACATCGGCGCCACACGGAGGGCAGGGGTACATGCAGGGCAGCGGCTGGCCGGCGAACGAGTTGGAGCAGGTGCTCGGGGCGGCGCTCGGGCGGACGGACGCCGGGGAGCGGATCGTCGAGGTGCTCGGGCGCAGTCCGCTCTGGGTGCCGCTGCCCGAGGGCGGCGGCCCGGACCAGGGCAGCCTCAGCCTTCCCACGATGCTGATCGGCGGGGAGGCGTACGTCCCCGTCTACAGCTCGGAGGCCCAGTTCCGGTACTGCGCGGGACCCGGCATGGACTTCGTGATCGCCCCCGCCGTGGAGTTCGCCCGCGGCCTGCCCCCGCAGCTCGGCATCGCCGTGAACCCGGAGGGGGCCGTCGGGGTGCCGCTGCCGCCGGCCGCCGTCGCCGAACTGTGCCGGGCGGGCCGGGGGCCGCTCGACGGTCCGGCCACCGGGGGCCGGGTACGGCTCTTCGAGCCCGACTGGCAGGAGGACCCGGTCGACTTCCTGGCCGTCGCCGCCGAGGAGTTCCGCGGCACCGGCGTGGTCGCCGCCGCCCACCGCTGCCTGGCCAGCGTGGAGGGCGGGGCCCCCGAGCTGTACGTCGGTGTCCGGCTGGTGGGATGGGACCCCGAGTTCCGCGGCGCCCCGCTGGAGGCCCTCGGACGGGCCCTGGCACGCGTACCGGTGCCCTGGACCGTGCAGTTGATCCTGCTCGACGCCGCCGAGGACCCGGTCACGGAGTGGATTCGTGAGCGCGTACGCCCCTTCTACCTTCCGTAGCGCCGCTTAAGCTGGGCGGTACGGGTGGACGACGGGCGGACGAAGAGGGGTACCGGGTGAGTGCGTCAGGCACGGCCGCGGCCGGGCAGGTCGAGCACATGCTGCGCCAGGTGACTCCCGGGCGCTATGAGAACTACGAGTCATTGCTGCACGGCCTCGCGGAGGGCCGGCTGTGGATGCTGCTGTGGCAGGGACAGCCGGGTTCGCCGGACGCCCAGTACGGCGGCATGGAGGTCGACGGGCTCGGCTACGCGCCCTGCGTGACCTCGCCGCAGGAACTGGCCGCCAGCGGCTGGAACCGCGGCTACGAGGTGGTCACCGGCCGGGACGTCGCCCGCGCCCTCTACCCGGACCGCTGGGGCCTGTGGGTCAACCCGCACGCCCAGGGCGGCGGCCTCGGCGTGCCGTGGGCCGACCTGCGTCGGATCGCCACCGGCCTGGACCGGATGCCGGCCGGCCCGTTGCGGCTCTCCGAGCCCTCCCTGGAGCTGCCGCAGTTCTACGGGCTGCTGACCCGCCACGCGCACCGCACGCCCGCCGTGCGCTCGCTGCGCCGCGCCTGGGTGCAACCTTCGCTGGGGTCGGCGTACCTCGCGGTGGGGCTCGACCTCTACGACGCCTCCGCGCCCGCGCTGGAATCCGTCCGCGAGATGATGCGGCAGTCCGTCGGGGCGGTGCCCGAGGGGGTGCCGGTCTGCACGGTCGCGCTGGCCGACGAGCACGACCCGGTGGCGATGTGGCTGCGCGCGCAGACCCGGCCGTTCTACGACCGGGAGGGTCAGGCGGCGGTCCACTAGCGGACGCCGGAGGCCGCCGGGACGCACCCGCAGGGCTTTCACCAGGTCACCTACAGGGAGAACGGGCAGCCGCCCGCCCTCTGGGACGGACCCCTTCGACGGACTTCGGGCCGCCGGGAACCACGGTTCCCGGCGGCCTTCGCGTTGTCCGGATTTCAACCCTGTTGGGCGCCCAATAGGCGCACTCCTCCAGTGAGTTGGGCGCGATGTCCGGTTAGGTACCGAACGGCCGGTCTTGCTCCGCTGAGGAGACAGTGGAGTCCGGATAACGGGAACCGACGCATCAGATCACGGTTGCGCATCCATTCATCTGCGGGTCTGGCGGCTGGTCGAGCGCCCGATGAAGACTCCCCACCCAAGAGCCGGTCAGTCCTCCAGGACCCGGTTCGGCACGTGGACTTCGCTTGTTGTTCCGCACGGCACTTTCCGCACTTCAGCTGCTCAGCACCCTGCACTCCGCACGCGTTCTGCGTGTACCACGCACTCCGAGCGCCACTCCGCACCAACGCCGCCACAGCGGCGGGCATGGGCCGGCTACCCGTCGGCCGAGAGGGGTCCCCACCACGATGACGGCACCACTGCATGACACGAGCGCGGAAACACCCGCACCCGTGTCCGTAGCCGACGTCCCTGCCAAAGCCATCGAAGGCCGTTCGCCCGGCCGCATCGCCTGGATGCGGCTCAAGCGTGACAAGGTCGCGCTGACCGGCGGCGTGGTCGTGATCCTGTTGATCCTGATCGCGGTGTTCGCCCCGCAGATCGTGAGCCTGTTGGGCCATCCGCCCAACGAGTTCCACGAGGACATGATCGACCCGGACCTGGGCACGCCGATCGGCTCCTTCGGCGGCATGAGCTCCGAGTTCCTGCTGGGCGTCGAACCGACCAACGGGCGCGACGTGTTCAGCCGGATCGTCTACGGCGCCCGCATCTCGTTGGTCGTCGCCTTCCTGGCGGCCTTCGTGTCGGTCGTCATCGGCAGCCTGCTCGGCGCGCTGGCGGGCTTCCTCGGCGGCTGGGTCGACGGCGTCATCAGCCGCCTGATGGACCTGCTGCTGGCCTTCCCGCAGCTGCTGTTCACCATCGCCCTGGTCTCGGTCGTCCCCAACTCCCTGCTGGGCTTCGAGGGTTCGGGCGTCCGGATGGGCGTACTGATCGTCGTCATCGGCTTCTTCGGCTGGCCGTACATCGGCCGCATCGTCCGCGGCCAGACGATCTCCCTGAGGGAGCGCGAGTACGTCGAGGCGGCCCGCAGCCTGGGCGCCGGTCGCGGCTACATCCTGATCAAGGAGCTGCTGCCGAACCTGGTCGCGCCGATCCTCGTCTACGCGACGCTGATCATCCCGACGAACATCCTGACGGAAGCGGCCCTCAGCTTCCTCGGCGCCGGCGTCAAGCCGCCCACCGCCTCTTGGGGAAAGATGCTGTCCGACGCCATCCCCATCTACCAGGACGACCCCATGTACATGGTGGTCCCGGGTATCACGATCTTCATCACCGTCCTGGCGTTCAACCTCTTCGGGGACGGGCTGCGTGACGCACTCGACCCCAAGGGCAGCTGAACCGCTTCTCGATTCACCCACCTTTGGAGGTTGGACCATAGTGATCCGCAGAAAGCAGGCACTCGCGATCACCGCCGTGATCGCCGCCCTGTCCCTGACCGCCGCGTGCGGTGGCGACGACGGCAAGGCCGAGGGCAAGGGCGGTGACGGCGGCGCCGCGTTCAACGCGGCCACCACCGCGCTCGTGAACCCCTCGGACGCCAAGGGCGGGGAGCTCAAGCTCTGGTCGCCGCAGGACGTCGACTACCTCGACCCGGCGCGTGCCTACTACGGCTTCGTGTGGAACATGCAGCGCCTGTACGTGCGCCAGCTGCTCGCGTACGACAGCAAGCCGGGCGAGGCGGGCACCAAGCTGGTCCCGGACCTCGCCGAGGCCCTGCCGGTGCTCAGCAACGACGGCAAGACCTACACCGTCAAGCTCAAGGACGGCGTCAAGTTCGAGGACGGCACGCCGGTCACCTCGAAGGACATCAAGTACGGCATCGAGCGCGTCTTCGCGCAGGACGTGCTGTCCGGTGGTCCGACGTACCTGATCGACATCCTCGACCAGGGCCAGAAGTACCCCGGCCCGTACAAGGACACCGACCCCAACAAGATGGGTCTGAAGTCCGTCGAGACGCCGGACGACAAGACGGTCGTCTTCAACCTGGCGAGCGCCAACTCCGACTTCAGCTACCTGCTGGCCATGCCGTCCTCCTCGCCGGTCCCGGCTGCCAAGGACACGGGCGCCACGTACACCAACAAGCCGCTGTCGACCGGCCCTTACAAGGTGGAGAGCTTCACCGCGGGCAAGGGCGCCACCTTCGTTCGCAACGAGCACTGGGACCCGAAGACCGACACGATCCGCAAGGGTCTGCCGGACAAGGTCTCCTTCACGGTGACGACCAACCCGGACGACATGGACCAGCGCCTGCTCTCCGGTGACATCGACCTCGCGGTCGACGGCACGGGCATGCAGCAGGCCGGCAAGAACAAGGTCCTGAAGGACCCCAACCTCAAGAAGAACGCGGACAACCCGTTCACGGGCTACATCCGCTACTTCGCCTTCCCGCAGACCGTCGCGCCGTTCGACAACATCGAGTGCCGCAAGGCCGTCATCTACGCCGCCGACCCGAAGTCGCTGCAGACCGCCCGCGGCGGCCCGACCAGCGGTGACCTCGGCGCCAACATGCTGCCGCCCGGCATCCCCGGCTCGGAGAAAACGTTCGACCCGTTCGGCCTGACGAAGGGCGAGCCCCAGGAGGCCAAGGCCAAGGAGGCCCTCGCGGCCTGTGGCAAGCCCGGCGGCTTCGAGACCACCATCGCCGTGCGCAACAACCGCGCGCCCGAGGTGAAGAGCGCGGAGTCCCTGCAGGCGGCCCTCGCCAAGGTCGGGATCAAGGCGACGATCGACCAGTACGACGGCAAGCTCTCCTCCTCCACGATCGGTTCGCCCGAGAACGTGAAGAAGAAGAACTACGGCATCATCGTGATGGGTTGGGGTGCCGACTACAACTCCGGCGCCGGCTTCCTCCAGCCGCTGGTCGACGGCTCGTTCATCCTGCCGAACGGCAACAACAACTACACCGAGCTGAACGACCCCGAGGTCAACGGTCTCTTCGACAAGGCCGCCTCCGCGGCCACGCCCGAGGCCGCCGCTCCGTTCTACACGGAGATCAACAAGAAGGTCATGGAGAAGGCGCTCTACCTGCCGATCAACTTCGACAAGGCCTTCGTCTACCACAACCCGCGCCTGACGAACGTCTACTTCAACGACTCCATGGGCAAGATCGACCTTGCCACGGTGGGCATCGCCGCCAAGTAGTCGCAGGCCAGGTTCAAAGCAACTCAGCACGCAAGTAAGTGCCTTCACCGCACATGCGCTAGTCCGAAGGGCAGGTGAAGGCCGCAGGCGGTGGCCGCCGTCCCCACGAGGGACGGCGGCCACCCGCCCCGGGCGGCCGACTGCAGTGCTCGTCTACCTCATACGGCGGCTGTTCAACGTCGCCGCCACGCTGCTGGTGGTCTCCGTGGTCACCTTCGGCATCTTCTTCGCGGTCCCGAAGCTGACCGGCAGCGATCCCGCGCTCATGTACGCCGGCCGCGAGACCAACGAGACCGCCCTGGCGGGCATCCGCGTGAAGATGGGCTTCGACAAGCCCATCTCCGAGCAGTACCTGCTCTTCCTCAAGGGCATCTTCGTCGGCCGCGACTACGACGGCGGCACGGATGTCACGCACTGCGCGGCGCCCTGCTTCGGTTACTCCTTCAAGACCGAGGCCCCCGTCTGGGAGACGATGATCGACCGCATGCCGGTCACCCTCTCGCTCGCCCTCGGGGCGGCCGTGATCTGGGTCATCGCCGGTGTGGCCACGGGCGTCGTCTCCGCGCTCAAGCGTCGTACCGCCATCGACCGGACCGTCATGGTCGGCGCCCTCGCCGGCGTCTCCCTGCCGATCTTCTTCACCGGCATGGTGGCCCCCGCGATCTTCGTCTACGGCCTCGGCTGGTTGGACGTCTCCAACTACCGACCACTCACCGAGGATCCACTGGCCTGGCTCAACAGCCTGATCCTGCCCTGGATCACCCTGGCCTTCCTCTTCGCCGCGACCTATGCCCGCATCACCCGGGCGACCATGCTCGAAGTGCTCGGCGAGGACTACATCCGCACCGCCCGCGCCAAGGGCCTCAAGGAGGGCGTGGTCATCCGCAAGCACGCCCTGCGCTCCACGCTCACCCCGATCGTCACCATGTTCGGCCTCGACCTCGGCGGACTCCTCGGCGGCGCGGTGCTCACCGAGACGACCTTCAACTTCCAGGGCCTGGGCACGGCCGCCGTGGCCGCCATCGGCGCCGGCGACCTCCCCGTGATCATGGGAGTGACCCTGCTCGCCGCGCTCTTCGTGGTGATGGCAAACCTGATCGTGGACCTGCTGTACGCCGTCATCGACCCGCGCGTGAGGCTGACGTGACCGAGACCCCCGCCTCCACCCCCACCGCCTCCGGCGGGCCCGCCTTCGTCCCCGAACAGGGCGGCCCGCGGGACGACGCGTACCTCTCCGTACGCGACCTGCGCGTGCACTTCCCGACCGACGACGGCCTCGTCAAGTCCGTCGACGGGCTCTCCTTCGACCTGGAACGCGGCAAGACCCTCGGCATCGTGGGCGAGTCCGGCTCCGGCAAGTCGGTGACCTCGCTGGCCATCATGGGCCTGCACCGCACCGGGAACGCCCGCAGCCGCCCGCACATCTCCGGCGAGGTCCGGCTCGACGGCGAGGACCTCGTCTCCGCCGCCGACGACCACGTGCGCAAGCTCCGCGGCCGCAAGATGGCGATGGTCTTCCAGGACCCGCTCTCGGCGATGCACCCGTACTACACGGTCGGCGCGCAGATCGTCGAGGCGTACCGCACCCACCACGACGTCGACAAGAAGACCGCCCGCAAGCGGGCGGTCGAGATGCTCGACCGGGTCGGCATCCCCGAGCCCCACCGGCGCGTGGACGGGTACCCGCACGAGTTCTCCGGCGGCATGCGCCAGCGCGCGATGATCGCCATGGCGCTCGTCAACAACCCCGAGCTGCTCATCGCGGACGAGCCGACCACCGCCCTGGACGTCACCGTCCAGGCGCAGATCCTGGACCTGATCCGAGACCTGCAGAAGGAGTTCGGCTCCGCGGTCATCATGATCACGCACGACCTGGGCGTGGTCGCCGAGATGGCCGACGAGATCCTCGTGATGTACGGCGGCCGGTGCGTCGAGCGCGGTACCGCCGAGAAGGTCTTCTACGAGCCCCGGCACCCCTACACCTGGGGCCTGCTCGGCTCGATGCCGCGCATCGACCGCGACCAGACCGAGCGCCTCATCCCGGTCAAGGGTTCGCCCCCCAGCCTCATCAACATCCCGAGCGGCTGCGCCTTCAACCCGCGCTGCCCCTACGCCGACGTCCCCAAGGGCGGCATCACCCGCACCCAGCGGCCCGAGCTGGTCCAGGACGACAGCCGGCACTGGTCCGCCTGCCACATGTCGCAGGACGAGCGGACCCGGATCTGGACCGAAGAGATTGCGCCGAAGCTGTGACCGACGACATGAAGAAGGACGCCGCGCAGGGCACCGCGACGGACCCCGCCGGGCCCGGCGCCAAGGGGTCCGAGGCGGAGCCGCTGCTGCGGGTCACCGGGCTGGTCAAGCACTTCCCGATCAACAAGGGACTGCTGCGCCGGCAGGCCGGGGCGGTCAAGGCCGTGGACGGTATCGACTTCGACGTCCGCCGCGGTGAGACCCTCGGCGTCGTCGGCGAGTCCGGCTGCGGCAAGTCCACGATGGGCCGACTGATCACGCGCCTGCTGGAGCCGACCGGCGGCACCGTCGAGTTCGAGGGGCGCGACATCACGCACCTCGGGGTCGCCGGGATGCGTCCGCTGCGCCGCGACGTGCAGATGATCTTCCAGGACCCGTACGGTTCGCTGAACCCGCGGCACACCGTCGGCACCATCGTCGGCGCCCCCTTCAAGCTCCAGGGGGTCTCCCCGGAGGGCGGGCTCAAGGCCGAGGTGCAGCGGCTGCTGTCGCTCGTGGGCCTCAACCCCGAGCACGTCAACCGCTACCCGCACGAGTTCTCGGGCGGCCAGCGCCAGCGCATCGGCATCGCCCGGGCCCTGGCCCTGAACCCGAAGCTGGTCGTCGCCGACGAGCCGGTGTCCGCGCTGGACGTGTCGATCCAGGCCCAGGTGGTCAACCTGCTGGACGACCTCCAGGAGGAGCTCGGCCTCACGTACGTGATCATCGCGCACGACCTGTCGGTGATCCGGCACGTCTCGGACCGCATCGCGGTGATGTACCTCGGCAAGATCGTGGAGCTGACCGACCGCAAGTCGCTCTACGAGAACCCGATGCACCCGTACACCAAGGCGCTGCTGTCGGCCGTGCCGGTGCCGGACCCGCGGCGGCGCGGCGCCAAGAGCGGACGCATCCTGCTCAAGGGCGACGTGCCCTCGCCGATCTCCCCGCCGAGCGGCTGCCGCTTCCACACCCGGTGCTGGAAGGCCACGCAGATCTGCACGACACAGGAGCCGCCGATGCTGTCCCTGGCCACCGGCCACCAGGTCGCCTGCCACCACCCCGAGAACGCCCCGGACCAGGCTCCGGGCGACAAGGCCCTGCCCGGCGCGGCGGACGCGGTGATATCGGTCGCGGAGTAGCGGACGAGACCGGCACCACCGATGGAGCGGGGCCCCCGGGAGACGTCCCGGGGGCCCCGCTCCGTTTCCGGGCGACAATGACGGGGTGCTCCACGATCTCTTCCCGCCCGGCGTCCAGCACGCCCTGGACCTCGCGGGCATCTTCGTCTTCGCCACCGCGGGCGCGCTGCTCGCCGTACGCAAGAACTTCGACGTCTTCGGCATCGCCGTGCTCGCCCTGGTCACCGCCCTCGGCGGCGGCCTGCTGCGCGACCTGTGCATCGGCGCCGTCCCGCCGGCCGCCTTCGGGGAGCTGAGCTTCTTCGTCACGCCGCTGATCGCGGCCGCGCTCGTCTACTTCCTGCACCCCGAGGTCCAGCGCATCAACCGGGCCATCAACGTGTTCGACGCCGCCGGCCTCGGCCTGTTCTGCGTGACGGGCACGACCAAGGCGTACGAGTACGGCCTCGGGCTGACCGCCTCCGCCGCGCTCGGCCTGGCCACGGCGGTCGGCGGCGGCGTGCTGCGCGACGTACTGGCCAACGAGGTGCCGTCGCTGCTGCGCGACCGGGAGATGTACGCCGTGCCGGCCGTGGTGGGTGCGGCCATGGTGGCCCTCTTCATCGCGTTCGACATGCTGAACGCCGTGACGACCGGCCTCGCGATCGTCACCACCTTCGTGCTGCGTCTGCTCGCCATGCGCTACCACTGGCGCGCGCCGCTGGCCTGGAACCGGCGTTCGTCGGTGGCCGAGGAGCCGTAGGCGGGGGCGGCGGGGCGGCCGGAACGGGCGCGGAAACAGCGGCGGGGCGGCCCGGACCCGGGCGCGGAAACAAAAGCTACCGCTTAGTAGCCCTCCGGTGTACCGTCGTTCCATGGCATACGCAGCGGCCCAGGCCTCCATCGGCGACAGCGAATTCGACCGCGACACCGGCATCTCCCCCCGCGCGGGAGAGCCCGGCGCGTACGACGCGGAACTCTCCGCCGGCTGGACGATCATCACCGCCGTCAACGGCGGCTACCTGCTGGCCCTGGTCGGCCGTGCCCTGTCGGCCGCCCTGCCGCACCCGGACCCCTTCACCGTCTCCGCGCACTACCTGACCTCCTCGGTGCCCGGCCCCGCCGTCATCCGCACCCAGGTCGTCCGCGTCGGCCGCACCCTGTCCACCGGCCAGGCCTCGCTGTTCCAGTTCGACGAGAACGGCGCCGAGGTCGAGCGCATCCGCGTCCTCGCCTCCTACGGCGACCTCGCCGCGCTGCCCGACGCCGTGCACACCGCCGCCGTACCGCCCGCCTTCCCCGCGTACGAGGACTGCCTCGGCGCCGAGGCCGGCCCCGCCCCCATCCCCGGCAGCTCCGCCATCGTCGACCGCCTCCGGCTGCGGCTGGACCCGGCGACCGCCGGCTGGGCCGTCGGCGCGCCCTCCGGCAAGGGCGAGATGCGGGCCTGGTTCGAGCTGGCCGACGGCCGCGACCCCGACCCGTTCTCGCTGCTCCTCGCGGTGGACGCGCTGCCGCCGACCGCCTTCGACCTCGGGCTGGTCGGCTGGGCCCCGACCGTCGAACTGACCACCCACATCCGCTGCCGCCCCGCCCCCGGTCCGCTGCGGGTCTCCATCACCACCCGCAACATGGCGGGCGGCTTCCTGGAGGAGGACGCCGAGGTCTGGGACTCGGCGGACCGGCTCGTGGCCCAGTCCCGCCAGCTCGCGCGGGCCCCGCGGTAGGGCTCCCGACGGCGCCGGCCGGCGGGGGCCGTACGGTGACCCGCCGCCCGCCGGGGAGCCGGCGCCCGGGGGACTCGTAGAATCGGGGGATCATGGCCTACCTCGACCACGCCGCCACCACCCCGATGCTGCCGGAGGCCGCTGCGGCGATGACCGCGCAGTTCGCCGCCACGGGTAACGCGTCCTCCCTCCACGCCGCCGGCCGCCGCGCCCGCCGCACCGTCGAGGAGGCCCGCGAGGCCCTCGCCGAAGCCCTCGGAGCCCGGCCGAGCGAGGTGGTGTTCACCTCGGGCGGCACCGAGGCCGACAACCTCGCGGTCAAGGGCCTGTACTGGGCCCGCCGCGACGCCGAACCCGCCCGGACCCGGGTCCTCGCCAGCCCCGTCGAGCACCACGCCGTCCTCGACGCCGTGCACTGGCTCGCCGAGCACGAGGGCGCGCGCGTCGAGTACCTGCCCGTCGACCGGCACGGCCGGGTGCGTCCCGAGGCGTTCCGGGAGGCCGTCGAACGCGACCCGCACGACGTGGCCCTGGCCACCGTCATGTGGGCCAACAACGAGATCGGCACCGTCATGCCGGTCCGCGAACTGGCGGGGATCGCCCGCGAGTACGGGATCCCCCTGCACTCGGACGCCGTCCAGGCCTTCGGGCAGCTCGACGTCCGCTTCGGCGACAGCGGCCTCGCCGCCATGACCGTCAGCGGGCACAAGATCGGCGGCCCGTACGGCATCGGCGCGTTGTTGCTCGGCCGCGACCAGAGCCCCGTCCCCGTGCTGCACGGCGGCGGGCAGGAACGGCACGTCCGCTCCGGCACCCTCGACGTACCGGCCGTCGCCGCCTTCGCGGTGGCCGCCGTACTCGCCGCCGAGCGGCGGGAGCGGTTCGCGGCGGAGGTCGGCGCCCTGCGCGACGAGCTGATCGCCGCCGTGCTGCGGGCCGTCCCCGACGCCGTCCTCGGCGGCGACCCCGACGACCGGCTCCCGGCCAACGCCCACTTCAGCTTCCCGGGCTGCGAGGGGGACTCCCTGTTGCTGCTCCTGGACGCGCAGGGCATCGAGTGCTCCACCGGCTCCGCCTGCACCGCCGGCGTCGCCCAGCCGAGCCACGTCCTGCTGGCCACCGGCACCGACCCGCAGCTGGCCCGCGGCACGCTGCGGTTCTCCTTCGGCCACACCTCCACGAAGGAGGACGTCGCCGCGGTCGCCGCCGCCATCGGCCCCGCCGTCACCCGAGCCCGCACGGCCGGCCTCAGCTGACCCCCCGCCCCTCGGCGCGGCCTCAGCCCGGTCCGCCTCATACGCGACCCGGTCGGAGGTCAGCCCTTGGGCGTGGCGGCCAGGGCTTCGGCGGTCATGCGGAGGTAGCGGTCCCAGTCCCAGTGGCGGCCCGGGTCCGTGTGGTCGGCACCCGGAACCTCGGAGTGGCCCACCAGGTGCTCCCGGTCGACGGGTATGTCGTAGCGCCGGCAGATGTCCGCCGCCAGCTTCGCCGAGGCCGCGTACATCGCGTCCGTGAAGTCCTGCGGCCGGTGCACGAAGCCCACGTGCTCGATGCCGACGCTGCGCTCGTTCATCGAGCGGTTGCCCGCGTGGTAGGCCACGTCCAGCTCGCGCACCATCTGCTCGATGTGGCCGTCCTGGCGCACGATGTAGTGCGCCGACGCCTTGTGCCACGGGTTCTTGAACGCGTCCACCGAGGAGGCGAAGCCTCCCTGTGTGACGTGCACGACGATCCGGTCCACCCGGTAGTCGTCCGGCCGGTCGGCCAGCCGCCAGTTCGCGGGCGACGCCGCCGTCCAGCTCGCGCCCACGTGGTCGAGCTCGCCCTCCTTGCGGGGCTTGGAAACCCCCGGCATCAGCCACCAGGCCCGGCCGATCTCCTCGCGCCCGACGACCGCCGTCGCCGCGAGGACGCCGAGCCCGCCGAAGAGCACCGCCCTGCGGGTCCTGCGCGCCGGTTTCCCGGCCTTGTCCGCCTGCTCCGTCATGTGATCCACCCCCCACAGCCGATAACGCGCCGTGACCCCGCTCGGTTCCCCGTACCCTGGACGGTGCTATGACTCAGAACCTGCCGCGCACCGCCCGTCCCCTTCGCGTCCTGGCCGCCATGTCCGGCGGCGTGGACTCCGCCGTCGCCGCCGCCCGCGCGGTCGAAGCCGGGCACGACGTCACCGGCGTCCACCTGGCGCTCTCCGCGAACCCGCAGTCCTTCCGGACCGGGGCCCGCGGCTGTTGCACCATCGAGGACTCCCGGGACGCCCGCCGCGCCGCCGACGTCATCGGCATCCCGTTCTACGTGTGGGACCTCGCCGAGCGCTTCCGCGAGGACGTCGTCGAGGACTTCATCTCCGAGTACGAGGCCGGCCGCACCCCGAACCCCTGCCTGCGCTGCAACGAGAAGATCAAGTTCGCGGCGCTGCTGGACAAGGCCCTCGCCCTCGGCTTCGACGCCGTCTGCACCGGCCACTACGCCACCGTCGTGCTGAACGAGGACGGCTCCCGCGAGCTGCACCGCGCCTCCGACATGGCCAAGGACCAGTCGTACGTCCTCGGCGTGCTCGACGAGAAGCAGCTCGCCCACGCCCTCTTCCCGCTCGGTGACACCCTCACCACCAAGGAGGAGATCCGGGCGGAGGCCGAGGAGCGCGGTCTGGCCGTCGCGAAGAAGCCCGACAGCCACGACATCTGCTTCATCGCCGACGGCGACACCCAGGGCTTCCTCGCGAACCGCCTCGGCAAGGCCGAGGGTGACATCGTCGACGAGAGCGGGGAGAAGGTCGGCACCCACGAGGGCGCCTTCGGCTTCACCATCGGCCAGCGCAAGGGCCTGCGCATCGGCCACCCCGCCGCCGACGGCAAGCCGCGCTACGTCCTCGACATCTCGCCGGTGAACAACACCGTCACCGTCGGACCCGTCGAGGCGCTCGACGTCGGCGCGCTCACCGCGATCCGGCCCCGCTGGTGCGGCTCCACGGCCGCCGCCCCCGGCACCTACACCGCGCAGCTGCGCGCCCACGGCGGTGAGACCGAGGTCTTCGCCGAGCTCGTGGACGGCGAGCTGCGCGTCGCCTTCACCGAGCCGGTCCGCGGCGTCGCCCCGGGCCAGGCGATCGTGCTCTACGACGGCACCCGTGTCGTCGGCTCCGCCACCATCGCGACGACGACCCGGACCGCGGCCGCCGTCTGAGGCGGGCGCGGTCCGGGTCGTACGGTCGTCGGGTCCGCGCGGTCCTACGGGCCGCCGCGGGTCCTGCGGGTCAGGCCACCGTCAGGACGATCTTGCCGGTGGTGCGGCCCAGTTCGCCGATCTCGTGGGCCCTGGCGGCCTGCTCCAGCGGCAGCACCGTGTCCACCAAGGGCTTCAGCAGCCCCTGGTCGGCCAGGTCGGCGATGCCCCGCAGGCCCGCCAGGTCGGGCTCGACCAGCAGCCACACGGCCCGCGCGGAGCCCGCGTCGGCCGGGACGGAGTCGGGGCCGGGCAGCGAGATCAGGTGGCCGCCCGGCTTCAGCACCTTGAGGGAACGCT
The DNA here is from genome assembly GCF_040651775.1 of Streptomyces sp. NPDC048383. Taxonomy (NCBI): domain Bacteria; kingdom Bacillati; phylum Actinomycetota; class Actinomycetes; order Kitasatosporales; family Streptomycetaceae; genus Streptomyces; species Streptomyces sp. NPDC048383. The sequence continues at coordinate 49,863 of NZ_JBEZKS010000037.1, forward strand.
CCGCGGTCCCGTCGCCGAGCGCGTCGATCACCACGTCCACGTCGGAGACGACCTCCGTGAAGTCCTGCTCCCGGTAGTCGACCAGCTCGTCGGCGCCCAGCCCGCGCAGCAGCTCGTGCTTGGCCGCGCTCGCGGTGCCGATGACGTACGCGCCGCGCGCCTTGGCGATCTGCACCGCCAGGTGGCCCACGCCGCCCGCCGCCGCGTGCACCAGGACCCGCTGACCGGCCGTGACGCCGGCGGTGTCCACCAGCGCCTGCCACGCGGTGAGCGCCGCCAGCGGCAGCGCGGCCGCCTGTACGTGGTCCAGGGCGGCGGGCTTGCGGGCCAGGTGCCGGGCCGGGGCCACCACGTACTCGGCGTAGCCGCCCCCCTGCCGCGGGAAGAGCGGCATCCCGAAGACCTCGTCGCCCGCCCGGTACAGGGTCACGCCGGGGCCGACCGCCTCGACGGTGCCGGAGACGTCCCAGCCCAGGATCGGGGTCTCGCCCCAGGCGATCAGGGCGCCGCTGGCGCGGGTCTTCCAGTCGACCGGGTTCACGCCGGCCGCGTGGACCCGTACCAGGACCTCGCCCAGGCCGGGCTCCGGGCGCTCGACCTCCCGCTCGACCAGGTTCTCGGGTCCGCCCCACTCGTTCACGACCATCGCGCGCATGCTGTCCGCCTCGTTCCGTCCGATTGGTGTCCGTCGCCGGGCCGTTCCGTTCCCCGGCGACGTGTTCCAGATTCGGACACCGCGCGCCCCGACGGTATTGGCCGTCCGGCCACTATGTGACAGGATCTGGCCATGAGCGAGGCGCGTACGGAACTGACGAAACCGACCGAACCCGTGCAATCCGCGCCACTCCCGGCACCGACCGGCCGGAGCGGGGCGGACGGCCGGCACCTGGTCGCCGTCCTGGCCCTGCCCGGCTTCCCGCCGTTCGAGCTGGGCATTCCGTCCCGGGTCTTCGGCAGCGCCGTGGACGAGCACGGCGCCGACCTGTACGAGGTCGTCGTGTGTACCGCCGACGGCGGCCCGGTGACCAGCGACTCCGGCTTCGCCATCCAACCCGCCGCCGGGCCCGAGGCCCTCGCCGCCGCCGACACCGTGATCATCCCGCCCACCCACGCGATGCCCGAACTGGCCCTCGGCGGGCCGCTGCCGCCCGAGGTGGCCGCGGCCATCGCCGGCATCCGCCCCGGCACCCGCCTGGTCTCCATCTGCAGCGGCTCCTACGTGCTCGCCGCCGCCGGGCTCCTCGACGGCCGGCCCGCGACGACCCACTGGAACCTCGCCCCCGAATTCCGCCGGGCCTTCCCCCGGGTCCTGGTCGACGAGGAGGTCCTCTTCGTCGACGACGGCGACATCCTGACCTCCGCCGGCGTCTCCGCGGGCGTCGACCTGTGCCTGCACCTGGTCCGCCGCGACCACGGCGCCGCCATCACCAACCGGGCCGCCCGGATGTGCGTCGTACCGCCGTGGCGGGACGGCGGGCAGGCCCAGTACATCGACCGGCCCGTCCCCGAACCCACCGTCGCCACCACCACGGCCACCCGCGCGTGGGCCCTGGAGCGGCTCGCCGAGCCCATCGCCCTCGCCGAACTCGCCGCCCACGCCCGGATGAGCCTGCGCACCTTCACCCGGCGCTTCCGCGACGAGGTCGGCATGACCCCCGTGCAGTGGCTCACCGCCCAACGCCTGGAGATCGCCCGCCAGTTGCTGGAGTCCAGCGACCTGCCGGTCGATCTCGTGGCGCACCGCGCCGGTTTCGGCTCCGCCAACTCCCTGCGCCAGCACATGCGCGCCGCCCTCGGGGTCTCCCCGATCGCCTACCGCCGCACCTTCCACCCGCACGGCCCGGCCGCCGAAGCCGAAGCCGCGGCCTCCGCCTCCCCGGCCCCCGTCGCGACCTGACATGACCTGTGAGGGAATCGACCCGGGGGGTACCCCCTCGGGCACGATGGGAGCCGAGGCCCCGGGGACCCGGGGCGCGTGACAGGGGAGACCGCCATGACCGCGTACGCCATCGCCCACATACGTCCCGCGGCGCCGAACGAGGACATCCTGCGCTACATCGAGGAGATCCAGTCGACCCTGGAGCCCTTCGGCGGCCACTTCCTCGTCCACGGCGCCGAGGTCGAGGTCCTCGAAGGCCCCTTCCCCGGCACCATCGTCATGATCGGCTTCCCGGACATCGAGCGGGCCCGCGCCTGGTACGCCTCGCCCGCCTACCAGGAGATCCTGCCGCTGCGCACCGCCCACATCGCGGGCGAGACGTTCCTGGTCGAGGGCGTCCCCGCCGGCTACGACGCCCGCACGACCGCCGCCGCGCTGCGGGCCCAGGCCGGCCTCTGACCCGGCCGACCCGCCCGCCCCGGTGCCCGCCCGGCCCGCCTGCCGGGCCGTGGACGGCGCCGGGCCGGGGCGATCACCGGCCGCCCCGCCACCTGCTTCCGGCCGGGGGCCGCGGGGCCCCCTCGGGGGTGCGAGCATGGCCCGTATGCCTACTCATCTCATCACCGGTGCCGGCTCCGGCATCGGCGCCGCCGTCGCGGCCCGCCTCCACGCCCGCGGCGACGACCTGGTCCTCCTCGCCCGTGACGCCGGCCGGGCCCGGCAGCTCGCCGACGCCCATCCCGGCGCGCGGACCCTCGTGGGAGACCTGGCCGACCCCGACCGGCTGTCGTGGGCCTTCTCCAAGCAGCCGATCCCGGAGCGCATCGACTCCCTCCTGCACATCGCGGGCATCGTCGACCTCGGCCCCGTCGGCGAGCTGCGCCCCAAGACCTGGCACCAGCAGCTCAACGTCAACCTGATCGCGCCCGCCGAGGTCACCCGGCTGCTGCTGCCCACCCTGCGCGCCTCCAAGAGCACCATCGTGTTCGTGAACTCCGGCGCCGGACTCGCCGCCCACGCCGACTGGAGCGCGTACGCCGCCTCCAAGCACGGCCTCAAGGCCCTCGCCGACTCGCTGCGCGCCGAGGAGAAGGAGCACGGCATCCGCGTCACCTCTGTCTACCCCGGACGCACCGCGAGCCCCATGCAGGCCAAGGTGCACTCGCAGGAGGGCAAGGACTACGACCCCGCCGCCTGGATCGACCCCGAGTCGGTGGCCACCACCATCGTCATGGCCGTCGACCTGCCCCGCGACGCCGAGGTGAACGACCTGTCCGTCAGGCCCGGCCGATGACCGGCGCCACCGGAGTCGGCTCGCTGCCCGGCGGGGACGCCCGCGAGGCCGCCAAGACCGTCACCGGTTCCTTCGAGGAGTTCCCGTACCTCGCCGAGCTGCCCGCCCGCGGGCCCGGCGCGGACATGATCGGCCGGTCCCTCGGGCTGCTCGTCGACCTGTACGCCCACGTCGAGCCGAGCGGCTGGCGCATCAGCGACCGCCCGGGCCGCGACACCCGCCGCGCCCGCTCCTGGCTCGGCGAGGACCTCGACGCCCTGGAGGAGTTCACCCAGGGCTACACCGGGAAGCTCAAGGTCCAGGCCGTCGGACCGTGGACGCTGGCCGCCTCCCTCGAACTGCACGGCGGCGAGGCCGTGCTCCAGGACGCCGGTGCCTGCCGGGACCTGGCAGCCTCCCTCGCCGAGGGCCTGCGCGCGCACCTGGCCGACGTCCACAAGCGCATCCCCGGCGCCGAGATCGTCCTCCAGTACGACGAGCCCTCGCTCACCTCCGTCCTCCTCGGCCGGGTCCGCTCGGCCAGCGGCTACCGCACCTACCGGGCCGTCGACCGGCAGGTCGTCGAAGGCACCCTGCGCGAGCTCTTCGCCGTCCACGACGGCGAGGTCGTCGTCCACTCCTGCGCCCCCGAGGTCCCCTTCGCGCTGTTGCGACGGGCCGGAGCGGCGGGCGTCTCGTTCGATTTCTCGTTGCTCACCGAGCGCGAGGACGACGTCCTCGGGGAGGCCGTCGAGGGCGGCCTGAGACTCTTCGCCGGAGTGGTGCCGGGCACCGACGCCGCGTTGTCCGACCCGGGCGGTAGCGTCATGGGGGTCAGGAAGCTTTGGCGCAGGCTGGGGCTGGCCCCGGGGACTCTCGCCGAGTCCGTCGTGGTCACTCCCTCGTGCGGCCTGGCGGGCGCCTCGCCCGCCTACGCCCGCGCGGTGCAGGCCCATTGCGTCAGGGCGGCGAGGTCGCTCGCCGATAACCCTGAGTGACGCTCGGGACGGGCCACGGGAGGACACGGCATGGCAGCCGAACAGCAGGACACGGCAGTACCGACGGCGGTGCGCGAACAGCACGCGCTGCTGGCCGAGCAGGTCGAGGAGCACCGCTTCCGGTACTACGTGAACGACCAGCCGGTCGTCAGCGACGCCGAGTTCGACACGCTGCTGCGCTCGTTGGAGGCGCTGGAGGAGCAGTACCCGCAGCTGCGCACGCCCGACTCGCCCACCCAGAAGGTGGCCGGGGCGTACGCGACGGACTTCGCCTCCGTCGAGCACCGGGAGCGGATGCTCTCCCTCGACAACGCCTTCGACGACGAGGAACTGGCCGCCTGGGCCGAGCGCGTGGCCCGGGACGCCAACACCTCCGACTACCACTACCTGTGCGAACTGAAGGTGGACGGCCTCGCCGTCAACCTCACCTACGAGAACGGCCGCCTCACCCGCGCCGCCACCCGCGGCGACGGCCGCACCGGTGAGGACATCACGCCCAACGTCCGCACCATCGCCGAGATCCCGGACCGGCTGAAGGGCGAGCGGATCCCGGCCCTCGTCGAGATCCGCGGCGAGGTCTTCTTCCCGATGGAGAAGTTCGAGGAGCTCAACGCGCGGCTCGTGGCGGCGGAGGGCAAGCCCTTCGCCAACCCGCGCAACGCGGCGGCCGGATCGCTGCGGCAGAAGGACCCCAAGGTCACCGCCGGCCGGCCGCTGCACATGGTCGTGCACGGCATCGGCGCCCGCGAGGGCTTCGACATCGAGCGGCAGTCGCAGGCGTACGAGCTGCTGCGCGAATGGGGCCTGCCCACCGCCCAGCACAACGCGGTGGTCTCCACGCTCGCCGAGGTGCGGGAGTTCATCACCCGCTTCGGCGAGAACCGGCACTCGGTGGAGCACGAGATCGACGGGGTCGTCGTCAAGCTCGACGAGATCGCCCTCCAGGGCCGGCTCGGCTCCACCGCCCGCGCCCCGCGCTGGGCCATCGCCTGGAAGTACGCCCCCGAAGAGGTCAACACCAAGCTGATCGACATCAAGGTCGGGGTCGGGCGCACCGGGCGGGTGACCCCGTACGCGCAGGTCGAGCCGGTCACGGTGGCGGGCTCCGAGGTCGAGTTCGCGACCCTGCACAACCAGGAGGTCGTCAAGGCCAAGGGCGTCCTCATCGGCGACACCGTCGTACTGCGCAAGGCGGGCGACGTCATCCCCGAGATCCTCGGCCCGGTGGTGGACCTGCGCGACGGCGGCGAGCGGGAGTTCGTCATGCCGGCCGAGTGCCCCGAGTGCGGGACGCCGCTGCGGCCGATGAAGGAAGGGGACATCGACGTCCGCTGCCCCAACGGGCAGACCTGCCCGGCCCAGTTGCGCGAGCGGCTCTTCTACCTCGGCGGCCGGCAGAGCCTGGACATCGAGAACTTCGGCATGGTCGCGGCGGCCGCGCTGACCGGCCCGCTGGAGCCGGCCACGCCCCCGCTGCTGGACGAGGGCGACCTGTTCGGCCTGACCATCGAGCAGCTGCTGCCCATCAAGGCGTACGTCCTCGACGCGGACAGCGGACTGCCCAAGAGGGACCCGAAGACCGGCGAGGAGAAGATCGTCACGGTCTTCGCCAACCAGAAGGGCGAGCCGAAGAAGAACGCCCTGGCGATGTTGGAGAACATCGCCGCCGCCAAGGACCGTCCGCTCGCCCGCATCATCAACGGCCTGTCGATCCGTCACGTCGGCCCGGTCGCGGCGGAGGCCCTCGCCCGCGAGTTCCGTTCCATCGAGCGCATCGAGCAGGCCTCCGAGGAGGAGCTGACCGCCACGGAGGGCGTCGGCGCGATCATCGCGGCCTCCCTCAAGGAGTGGTTCGCCGTCGACTGGCACCAGGAGATCCTCCGCAAGTGGCGGGAGGCCGGCGTCCGGATGGAGGAGGAGGGCTCCGCCGAGGAGCAGGGTCCGCGTCCGCTCGAAGGGCTGACCGTCGTCGTCACCGGCACCCTCGTGGGCCACACCCGCGACGGCGCCAAGGAGGCCCTGCAGAGCCGGGGCGCGAAGGTCACCGGATCGGTGTCCAAGAAGACCTCGTTCGTGGTGGTCGGCGACAACCCCGGCTCGAAGTACGACAAGGCCGTGCAGCTGAAACTGGCCATCCTGGACGACGCCGGGTTCGAGGTGCTGCTCGAACAGGGGCCCGACGCGGCACGCGAAGCCGCGCTCCCCCTGGACGACGGGGCCGCGGCGGAGTAGTAACCCCCACGGGAGCCGCCGAGAAGGGCGCGTCGGGGGCGAACGGATGCATGGCGTGCGGCCGTGCGGGCGGGCGCACGCCCGGCGCGGCACCCGGTGGTAAACGGCCGGTACAGGCCTGGTCGTGGCGGGGTGCGCTGTCGGATCATCGGTATGGCGACGGGGGGCCTGGTCCAAACTCACCCGTTCGGCGGATACCGTACTGATGAGGATGGCTGGGTCGCATTCGGGCAACCGCTGCCGACCGCTGCCCCTGGGTGCCCCTCGCGTCCTACTGTTGTGGGGTGCGCCTGTCGTGCACGGCTGCCCGGAAGCGATCGCGGCCGTGATGGCATGACATCGGGGCCATCGCGTGACATCGGCATCGCCGGCTGTGAGAGGGACGGGCATGAAACCCACCGAAAGCGCCGACCCGTCACCTGAGTTGGGCGGGGAACCCCCGCCCGTACGGACGGGCCGGCTCGGACTCCTGGGCGCCAGAACGCCGCAGACCCGCCCCCTCGACACCGGTACGGGCGGCGGAACCGGCGGACAACGGCGCACCGCACTGCCCCTGGTGGTCATCGGCATGGCCGCCGTGGTCCTCGCCGGCGGCATCGTCTCCACACTGACGAGCCGTCAAGCCCTGTTCCCCGGTGGCCGCGTGGGCTGGGCGCTGGCGATCCTCACCGGAGTCATCGTCGGCCACCTCGTCGCCCTCGGCCGGGACCGCTGGTGGGGCGGCACCGGCTCGGGCGCCGCCCTCACCCTCGGCGTGCTCCTCCTCTACGGCTGGGTCCCCGCCGGACTCGTCTCGCTGGCCGTGGTCACCCTGGTCGGCGCCGCCCGCCGGCACCGCTGGCGCCAGGGGCTGCTCCACGGTTGCGTCGACATCCTCGGCATCGGCGCGGGAGCCCTCGTCCTGGCCGCCTTCGACGACACCCCGACCGTCGAGGAACCCTGGCTGCCCGGCACCTGGGGCCCGGCCGACGTCCCCGAGGTCGTCCTCGTCGCCGTCTCCTACCTCGCCGTCACCCGGCTGCTGCTCTGGTGCTCGCTCGCGCCCCGCGGCGGCGGGCTGCCCACCGTCGCCCGCACCGCCCTGCTCCGGCAGGCCCTGGTCGCCGCCGCCCTGCTCGGCATCGCCCCGCTGATCTGCGTGGTCGCCGTCAGCCAGCCGGTGCTGCTGCCGCTGTTCGCCGTACCGCTCATCGCGCTCGACTCCACCCTGTGGATCGCCCGGGCCCGGGCCGAGGAGCAGTTGCGCGACCCGCTGACCGGGCTGCCGAACCGCCAGTGGCTGCTGGAACGTGCCTGGTCGGCCCTCGACGAGGCCGAACGTTCGGGTACCCGGTCCGCCCTCGTCCTGATCGACCTGGACCGCTTCCGGGCCGTCAACGACACCCTCGGCCACCTCGCCGGGGACCGGCTGCTGCTCCAGATCGCCGACCGGCTGCGCCAGGCCCTGCCCCAGGACGCGGAAGTGGCCCGGCTCGGCGGCGACGAGTTCGCCGTACTGCTGCCCGTCGCCGACTCCACCACCAGCGCCCAGCGGGTCGCCCGCCACCTCGTCGCCGAACTCAGCTCCCCGCTCGACCTCGACGGCCTCACCCTCGTCCTGGAGGCCAGCGCCGGACTCGCGGTCTTCCCCGACCACGCCCTGGACGCGGAAGGCCTGCTGCGCCGCGCCGACGTCGCCATGTACCAGGCGAAGCGCGACCGCACCGGCGTCGAGGTGTACGAGTCCAAGCGGGACAGCAACACCCCCGACCGCCTGGGACTCCTCGGCGACCTGCGGCGCGCCCTGGACGCGGGCGAGGTCGAACTCCACTACCAGCCGAAGGTCCGCTTCGACGGACAGGTCGCCGGCCTGGAGGCCCTGGTGCGCTGGGTGCACCCGGAGCGCGGGCGCGTCCCCCCGGACGAGTTCATCGCGATCGCCGAGACCTCCGGGCTGATGCCCCACCTCACCGAGTACGTCCTGGAGACGGCCCTCGCCCAGGTCGCCCGCTGGCGCGCCCAGGGCCTCAAGGTGCCCGTCGCCGTCAACGTGTCGCCGCGCGACGTCCACACCCCCGGCTTCGCCGGCGCCGTCGCCGCCCGCCTCGCCCGGCACGGGGTACCGGCGAGCGGCCTCCAGCTGGAGATAACGGAACACGTCCTGCTGGAGGACCCCCAGCGGGCCGCCGACACCATGGCCGGCCTGACCGGGTACGGCGTCAAGATGTCCCTGGACGACTTCGGCACCGGCTACTCCTCGCTGGTGCACCTGCGCCGGCTGCCCGTCAGCGAGTTGAAGATCGACCGCTCCTTCGTCGCCCGGCTCGCCGTGGACGCCCAGGACGCGGAGATCGTCCGGTGCACCGTCGACCTGGCGCACTCCCTGGGACTGCTCGTCGTGGCCGAGGGCGTCGAGGACGACGAGACGTGGGAGCGGCTGCGCGACCTGGGCTGCGACGCCGTCCAGGGGTGGCTGGTGGCGGCCGCGATGCCACCGCAGGAAGCCACCGCCTGGCTGCTGGCCCGGGGCGAGCGCGGCTGGCGCCGGCCGGCCGACATCGACGCCGAGCTCGCCGCCGCGGCGGCCGCCGCGGAGCCGCAGTCCTCGTGACCAGGTGACGGGACCGACGAGGTGACGATGTGAGTCGATGCCGGGCGGCGCCGCCCTCTAGGATTGGGCCCTACGCCCAGAACTCCAACCCCAGAGGATCGCCGCATGCCTGGCATTACGCGCGAGGAGGTCGTTCACCTCGCTCGGCTGGCACGTCTTGAGCTGGCCAGCGATGAGCTGGACCACTTCGCCGGACAGCTCGACGACATCATCGGCGCGGTCGCCCGCGTTTCCGAGGTAGCCGACCAAGACGTACCGCCGACCTCCCACCCGCTGCCGCTGACGAACGTCATGCGCGCGGACGAGGTCCGCCCGTCGCTCACCCCCGAGCAGGCGCTTTCCGGCGCTCCCGCCCAGGAGCAGCAGCGTTTCAAGGTGCCGCAGATCCTGGGGGAGGACTAATCACCATGACCACCGAAAACATCCTGAGCATCATCAAGCTCACCGCCGCCGAGACCGCTGCGAAGATCGCCTCCGGCGAACTCACGGCCGTCGAGGTCACCGAGGCCCACCTGGCCCGCATCGAGGCGACGGACGAGAAGGTCCACGCCTTCCTGCACGTCGACCGCGAGGGCGCCCTCGCGCAGGCCCGCGCCGTCGACGCCAAGCGCGAGGCGGGCGAGGAGCTCGGCCCGCTGGCCGGCGTACCGCTCGCCCTCAAGGACATCTTCACCACCATCGGGGTCCCGACCACCGTCGGTTCGAAGATCCTCGAAGGCTGGATCCCGCCCTACGACGCCACCCTCACGCGCAAGCTGAAGGAAGCCGACGTCGTCATCCTCGGCAAGACCAACATGGACGAGTTCGCCATGGGGTCCTCCACCGAGAACAGCGCCTACGGCCCCACCGGCAACCCGTGGGACCTCACCCGGATCCCCGGCGGGTCCGGCGGTGGCTCCGCCGCCGCGCTGGCCGCCTTCCAGGCCCCGCTCGCGATCGGCACGGACACCGGCGGTTCCATCCGTCAGCCCGCCGCCGTCACCGGCACCGTCGGCGTGAAGCCCACGTACGGCGGCGTCTCCCGCTACGGCATGGTGGCCTTCTCCTCGTCCCTCGACCAGGGCGGTCCCTGCGCCCGTACGGTCCTGGACGCGGCCCTGCTGCACGAGGTCATCGCCGGGCACGACCCGCTCGACTCCACCTCCATCGACGCGCCGGTCCCGCCGGTCGTCGAGGCGGCCCGCAACGGCTCCGTCGCCGGGATGCGCGTCGGCGTCGTCAAGCAGTTCTCCGGCGAGGGCTACCAGGCCGGTGTCGTCCAGCGCTTCAACGAGTCCGTCGCGCTCCTCAAGGAGCTCGGCGCCGAGATCGTCGAGCTGGACTGCCCCTCCTTCGACCTCGCGATGGCCGCGTACTACCTGATCGCGCCGTCCGAGTGCTCCTCGAACCTGGCCCGCTTCGACGCCATGCGCTACGGCCTGCGCGTCGGCGACGACGGTACGAAGTCCGCCGAGGACGTCACCGCCCTGACCCGTGAGGCCGGCTTCGGCGACGAGGTCAAGCGCCGCGTCATCCTCGGTACCTACGCGCTCAGCTCCGGCTACTACGACGCGTACTACGGCTCGGCCCAGAAGGTCCGCACGCTCATCACGAAGGACTTCGAGAAGTCCTTCGAGCAGGTCGACGTGATCGTCTCCCCGACGACCCCGACCACCGCCTTCCCCATCGGCGAGCGTTCCGACGACCCCCTCGCCATGTACCTCGCGGACCTGTGCACCATCCCGACCAACCTGGCCGGCAACTCCGCCATGTCGCTGCCCTGCGGCCTGGCACCGGAGGACGGTCTCCCGGTCGGGCTCCAGATCATCGCCCCGGCGATGAAGGACGACCGCCTGTACAAGGTCGGTGCCGCCGTCGAGGCCGCCTTCATCGAGCGCTGGGGTCACCCGTTGCTTGAGGAGGCACCGTCGCTGTGAGCACCAGTGCACTGTCCAAGGCCAAGGGCTTCAAGAAGTCCAAGACCGGGACCTACCTGTCGATCGGCACCACGGCCTTCGGCGCCCTGAGCGTGCTGAAGCAGGTCAAGAAGGCCCGCGTCGAGCGCGACACGCTGAAGCTGATCGACGCCGCCGTGTCCGCCGCCGCCATCGTCACCGGCCTCGCGATCCTGTACCGCGAGCTGAAGCGCCTGGGCGACGACGACGTCCTGCTGGGCTGAGAGGGAAAGTTTCACCGTGACCACCTTCACCGAACTCCTGTCGTACGAGGACGCTCTCGCCTCGTTCGACCCCGTCATGGGCCTGGAGGTCCATGTCGAGCTCGGCACCAGGACCAAGATGTTCTGCGGCTGCTCGACCGAGCTGGGCGCCGAGCCCAACTCGCAGACCTGCCCGGTCTGCCTCGGTCTGCCCGGCGCGCTCCCGGTCGTCAACGAGATCGGCATCGAGTCCGCCATCAAGATCGGCCTCGCGCTGAACTGCGAGATCGCCGAGTGGTGCCGCTTCGCCCGGAAGAACTACTTCTACCCGGACATGCCGAAGAACTTCCAGACCTCCCAGTACGACGAGCCGATCGCCTTCAACGGCTTCCTCGACGTACAGCTGGAGGACGGCGAGATCTTCCGCGTGGAGATCGAGCGCGCCCACATGGAGGAGGACACCGGCAAGTCGCTGCACGTCGGCGGTGCCACCGGCCGCATCCACGGCGCGTCCCACTCCCTGCTGGACTACAACCGCGCCGGCATCCCGCTCATCGAGATCGTCACCAAGCCGATCGAGGGCGCGGGCGAGCGGGCCCCCGAGGTCGCCAAGGCGTACGTCGCCGAGCTGCGCGAGGTCATCAAGGCGCTCGGCGTCTCCGAGGCCCGCATGGACAAGGGCCAGATGCGCTGCGACGTCAACCTGTCGCTGCGCCCGACCCCCGAGTCCGAGTTCGGCACCCGCTCGGAGACCAAGAACGTCAACTCCCTGCGGTCCGTCGAGCGGGCGGCCCGCTTCGAGATCCAGCGCCACGCGGCGGTGCTCTCGTCGGGCGGTTCGATCGTGCAGGAGACCCGGCACTTCCACGAGGAGGACGGCTCCACCACGGCCGGCCGCATCAAGGACAACGCCGAGGACTACCGCTACTTCCCGGAGCCGGACCTCGTGCCCGTCGCCCCGGCCCGCACCTGGGTCGAGGAACTGCGCGCCGGTCTGCCCGAGATGCCGCGCGTGCGCCGCAACCGGCTCCGCGAGGAGTGGGGCGTCAGCGAGCACGACATGCAGTCGATCCTCAACGCGGGCGCGGTGGACTCCATCGTCGCCACGATCGAGGCGGGCGCCGACTCGGCGGCCGCCCGCAAGTGGTGGATGGGCGAACTGGCGCGCAACGCGAACGAGCAGGGCGTCGTCGTCGACGAACTGCCGATCACCCCGGCGCAGGTGGCCCGGGTCGCGGCGCTGGTCGCGGACGGCTCGCTCAACGACAAGCTGGCCCGTCAGGTCATCGAGGGCGTCCTCGCCGGCGAGGGCACCCCGGACGAGGTCGTCGACAAGCGCGGCCTGAAGGTCGTCTCCGACGAGGGCGCGCTGGGCGCGGCCGTGGACGAGGCCATCGCGGGCAACGCGGCCATCGCGGACAAGATCCGCGGCGGCAAGGTCGCCGCCGTCGGCGCCCTGGTCGGCGCGGTCATGAAGACCACCCGCGGCCAGGCCGACGCGGCGCGCGTGAAGGAACTCATCCTGGAACGCCTGGGCGTCACCGAGGGCTGAGCCCCATCGGCCGACACTCGGACGTCCGCCTCGGCCGCGAGCCCGACCGCAAGGGCCCCGCCCCCCGATCAGGGGACGCGGGGCCCTTCCGCGTGACCGGCCTCCCGATGGCCGGCCCGCACTGCGACAGTCTGGGTTAGGGTGACCTAACCAATGGGGTGTCGGTGAAGGGGTGGGTGGGCATGGTCGCGGGCAAGGGGTGGGAGGGCATGGTCCTCAAGTTGCTCAGGGGCAAGGACTTCACCTTCACCGTGACGCAGGTCGAGCAGGTCACCGAGCACTTCCGGCGGATCCGCTTCACCGACGGCGGACTGCTCGCGGCCGCCGGGGAGTCCCTCCACCCGACCATGTGGGTGCGGGTCTGGTTCGAGGGCGGCAGCCGACCGCACCAGCGGGCGTACACCCTCGTCGACCCCGACCCGGCCACCGGCACCTTCGCGTTCGAGTTCGCCCTCCACGACGGGCTCGCCAGCCGGTGGGCGCGCGGCGCCGCGCCGGGTGACACCGTCGAAGCCACCGTGCAGGGCACCGGTTTCACCGCGCCCGACCCGGCGCCCGAGCGGCTGCTGGTGATCGGCGATCCGGCCTCCCTGCCCGCCATCAACTCCCTGCTGGACGCCTACCCGGCAACCCCGGCGACCGTCTGGTTCGAGACCCAGCACGCCTCGGACGTGGACCTGCCGCTGCGCACCGATGCCGGTCGGCACGACGTCCGGCGGGTGGAGCGGGGCGCGACGGCGCTCGCCGACCGGGTCCGGGCCGAACTGCCCGAGCTGGTCGCCGACCCGGCGTCCGCCTACGTGTGGATGGCCTGCGACACCGCGACCACCCGCGCCCTGACGGCGTACCTGCGCAAGGACCTGGCCCTGCCCAAGCAGCGGGTCAACAGCCTCGGGTACTGGCGGGCGGCCTGAGGCGCGCACCCCGGCGGCGCTCGTCGCCGTGAGGGGTCAGGCCCCGACCGTGCCGTCCACGGCCTCGCGGAGGAAGTCCGCGTGGCCGTTGTGGCGGGCGTACTCGTGGATCATGTGCAGCATCACCACGCGGGCCGAGACGTCCGCCTCCCACTTCGGGACGTGCGCCGTCACGTCGAGGGACACCAACGCGGCCTCGACCGACCGGGCGTGCTCCACCTCGGCCCGCCAGGCGGCGAACGCCTCCGCCATCGTGGCGCCGGTCGTGTCGTAGGCGGCCTGGAAGTCCCGCCGGTCGGACCACACGTGCGGCACGTCCGCGTCACCGCCCAGCGTGCGGCGGAACCACTGTCGCTCCACCTCGGCCATGTGCCGGACCAGCCCCAGCAGGGACAGCGTGGACGGCGGCGAGGCCGGGCGGCGCAGGTCCTCGTCCCCGAGGCCCTCGCACTTCATGGCGAGGGTGGCCCGGTGGAAGTCGAGGTACGCCCGCAGGGTCTCGCGTTCGCCGGCGGTAAGGGGCGGACCGATGCGCTCGACGTCCCGGACGACGGGGGCGACCACCGCCGGGTCCGGGGCGCCGGCGGGTGTGCCTTCGGTGCTCGTACGGCTGCTCATGGCGATCATCCTGCCGTCCCGTCCACCCTTCCGGGAAGGGCACCGCTCCCGCCTCGGCCCCGCCACACGTACGGGACGGTGACCCCCAACACCCCGAAACCGAGGCGCTCCAGGATCGGCCGGCTGTCGTCCGACGCGTCCACCTGAAGGTACGGAACACCCCGCTCCGCCGCCACGCGGGCGCGGTGGGCCACCAGCAGCCGGTAGATGCCCCGGCCGCGCCAGTGCGGGTCGGTACCGCCGCCCCACAGCCCCGCGAAGGAGGACCCAGGCCGCATCTCCATCCGGGCCGCGCTCACCGGAACGTCGCCGGCCATCGCCACCACGGCCTCGACCGTGTCCGGCTCGTCGCGCAGCAGCCGCAGCAACGTCTCCCGGATCGCCGGCCGCTCGGTGCCGAAGGCCCGACGGTGGACCTCCATCATCAGATCCACCCCGGCCCGGTCCCGCACCACCCGCAGGGCGATCCCCCGCGGCGGCTCCACCGGCAGCCCGGCGAGATCGGCCGTACGGGCCACCAGCACCGTCTCCGCCGGCTCCGGTACGAAGCCCGCCGCGCGCAACCGGTCCCCGAGGTCGGCCGGCCGGTCGTGGGAGTACAGCTTCCACTCGAACTCCGTGCCCGCGCCGAACTCCGTGCCCGCGCCGTGCTCGTCCCGCGCCGCGAAGAACGCCACCTGCTCCGCGATGGCCGCGTCCGCCGTCGTCTCGTCGAGGTCCGACCAGAGCACCCCGTTCCAGCCCGGGCCCGGCACGGTCTGCCGGACGACCGGACCGACCCGCTCCACCCGCGCCGCCGCGACGTCGGGCGCCGCGTCCCGGCGCATCTGGGCGTCGTGCAGGGCGCGCACCGTCAACAGCTGTTCATCATCCATCGGGTTGCTCATCGGGCCAGCCGACCAGTTGTCGGAGCGCCGCGGCAACTGCATTAACCTCGCCTGCGTGAACACTTCCTCCGGCGACGGCGACGGTAACTGCGACACCGCGGACACCGCGGACACCGCGGACGCCGCGAATGCCGTGCCCGCGGACTTCGTCGTCCACACCGGTAAGGCCGGTCCCGACGCCGCCGGCGACCGCGGCTGGCTGCTCGGGCACTTCAAGCCGTCCGGCGACCCCCGCCACAGTACGGACGTGGAGATCAAGTGGGGCGTCCACCCCAAGGGCGAGGAGCGCGGGCGCTGGGTGACCGGCGAGCGCCGCACCGCCCTCCAGGTGCTGATCAGCGGCCGGTTCCGGCTGGAGTTCCCCGGCCGCACCGTGGTCCTCGCCGAACAGGGGGACTACGTCGTGTGGGGACGGGGCGTCGACCACTCCTGGTACGCGGAGGAGGACAGCGTCGTCCTCACCGTCCGGTGGCCGTCGGTGGCGGGCTACCGCGCCGACGCCCCGTCCGACGGCGCTGTCGACGGCGCTGCCCACGTACCGGTCGGCCCCGTGAACGACTGACCGAGGTCCCGCACTTCCCCGCCGACCTGTGACGATGCACACGAATCGGGCCAACGATCACGAAACGCTGAGATCGTGGCCCCGAGGTGCGGACCATCCCGGCCGTGACGGGGCGACCCCCCGGGCGGCGGCCGTCCGCACGCGTTCAAGCGTTCTTTGCGTCGGGCCGACTCCCGGTGAAGATCCGAACCACCAGGGAGCACGTCCGTTGGCAGCAATCGCACGGTGGTGCATGCGGCACCGCCTGGCCACCGTCCTGATCTGGCTGCTGGCCCTCGGCGGGACCGCCGCGGCCGCCGGCGTCGCCGGGGGCGCGTTCTCCACCGACTACGAGGTCCCCGGCACCGAGTCCGCCAAGGCCCACGCCCTGCTCCGCGAGGGCTTCCGGGGCCAGGGCGGGGACACCGACACCATCGTGTGGCGGACCCCGGAGCACCGCACGGCACGCACCCCGGACGTCGAACAACGCATGACCCGCGCCTTGGAGGACGTCGCCGCCCTCCCCGGCGTCGGATCCGTCGCGAGCCCCTACGGGCCCGGCCCGGGCAGCGCCGCGCAGATCAGCGCCGACGGCCGCACCGCCTACGCCGTCGTCACCTTCGACGAGCCGGCCGACGCCGTGCCCAAGGCGCAGGCCCGAGCCGTGGTCGACGCCGCGCGCAACGACACCACCCGGGCCGACGGCCTCCAGGTCGAACTCGGCGGCCGTGCCATCGGCCTGACGGAGGCGCCCGGAGCCCACCTCGCCGAGGTCATCGGCGTGGTCATCGCCGCCGTCGTCCTCTTCCTCGCCTTCGGCTCCCTCGCCGCGAGCCTGCTGCCCATCGCCACCGCCCTCGTCAGCGTCGGCAGCGCCTACTTCGGCATCACCCTCCTCGGGCACGCCATGCCCGTCGCCGACTTCGCCCCCATGCTGGGCACCCTCGTCGGCCTCGGCGTCGGCATCGACTACGCCCTGTTCATCGTCACCCGGCACCGCAAGGGCCTGACCCGCGGACTCACCGTCGACGAGGCGGGCGAGAACGCGGTGGCCACCACCGGCCGGGCCGTCGTCTTCGCCGGGGCCACCGTCTGCATCGCCCTGCTCGGCATGCTGGTGCTGCGGCTGAACTTCCTCAACGGCGTCGCGATGGCCGCCTCCCTCACCGTCGTGCTGACCGTGGCCGCGTCGGTGACGCTGCTCCCCGCGCTCCTCTCCTTCATCGGCACGCGCGCCCTCTCCGGCCGCGAGCGGCGCCGGCTCGCGGCGGAGGGGCCGCGGCCCGAGCAGCCCAGCGGCTTCGCCGCCCGCTGGTCGGCCTTCGTCGAGCGGCACCCGAAACTGCTCGGGGCCGTCGCCACCGCCGTCATGGTGGCGCTGGCCCTGCCCACCTTCTGGCTCCACCTCGGTACCTCCGACCAGGGCAACAACCCGGCGGGCTCCACCACGCGCAAGGCCTACGACCTGCTCGCCGAGGGCTTCGGGCCCGGCACCAACGGCCCCCTGACCGTCGTCACCCGCCTCGACGGGCCCGGCGACCGGATCGCCGTCGACCGGATCGCCGAGGCGGTACGGGACACGCACGGCGTGGCCTCCGTGGGCCCGGCGGTCCTCAACCGCGCCGGGGACACCGCGGTCCTGACCGTCGTACCGGACTTCGCCCCGCAGGCCCGCGCCACCAGCGAACTCGTCGACACCCTCCGCCAGGACGTCATCCCGCGCGCCTCCCACGGCAGCTCGGCGCCGACCCACGTGGGCGGGGTGACGGCCGGCTACGACGACTTCGCCGAGGTGATCATCGGGAAGCTGCCGCTGTTCGTCGCCGTCGTGATCGCCCTCGGCTGCGTGCTCCTGCTGCTGGCCTTCCGGTCCGTGGGCATCCCGCTGAAGGCGGCCGTCATGAACGTCGCGGCCGTCGCCTCCTCGTTCGGCGTCGTCGTCGTGGTCTTCCAGTGGGGCTGGGGGAGCGAACTGCTGGGCCTGGGCAGCGCCGGCCCCATCGAACCCTTCCTGCCCGTGATCATGGTGTCGGTGCTCTTCGGGCTCTCCATGGACTACCAGGTCTTCCTCGTCAGCCGGATGTACGAGGAATGGCTCGAAACCGGCGACAACAAGCGGGCCGTCCGCGTCGGCCTCGCGGAGACCAGCCGGGTCATCAACTCGGCGGCCGTTATCATGATCGCCGTGTTCCTGGCCTTCGTACTGAGCGGCGACCGGATCATCGCGATGTTCGGCATCGCGCTGGCGGCCGCCGTCGCCCTCGACGCCTTCGTCCTGCGCACCCTGCTCGTACCGGCCCTCATGCACATGCTCGGCGGGGCCAACTGGTGGCTGCCCGGCTGGCTCGACCGCAGGTTGCCCCGCATCAGCATCGAGGCGCCGGAACGCCGCACCCGCGTGAGCCTGCCCGCCCAGCGACCGGACGCCGACCGCGCGGAGCCGCCCGTCCCGTCCCGCTGACCGGTCGAGGGCGGGCCGGGGGACCCCTTCGGACCACCCCGCCGCCGGCCCCGCCCCCGGGACCTGCGGACCCTGCGGGGGGACGCCGTCCCGGCCTCTCAGAAACCTCTCAGAAAGGCCGCCTACGGTGCGCGGCATGGACATCAAGAAGACCCCCGCCCCGACCGCCCCCGAGGCGGCCGCGGACGCCGTCGCGGACCCGGAGGCCGGGACCCCCGCCGCCCCCGCCGACACCACCGCCGCAGCCGGCCCGGCCGTCGGAACCCCCGCCGAGGTGGACGCGTCCGACGACGCCTCCGCGTACCCCGAGGATTCCGCGTACGACGACGAGGACGAGGCCCTCGCCCCGCAGGAGCACGCCGGCGTCGGCGCCGCGGCCTCCGCGATCGTCGCCGCCGGCCTCGGGCTGGTAGCCCTCAGCGGCAGCTGGGTCTCCCGCGTCATCGCCGAACGCCAGACACTGATCGGCCAGATCGAGTCGGCCAACGCGGCCACCGCCAAGGAGAAGATCGCCGCCCTCTACGGCGACGCCTGGCACATGACCGCCCTGGTCAACGGTGTCCTGTCCACCCTCGCCCTGCTCATCGCCGTCTTCGTCCTGGCCCGCCCGGCCTTCGGCGCCCCCGGCCGCGTCCTGCCCGTGTGGATCCGCTCCGTGTCCTGGGCCGCCGTCGCCCTGGGACTCCTCGGCGTCCTGCTCTTCGGCCTCATGTACTTCGACGTGCTCGTTCCCATGCCGACGGCCGCCGAGTAGGCACCCCCTTAGGGCGCTCCACCCGTTCTGGAGCGCCCGGGCCCGCGGCCTAAGGACCCCGACCCCGTACAGATGCGGCATGCGCCCGATGCGGCGGCACCCCCTGGGAAGCGAATCTTGGATCACACCGAACGAGGTGCCCGAGAAACACCACCAGGGAGTACGAGATGTTCGAGTACGAGATGGCCACCGCCCGCCGCGCCGACCTCATCCGTGAGGCCGACCGGTACCGCATGGTCCAGGAGGCGAAGAAGGCCCGCCGCGCCTCTTCCCGCGATCAGGAACCCGAAGGGCCGGTGAGAGCCGTCCGCAGTCTCTTCACCCGCGCCGCGTAACCCGCGCCGCACCCCGGGTGAGCTGATACGTGATGAGAAGCGCAGCGATATCCGGTGCCGTCGGGCCGCAGCTCTGTGCGATGCTCGGCGGCGTGGAGACCAGATCTGTCAGCCCGGTGTTCGTCGGCCGAGCCGACGAACTGGCCGTACTCGTGGACGCCCTGACGCGGGCCGCGGCGCAGGAGCCGCAGGCCCTGCTCATCGGGGGAGAGGCCGGGGTCGGCAAGACCAGGCTGACCGAGGAGTTCCTCGGCGAGGCCACCCGACGCGGCGCGGTCGTCGCCGTCGGGAGCTGTGTGGAGATCGGGGCGGAGGGACTTCCCTTCGCCCCTTTCTCGACGGCCCTGCGCGCCCTGCGCCGCCAACTCCCCGACGAGCTCGCCGTCGCGGCCGCCGGCCAGGAGGACGAACTGGCCCGGATCCTCCCCGAACTCGGCGAGACCCCGCGCGGTCCGCACGACGAGGAGAGCACCGCCCGGCTCTTCGAGCTGACGGCCCGGATGCTGGAGCGCCTCGCCGCCGACCGCACCCTCGTGCTCGTCCTGGAGGACCTGCACTGGGCGGACACCTCCACCCGTCACCTGCTCGCCTACCTCTTCCGCACCCTCGGCAGCGGCCGGCTCGTCGTCGTCGCCACCTACCGGGCCGACGACGTCCACCGCCGCCACCCGCTGCGTCCGCTCCTCGCCGAACTGGACCGGCTCCGCACCGTCCAGCGCATCGAGCTGCCCCGGTTCAACCGCGCCGAGGTGCGCCGCCAGCTCGTCGGCATCCTCGCCTCGCAGCCCGACGAGACCTTCGTCGACTCCGTCTTCGACCGCTCCGACGGCAACGCCTTCTTCGTCGAGGAACTCGTCGCCTCACGGCAGAGCGGCTGCCGCACCGGCCTCACCGAATCCCTGCGCGACCTGCTCCTCGTCCGCGTCGAAGTGCTCCCGGACGCCGCCCAGCGCGTGGTGCGCGTCGTCGCCGAGGGCGGCTCCACCGTCGAGTACCCGCTGCTGCGCGCCGTGGCCCGGCTCGGCGAGGACGAGCTCATCGACGCGCTGCGGGCCGCCGTCGGCGCCAACATCCTGCTCGCCACCTCCGACGGCGACGGCTACCGCTTCCGCCACTCCCTGGTCCGCGAGGCCGTCAGCGACGACCTCCTGCCCGGCGAACGCGCCCGCGTCAACCGGCGCTACGCCGAAGCCATGGAAGCCGACGGGACGCTGGTGCGCGCCGAGGAACGCGTCATCCGGCTCGCCCACTACTGGTACGCCGCCAACGAGCCCGCCAAATCGCTGCCCGCCGTCCTCGCCGCCTCGGTGGTCGCCCGGCGCCGGCACGCCTACTCCGAGCAACTGAGCCTGCTGGAGCGGGCCATGGACCTGTGGGACAGCACCCCGCAGGAGATCCGCGAGGCCCTGCGCCCGGCCGACTACACCGACGTCTACCCGCCCTGTGGCTGCGACCCGGAGACCACCCCGCTGCGACGCCTCGACCTGCTGGCCGAGGCCACCGTCGCCGCCCGCTTCGGCGGCGAACGCGAACGCGCCCTGAAGATAACCAAGTTGGCCCTGCGAACCCTCGCCGAGGACGGCGACGATCCGCTGCGCGCCGCCTGGTTCTGGGCCGAACGCTCCCGGCTCGTCGCCGGACTCGGCCGCAGCGACGGCTGGGAGGAGATCGCCCGGGCCCAGGAACTGGTCAAGGGGCTGCCCCCGTCCCAGGTGCACGCCGACGTCCTCGTCCTCGCCGCCGGCTGGGGCATGCTGCACAAGCCCGGACCCGGCAACCTCGCCGCCGCCGAACGCGCCGTCGAGTACGCGCGCATGGTCGGCGCCGAGGACACCGAACTCAACGCCCGCATCACCCTCGGCAGCCTCCTCACCGATTCCGGTGACGGCAGCGCCGGACTCGCCGAGATGCACGCGGTCAAGGACCGGGCCGCCGAACTCGGCCTCACCCCGATCGTGGGACGCGCCCACATCAACCTGACCTCCCAACTGGAAAGCCTGGGCCGCTCCCGCGAGGCCGTGGAACTGGCCGAACGGGGCGCCCAACTGGTGCGCAAGTCCCGGCTCATGGACACCGAGGCCTGGGTCTGCGGGAACATGGCGGAGAGCCTGTACAGCCTGGGCCGCTGGGACGAGGCCGCCGACGCCGCCCGGCGCACCCTGAGCGTCGGCCAGAGCGCGGCCCCCCGCGGATCCGCCGCGGCCCGCCTCGCCTACCTGGCGCTGGCCCGCGGCGAACTCGCCGAGGCCGCTCAGCAACTGGCCGCGGCACACGCGCACTTCGGCACCCACGACACCCAGCCCCAGCACCGGGTCCCGCTCTACCGGCTCGCCGTCGGCGTCGCCGCCGGCGAGGGCCGGATCGCCGACGTCCGTACCGAGATCGAGCAGGCCGTCAGCATCGGCTTCCGGCTCGGCCAGCACCGCTACGCCTGGCCCCTGCTCCTCGCCGGCGCCACCGCCGAAGCCGACTCGCGCGGCCTGCCCGCCGCCGAACCCGGCCGCAGCGCCGCCCTCGGCCTGCTGCGCACCGCCGCCCGCACCCTGGCCGCCCCGGCCCCGGTGTGGAGCGCCCACGCCGAGTACGTGCGCGCCGAGCTGCTGCGCGCCGAGGCCGCCGACACCGTCGCCGACTGGACGGCCGTCGAAGCCGCCGTCCGCGCCCTGGAGCGGCCCTACCTGCTGGCCCGCGCCCGCCACCGGCTCGCCGAGGCGCTGCTGGCCGCGGGCGGCGACCGGACCGCGGCCGTGGCCCTGCTGCGCGACGCCCACGCCACCGCCGACCGGCTCGGCTCCCGCCGACTGCGCGAGGACCTGGCCCTACTGGCCCAGCGCGCCCGGATCCCGCTGGACGCCGAGGCCGACGCCGACCCGCACCCGCCCGTCGCGGACACCGACCCGGCCGAGGCCCTCGGCCTGACCGGTCGCGAACGGGAGGTGCTGCGCCTGGTCGCGGGCGGCAGCACCAACCGCCGGATCGCCGAGGAGCTCTTCATCTCCCCGAAGACCGCCAGCGTGCACGTGTCGAACATCCTGGCGAAGCTGGGCGTCGCCGGCCGCGGCGAGGCAGCCGCCCTCGCCCACCGCCTGCGCCTCTTCACCCCCCTCCCGCCACCGCCCCCACCTACCCCGAACACTCCGGCGGCTCCGGGCAGGACACCTGCCGGCCGCCGCTAGCGCTGTGACCGGAGCGTTTGGACAGTGGCGCCGGGCGCCCGAAGGGCGCGGCGAAGACGGACCGGTTCGGCGCCCCGGAGGGACCTGTACGAGGCGGTGTCCAGCCCCCACGGCGTCCGCCTCGTGGTCGCCGATGTCCAGAGCGAGGGGGGCGGCACCGTCCGCTGCGCGGCCGTGGTGCTGACCGCGTGCCGGGAAGCCGGGCCCGAGCTCGACGACCCGGCGGGGGTCGGCCGCGTGTCGATGCCGCCCTGGACCGCAACCGGCGGTCAGGGGCCGACCCCCGGGACCGCGTCGTCATCGTGTTCCTCGGACGGGCGTATGAGCACTCTGCCCGAATCCAGGTCTATCGGCCCCCGCCCCGGGTCGCCGTCGTTCACGTCCGTCCGGGACAGCTCCAGGCGCTTGCGCTCCTCGTCCGTGTGCTTGCTGCCGGGATTGAACAGTTGGTCGATCATGTTGAACACCGTGCACCGTGCCTTCCACCCCGCCGGGGCCTCGTTCGCTCACTGCACCTTCAGCGTCAGGATCCTGTCGTCGTCCGCCTCCGGCGATCCCCGTCCGTCCGTCTCGCTCGTCACCAGCAGCAGGCCGTCCCCACCGAGCGGGACCACCGTGCGCAGCCGCCCGTACTTGCCCTCCAGGAAGGCCTCCGGCTCCGCGACCGGTACGGCCCCGTCCAGCGGGATCCGCCACAGCCGCTGACCCTTCAACCCGGCCATCCAGATCGAGCCCTGCGCCCAGGCGATCCCGCTCGGCGAGGCCTCGTTCGTTCTCCACACCGCCACCGGATCCCGGAAGCCGGGCTTCGACGCCTTCCCTTCCGCCTCCGGCCAGCCGTAGTTGCCGCCCGGCTCGATCAGATTCAGCTCGTCCCAGGTGTTCTGCCCGAACTCGGCGGCCCAAAGCCGTTTGTCCTTGTCCCAGGCCAGACCCTGCACGTTGCGGTGTCCGTACGAGTAGACGACCGAGTCCGCCTCGGGATTGCCGTGCACCGGCTCACCGTCCGGCGTCATCCGCAGGACCTTCCCGGCGAGCGACTTCTTGTCCTGGGCCAGCCCCGTCTCACCGGTCTCGCCCGTCCCCGCCCAGAGCATCTTGTCCGGCCCGAACGCGATCCGGCCCCCGTTGTGGATGACCCCCTTGGGGATGCCCCGGAACACCGTGTCGGGCGCGCCCAGTTGCTGTCCGGGGGCTCTCTGTTCCTCGTACCGCATCCGGGCGATCCGGTTGTCGGACTCGGTGGTGAAGTACGCGTACACCAGCCGGTCCGTCGCGAACGTCGGCGACACCGCCAGGCCCAGGAGGCCCCCCTCGCCGCCCGGAGCCACCCCGGGGACCTCGCCGATCGGCGTCACCGCCCCCGTATCGGCGCGGATCCGGCTGATCGTGCCCTTGTCCCGGGAGGCGACCAGCAGGTCCCCGCCGGGCAGCGCCGCCACGCCCCACGGCGACTCCAGACCCTTGGCGAGCTCGCCCGTCACCGCCACCGAACCCTTCGCCGGCGCCGCGGGGGCCTTCGCCGGGGCCGAGGCGCCCGGGGACGCCGACCCGGCCGGGGGTGAGCCCGGGGGAGAGCCGCCCGGGCCCGCCTGGGCCCCGCCCGAACCGGAGCAGCCGGCCGCCAGCAGGGCCCCGCACCCGGCCAGCGCGAGCGCCGTCAGCCCACCGCGCCGGCCCGCGCCGGCGGACCCGTACGCCCCCGGCCGCGGCTCCCGCGGACCGCCCCGGTCCCCGACCCCGCCGACCGTGCGCGCCCCGCCGACGCCGCCGATCCGTCCGTCGTCCCACATGGCCCCGCTCCCCTCCGTCGCCTGCCTGCCTTCCCTCTGTTCCAACAGCCCGGGCAGCTCACGAAGTTCCACCGCTCGTACGCCCGATCGAGTGCACTTGCCCGGGACCGCTCAGTCCCAGGCTCCCACCGCCGAGGGCAGCGCCGCTATCTCGGACAGCTCGGCGGCCGTCAGCCGCACCTCCGCCGCCCCGGCGTTCTCCGCCGCCCACCGGGCCCGCTCGGCCCCCGGCACCGGTATCACGTGCGGCCCCTGCGCCAGCACCCAGGCCAGCGCCACCTGCGCCGCCGTGACCTGCGGGCCGTGCCGCAGCGCCACCCGGCGCAGCCCCGCCGGCAGCACCTGGTTCGAGGCCATCGCGTGCGCCGTGAACCTCGGGTGCCGGGCCCGCACGTCCGCGTCCTCGAACCCCTGCCCCGGCGTCAACGTCCCGGTCAGGAACCCGCTGCCCAACGGCATCGCCGCCAGCACCCCGACCCCCCGCGCCGCGCACCACGGCAACAGCTGCCACGCCGCCTCCGGGGACCACACCGACAGCTCGGCCTGCACCGCCGTCACCGGGAACACCTGCTGGACCCGCTCCAGCCGCCGCAGGGTCGTCGCGTACGCCCGGTCACCGCGCCGCCCCGCGCCCGGCCCGGCCCCCGCGCCCAGCGCGCAGTACCCCAGCGCCCGCACCTTCCCGGCGCCCACCAGCTCCGCCATCGCGCCCCAGGTCTCCTCCACCGGAACGTCAGGGTCCACCCGGTGCAGTTGGTACAGGTCGATGACGTCGGTCCGCAGCCGCCGCAGCGAGGCGTCGCAGGCCCGCCGCACGTAGCCCGGCCGCCCGTCCGCCACCACGTGCTGCTCGCCGGCCCGCAGCCCGACCTTCGCCGCCACGAAGGCGTCCGCCCGCCGCTCCCGCAGGACCCGCCCGACCACCAGTTCGTTGGTGAACGGCCCGTACAGATCGGCCGTGTCCAGCAGGTTCGCCCCCAGATCCAGCGCCGTGTGCACGGTCCGCAGCGACTCCTCGCCCCGGCGGAGCGACGGCGCGTAGGCCCAGCTCATCGGCATGCAGCCGAGCCCGATGGCGCCCACCGTCAGCGGTCCCGACCCGATCGACCTGCGCTCCACTCCCGCGTCCCCCTCCCGGTCCGGCCCTCAAACTAACGGCTCGATCCGGATCCCTTGGCATAGCCTCGTGATCATGACTGCACCGACCGCCGACGTCTGGCTCCCCTTCCCCGCCGGGGAGATCGACGGCCTGCCCGATTCGTTCCGCTACCGCCGCTGGGACGGCGAGGACGAGTTCCCCGCGGACCCCGCCGCCTGCGTCTTCTACGTCACGCCCTACATGAAGTCCCCGGAGGTGACCCTGCGGCCGCTGGCGGCGATGCCCGACCTGAAGGTCGTCCAGACCCTCACCGCCGGCATCGACCACGTGCTCGGCGGGCTCGCCGACCTCGGCCCCGGCGTACGTCTGTGCAACGCCCGCGGCGTCCACGAGGCAAGCACCGCCGAACTCGCCCTGACCCTGACCCTCGCCTCCCTGCGCGGCATCCCCCGCATGGTCCGCGGCCAGGACCGCGAGGAGTGGCGCGACGGCTTCTACGAGTCCCTCGCCGACAAGTCGGTCCTGATCATCGGCTACGGATCGATCGGCGCGGCCGTCGAGGACCGCCTGGCCGTCTTCGAGTGCGGGCGGATCACCCGCGTCGCCCGCTCGGCGCGCACCGCCGCGCACGGCCCGGTGCACGCGCTCACCGATCTCCCCGGGCTCCTCCCGGACGCCGACGTGGTGATCCTCTGCACGCCGCTGACCGAGGAGACCAAGGGCCTGGCCGGAGCCGACTTCCTGGCCCGCATGAAGGACGGCGCCCTGCTCGTCAACGTCTCCCGCGGCCCCGTGGTCGACACCAACTCCCTGCTGGCGGAGGTCGGATCGGGCAGGCTGCGGGCCGCGCTCGACGTCACCGACCCCGAACCGCTGCCCGCCGGCCACCCGCTCTGGCACGCGCCGAACGTCCTGATCACCCCTCATGTGGGCGGCAGCAGCTCGGCGTTCGAGCCCCGCGCGAAGCGACTGGTGGCCCGCCAGCTCGTCCGCTTCGCGGCCGGGGAGCCGGTGGAGAACACCGTGCTCGTCACCGACTGAGGCGCCCGGCGCGCACGCTCCGCGACCGCCCCCGCGCAGGCAGTGGCCACAACTCCCCGGATGGTGACGGAGAGTAGAGATGCTATGTCGCTGAGTGACGAAAGTGGTGTATCGTCCGGAAGAAGGGGCTGCGCCGCGTACGTCTGGCGCTGGGGAGTGATCGGACCATTTGGGGGGCGACGGGCGATGCACGGCCAATGGACGAAGGATCCGACGCGGCACAGCCGCCGGAGGCGACGATGGGGCGCGCCGAAACAAGCCGGCGAGGTGGACCGGTGAGCACCCCGGGGGCGGCGCTCCTGACCCGGCCCCCCGCCGCGGCCGACGGGGGCAGAGGACTGGCGGCGCAGCTCCTCCTCGCGGTGGTCAGCGGCGGGTACGCCGTCGGAGCCGCCCTGGGATGGGGGTCCAAGGACGTCGCCAAGATCATGGGCGACTTCGGGCTCAGTACGGCCGGCTTACTCGCCGCCGTCTCGTGCTACCACTACGCGCGGACGATCGACCGCCGCGAACGCCCCGCCTGGATGATGTTCGCCTTCTCCTCGCTCATGGGCGCCCTCGGCAACGCGATCTGGGGCTGGTACGAGGTCATCCTCGGCCAGGAGGTGCCCGAACCCTCCCTCGCGGACTTCGCCTTCCTCTGCTTCGCCCCGCCCGCCATCGTGGGCCTGCTCGTCCTCGCCAAACGCCCGGTCACCCGCGCCGGTTGGGTCTGCCTCGGACTGGACTCCTGGCTCATCGGCGGTTCGCTCCTGACCCTGTCCTGGAGCCTGGCACTGGCCAACGCCGCCCGCACCGCCCAGTCGGGAGCCCCCGGCAGCGTTCCGCGCGCCGCGCTCTCGCTCGCCTACCCGCTCCTGGACATCGCCCTCGTTTCGATGGTCCTGGTACTGCACTTCCGTCGCTCGGCGAACAACCGCTCCGCGGTCAACACGGCCATCGCGGCCCTCGCCCTGACCGTCCTCAGCGACGCCCTGTTCACCTCGCCGCTACTGAACACGACCTACCGCTCCGGCGAGATCCTCGACGCCGGCTGGTTCGCCGGCTCCCTCCTGCTCGCCTACGCGCCCTGGGGCGCCCGGCGGGCCGACTCCGCCCGGCGCGCCGATCCCACCGGCCGGGCGGCGCCCCCCGGCGTCGAGCGGCCGCACAGCCGGCCCATCACGGGCTCGCTGCCCGCCCTCACCCCGTACCTCGCCGCGGCGGTGTGCACCCTCGGGATCCTCTACAACGTCGTGGACGGGCGGAAGGTCGACCGCATGGTCGTCTTCACCGGCTGCACCGTCGTCCTGGCCCTCGTCATCCGCCAGGGCATCATGCTCCTCGACAACATCGCGCTGACCCAGGAACTGGCCCAGAAGGAGAACCACTTCCGCTCCCTGGTCCAGGGCTCCAGCGACGTCATCATGATCGCCGCACCCACCGGAACCCTGCGCTACGTCAGCCCCGCCGCCGCCGGCGTCTACGGCCGCGAGGCGGAGGAACTGATCGGCAGCGAACTCGCCGCCCTCATCCACCCCGACGACCTCGGACAGGTCGTCCACGAGGTGCGCCGCTTCCTCGCCGCCCAGCCGACGGAGGAGCCCACCACCCGCATCGAGTGCCGGTTCAGGTCGGGCAGCGGCGATTGGCTCAACGTGGAGTCCACCGTGAACCGGCACCAGGGCGGGCTCATCCTCAACAGCCGGGACGTCACCGAGCGGGTCCGCCTCCAGGCCCAGCTCCAGCACAGCGCCGAGCACGACCCGCTGACCGACCTGCCCAACCGCGCCCTGTTCACCCGCCGGGTCCGCCAGGCCCTCACCGGCCGCCGGTCGGGTGACCACAGCACCGCCGTGCTCTTCATCGACCTCGACGGCTTCAAGGCCGTCAACGACACCATCGGCCACCAGGCCGGCGACGAACTGCTCGTCGAGGCCGCGCACCGGCTCCGGGCCGCGGTCCGCGCCG
The DNA here is from genome assembly GCF_040651775.1 of Streptomyces sp. NPDC048383. Taxonomy (NCBI): domain Bacteria; kingdom Bacillati; phylum Actinomycetota; class Actinomycetes; order Kitasatosporales; family Streptomycetaceae; genus Streptomyces; species Streptomyces sp. NPDC048383. The sequence goes on from NZ_JBEZKS010000037.1 coordinate 78,093, forward strand.
GGGACACCGCCGCCCGACTCGGCGGCGACGAGTTCGCCGCCCTGATCCTCGGCGACGGCAGCCGCGACCGCGGCGCCCGCGAGTACCAGGTCCACGAGATCGCCGACCGGCTGCGCACCACCCTCGCCCAGCCCTACCGGATCGCCGGGAGCGAGGTCCGCGTGGCCGCCAGCATCGGCGTCGCCTTCGCGGACCCCGGCATCACCCCCTCGGACCTGATGCGCAACGCGGACCTCGCGATGTACCGGGCCAAGGCCGGCGGCAAGGACCGCGTCGAGCTGTACGCCCCGCAGATGCAGGCCGAGGTGGTCCGCAAGGCGGAGCTCGCCGGCCGGCTGCGCACCGCCCTCCACGAGGGGGAATTCACCCTCCTGCACCAACCCGTGGTCTCGCTGGCCACCGGGGAGGTCACGGCGGTGGCCGCGCAGGCCCGCTGGCGCTCCGCCCAGGGGATCCTCTTCACCCCGGCCGAGTTCCTCAGGGTGGCCGAACAGAGCGAAGCCGCCGGCCCCGGGCAGGAGGCCGCGCGCAGCGCCGAACTGGGCCGCTGGCTGCTGGAGGAGGCCGTGGAGCAGGCCGCCGAGCGCCACCGCGCCGGGCGCGCCGTACCAGTGGCCGTCCGGATGACCGCCCAGCGGCTGTTGGACCGCTCCATGCCGCGCGGCTCCGTGGAGGCGCTGCTGACGCGCCACGGGCTGCCCTCCGGCGCGCTCGTCCTCGAACTGGCCGCATCCGACCCCAGAGTCCCCTTCGATGAGCTGGAGCGCCGTCTGACGGCCCTGCACCGGTTGGGCGTACGCATCGCCCTCGACGGCTTCGGCAGCGGCTACGCGGCCATCAGCGCCCTGCGGCGGCTTCCCGTGGACCTGCTGAAACTGGACCGCGGCCTGGTGGAGGGCGTGGTCGAGTCGGCCCGACTCCACAAGATCACCGCCGGATTGTTGCGGATCGCAAACGACCTGGGGATGCAGTCCGTGGCCGACGGCGTGGACCTGCCCGAACAGGTGATGGCGCTGCGCGCGATGGGGTGCACCCACGGCCAGGGAACGGCCTTCTCCGGACCACTCGACGAATACAGGCTGCGGCGCGCGCTTGTGCGCGGTACGTTCCCAGTACCGGGCGGTACGGCCCAGCCGGCCTTGGCCGGAGGCTCGTCCGGCGGTTCGATGATCACCCGTAGGGGCTCACATAATGAGACGCCCGTCCCACCCGCTTGACATCCCCCTCCCGCCGGAGGGAGGGTCAATGCCATGCGCACCCGAATTCTCGTACTTGGAAAGCGCGTCGGCTGAAGCCGGGACCTGCATGTCCCCGCTCAACACCCCCGACGCGCTCCCCTCGCTTGCCACCCGGCACGAGGGGTTTTTTGTTGCACTGGCACACGCCCCCGGTTCTTACCCGGGGGATCCCCGCTCCTCGTAAAACCCTCAGCTTCGAGAAGAGAATGCCGATGACCGAGCAGGCCACCGGGGCCCACCATCCGCAGCCGCGGCCCCGTACGGGTGGACACCAGCCCACCGCAGTTGAGCACGTCACGGGTGCGCAGTCCCTCATCCGCTCTCTCGAAGAGGTGGGGTGCGACACCGTCTTCGGGATTCCGGGGGGCTGCATCCTCCCCGCGTACGACCCGATGATGGACAGCAAGAAGGTCCGTCACATCCTCGTCCGCCACGAGCAGGGGGCCGGCCACGCCGCCACCGGCTACGCGCAGGCCACCGGCAAGGTCGGCGTCTGCATGGCGACCTCCGGCCCCGGCGCCACCAACCTGGTCACCCCGATCGCCGACGCGCACATGGACTCGGTCCCGCTCGTCGCCATCACCGGCCAGGTCTCCTCCAAGGCGATCGGCACGGACGCCTTCCAGGAAGCGGACATCGTCGGCATCACGATGCCGATCACCAAGCACAACTTCCTGGTGACCAAGGCCGGGGACATCGCGAAGACCATCGCCGAGGCCTTCCACATCGCCGCCAGCGGCCGACCGGGCCCGGTCCTGGTCGACATCGCCAAGGACGCCCTCCAGGCCAAGACCACCTTCTCCTGGCCGCCCACGCAGGACCTGCCCGGCTACCGGCCGGTCACCAAGCCGCACGCCAAGCAGATCCGCGAGGCCGCCAAGCTCATCTGTCAGGCCAAGCGCCCGGTCCTGTACGTCGGCGGCGGCGTCATGAAGTCCGGCGCCACGGCCGAGCTGAAGGTCCTCGCCGAGCTGACCGGCGTCCCGGTCGCGACCACCCTGATGGCCCTGGGCTCCTTCCCCGACAGCCACCCCCTGCACGTCGGCATGCCCGGCATGCACGGCAGCGTCACCGGCGTCACCGCGCTGCAGAAGTCGGACCTGCTGATCGCGCTCGGCACCCGCTTCGACGACCGCGTCACCGGCAAGCTGGACAGCTTCGCCCCCTTCGCCAAGGTCATCCACGCGGACATCGACCCGGCCGAGATCGGCAAGAACCGCGAGGTCGACGTCCCGATCGTGGGCGACGCCCGCGAGGTCATCGCCGACCTGATCCAGGCGGTCCAGGCCGAGCACACCGACGGCAACGCGGGTGACTACAGCGCCTGGTGGAAGGACCTCAGCCGCTGGCGCGAGACCTACCCGCTCGGCTACGACCAGCCCGAGGACGGCTCGCTCTCCCCGCAGCACGTCATCGAGCGGATCGGCGAGCTCGCCCCGCAGGGCACGATCTTCACGGCGGGCGTCGGCCAGCACCAGATGTGGGCCTCGCACTTCGTGAAGTACGAGGAGCCCCGCACCTGGCTGAACTCCGGCGGCGCCGGAACGATGGGCTACGCGGTCCCGGCCGCGATGGGCGCCAAGGTCGGCATGCCGGACCGCGCGGTCTGGGCGATCGACGGTGACGGCTGCTTCCAGATGACCAATCAGGAACTGGCCACCTGCGCGCTGAACAACATCCCGATCAAGGTCGCCATCATCAACAACGGCGCCCTGGGCATGGTCCGCCAGTGGCAGACGCTGTTCTACAACCAGCGCTACTCCAACACGGTGCTCCACGGCGACGCGACCGGCGCCGACGTGGGCTCCCAGCTCGGCGAGTCCAGCGCCCCCCGTCAGGGCACCCGCGTCCCGGACTTCGTCAAGCTGTCCGAGGCCATGGGCTGCGTCGCGCTGCGCTGCGAGGACCCGGCCGACCTGGACAAGGTCATCGCCGAGGCCAACGCGATCAACGACCGTCCCGTCGTGGTCGACTTCATCGTCCACGAGGACGCCATGGTGTGGCCGATGGTCGCCGCCGGCACCTCCAACGACGAGGTCATGGCAGCCCGGGGCGTCCGCCCCGACTTCGGCGACAACGAAGACGACTGAGCCGAGAGAGCCGAAGAGAGAGAACGACCCACATGTCCAAGCACACGCTCTCCGTCCTGGTCGAGAACACGCCCGGCATCCTCGCCCGGATCGCCGCCCTGTTCTCCCGCCGCGGGTTCAACATCGACTCCCTCGCGGTCGGCGTCACCGAGCACCCCGACATCTCGCGCATCACCATCGTCGTGAACGTCGAGGACCTCCCGCTGGAGCAGGTGACCAAGCAGCTGAACAAGCTGGTCAACGTGCTCAAGATCGTCGAGCTGGAGGCGCACAACGCCATCGAGCGCGAACTCGTTCTGGTGAAGGTCCGCGCCGACAACGAGACCCGCTCGCAGATCGTCGAGATCGTCCAGCTGTTCCGCGCCAAGACCGTCGACGTCTCCCCGGACGCCGTCACCATCGAGGCCACGGGCGGTACCGACAAGCTCGGCGCGATGCTCAAGATGCTGGAGCCCTTCGGCATCAAGGAACTGGTCCAGTCCGGCACGATCGCCATAGGGCGTGGCGGCCGGTCCATCACGGACCGCAGCCTGCGCTCGCTCGACCGCAGCGCCTGACGGGCCGGACACGCTCCCGGCTCGCATCGCGAGACCAAGAACCTCAGATTCCGTTCCCCGCCGTACGGTGGGTGCAACATCAGCGCACCAAGGAGATATCCCAGTGGCCGAGCTGTTCTACGAGAACGACGCCGACCTGTCCATCATCCAGGGCCGCAAGGTCGCTGTCATCGGATACGGCAGCCAGGGCCACGCCCACGCGCTGTCGCTCCGTGACTCCGGCGTCGACGTCGTCGTCGGCCTCAAGGAGGGCTCGAAGTCCAAGGCCAAGGCCGAGGAGCAGGGCCTGAAGGTCGTCCCCGTGGCCGAGGCGGCCGCGTGGGCGAACGTCATCATGATCCTGACCCCGGACCCGCTCCAGGCCGAGATCTACGAGGAGTCCATCAAGGAGCACCTCGAAGAGGGCGACGCGCTCTTCTTCGGTCACGGCTTCAACGTGCGCTACGGCTTCATCAAGCCCCCGGCCAACGTCGACGTCGCCCTGGTCGCCCCGAAGGGCCCGGGCCACCTCGTCCGCCGCCAGTACGAGGAAGGCCGCGGCGTGCCCTGCATCGCCGCCGTCGAGCAGGACTTCACCGGTTCCGCCTTCGCCCTCGCGCTGTCGTACGCGGCCGGCATCGGCGGCACCCGCGCCGGCGTCATCAAGACCACCTTCACCGAGGAGACCGAGACCGACCTGTTCGGTGAGCAGGCCGTTCTCTGCGGTGGCGCCTCCGCGCTGGTCAAGGCCGGTTTCGAGACCCTGACCGAGGCCGGCTACCAGCCGGAGATCGCGTACTTCGAGTGCCTGCACGAGCTGAAGCTCATCGTGGACCTCATGTACGAGGGCGGCCTGGAGAAGATGCGCTGGTCGGTCTCCGAGACCGCCGAGTGGGGCGACTACATCACCGGCCCGCGCGTCATCACCGACGCCACCAAGGCCGAGATGAAGAAGGTCCTCGCGGAGATCCAGAGCGGCGAGTTCGCCAACACCTGGATGGCCGAGTACAAGGCGGGCCTGCCCAAGTACAACGAGTACAAGAAGGCCGACGAGGCCCACCTGCTGGAGACCACCGGCAAGAAGCTGCGCAAGCTGATGAGCTGGGTCGACAACGACGAGAGCTGATCCCCTGCGCGGCGGGGGGGGGGGGGGCGGGCCCGCCCCCCCCCCCCCCCCCCCCCGCCCCCGCGCCCCCCCCCCCGCCCGGGCCGGGTGCGGCCCCCCCCCCCCCCCGCGCGGGGGGTGGCGA
>NZ_JBEZKS010000038.1:0-82540 GCF_040651775.1 Streptomyces sp. NPDC048383
CGCCCACTCCATCGCCGCGCAGGGCGGCATCAACGCCGCGAAGAACTACCGCAACGACGGCGACTCCGTACACCGCCTCTTCTACGACACCGTCATGGTCAGCCGAGGGTGACGTTGTCGACGGCCCAGAACCAGTTGTTGTTGCCGCTGTAGCGGAACCGGACCTGGACGTCGGTGGCGCCGGCCGGGACCTGGAGGGCGATCGCCTCGCTCTTGGCGAGGGCGTCGGCGGTGTAGCCCTTCACGACGGTGGGGGCGCCGCCGTTGTAGGAGACGAGGACCTGGGCGCTCTGGCCGACCTCGTGGCGGTAGTGCGACTGGAAGGAGAGGGTGCGGGCGGCGCCGCCGGTGACGGCCCACTTGGGGGTGATCAGGGTGGAGTCGAAGGTGCCGGTGTGGCTCTTGTCGTCCCACTCGTCGGAGTCGGCGACGGCGAACACGTCACGGGAGCGGACGTTCAGCTCGCGCCACTGGTCGCGCTGGGCCTGGGTCCAGAACTCGTCGGTGGCGAAGGTCCAACCGGCCCACTCGGTGATGCCGCCGGTGCCCATCTTCGAGTTGTCGACGGCCCAGCCGGTGGGCGGGGTACGGGTGAAGCCCTTGGTGCCGGCCGGGATGCCCGTCTCGTCGACGCGGGCCTGGAGGGCGGGGCGCAGCGTGTCGAAGGCGTCGTTGTCGGGGGCGTTGAGGGGGACGCCGTCCAGGCCGGTGGTCGGGACGCCGACCTGGGCGAGGGCGGTCGCGGCGACGTCGGACAGGCGTACGTCGTCGCGTACCGAGCCGGCGGGGATGCCGGCGCCCTTGGCGATGACGAAGGTGCCGCGCTCGGCGGTGCTGGAGCCGCCGTGGCCGCCGGTGGTGGTGTGTCCGTGGTCGGTGGTGACCAGGATCTTCCACTTCTCCTGGGCGTAGGTGGGGCGCTGCTGGACGGCGGTGAGGAGTTGGCCGACCAGGACGTCGACGCGGGCGACGGTGTCGAGGTAGGTCTGGCTGCCGGCGCCGGAGGAGTGGCCGGCCGCGTCGATCTCGCCGAGGTAGACGAAGGCGGCGTCCGGGTTCTGGGTGCGCAGTTCGGTGGCGGCGGCCGCGGCGATCTTCGGGTCCTCGTTGCGGTAGCCGTCGCGGTCGCCCTTGAGGGAGAGCCGCTTGTCGACCTTCGTGGAGAAGATGGGGCCGTTCTGGTCGGTGGAGGTGATGGGCTCCCAGTCCGCGGCGGCGTACGTGTTGAGCGCCGGCTTGGCGTTCTCGATGCGGGTGAGGAAGTCGGGGTGGGCCGCGAAGTTCTTGCCGGTGAAGGAGTTGTCCCTCACGCCGTGCTTGTCGGGCCACACGCCGGTCGCGATGGTGGACCAGCCGGGGCCGGAGGACGTGGCGCCCATCGGGTTCGCGTAGAGGTTGCTGCGGGCGGTGAGGCCCTGGGCCATGAGGCCGTTCAGGTTCGGGGCGTTGGCGACCTTGACGCGGTCGAGGACGGCGCCGTCGAGGCCGATGACGAGGACCTTGTCGGTGTTGGCCGCCTTCGCCGCCGCGCTCGCGGTGTGCGCGCCGAGAGCGGTGGCGAGCAGGGCGGTGGCGGTGGCCGCGACGGCGAGGGTGCGTCCGGACAGGACAGGGGACACGTACTCCTCCAAGGAGCAAGTGGGGGCATGGTGAGCAGGCGGATGCGGCGGGTCCGACCGGGGGTGCGGTTCCCGGTCCAGACCCGTTATACGACGGTCACTCTTGCGGGCGGGGGTGGCCAGGAAGTAACCGGTCAGCTTCCGGTTGCCGACTTCCACGCGTCGACGTGGGCGGTGAGGTTCGTGTCGATGTCGGCCCAGTCGGGTTCGAAGACCTCGACGCCCGTCAGCAGCTTGGTGAGTTCGACGGCGTTGGCGTCGGTCGGCTTGACGTCGGTGCGCGCCGGGAAGCCGCCGCCGACTCCGCTGACGAGCTTCTGGGCCTCCTCGCCGAGCATGTGGTCGAGGAGCTTCTTGCCGTTCTCGGTGTGCGGGGCCTTGGCGACGAGGCCGGCCGCGTAGGGCAGGGCGAAGGTGGTGGGCTTGCCGCCCTCCTTCGCCGGGAACCATATGCCGATGTTCGGCATGGACTTGGACTGCGCGAAGTTCATCTGGACGTCGCCGTTGGCGACGAGCAGTTCGCCCTTGTCGGTCTTCGGCGCGAGCTTGCTGGTGGAGGAGGACGGGCCGACGTTGTTGCTCTGGAGCTTCTTGAGGTACTCCATGGCGGGTTCCCGGCCGCCGAAGTCGTGCATCGACTTGATGAGGACGGCGGTGCCGTCGCCCGCGACGCCGGGGGTGGAGTACTGGAGCTTGCCCTTGTACTTGGGGTCGAGCAGCTCCTCCCAGGTCTTGGGGGCCTCGGTGAGTTCCTTCTTGTTGTAGATGAAGCCGAAGTAGTTGTTGACGACGGACGTCCACTTGCCGTCGGCGGCCTTGTCGGCGCCGTTGACCTGCTCGGAGCCCTTGGGCTGGTACGTCTGGAGGAGGCCCTTGCCGTCGGCCTGCTGGATGAAGGGGGGCAGCGTGATCAGGACGTCGGCCTGGGTGTTGGTCTTCTCGCGGACGGCGCGCTGCACCATCTCGCCGGAGCCGCCCTCGACGTACTTGACCTCAATGCCGGTCTTGCGGGTGAAGTCGGCGAAGACCTTGTCGTACCAGCCGTCGCCCTTGTCGCTCTTGAGGCCGTCGGCGCTGTAGACGGTGACGACCTTGTCCTCGGTGGAGGAGTCGGCGGAGGTGTCGGAGCCGCAGGCGGTGAGGGCGCCGGCGAGGACGACTCCGGTGGTGACGGCGGTGGCGGTGCGCAGGAGGCTGCGGTTGCTGGGCATGGAACTTCCTTACGGGGAAAGGGAGTCGGGGATCAGCGGTACGAGGCTTTGGTGCGGATGCGGGAGACGGCCAGCAGCACCGACAGGGTGGTGGCTATCAGGACCACGGCGACGGCGGAGCCGCTGAAGAGCGAGCCGCGGTCGGTGGCGGTGAAGATCCGCACGGGCAGGGGCATCCAGTCCGGCGGGTAGAGCATCATCGTGGCGCTGAGCTCCCCCATCGACAGGGCGAAGCAGAGCCCGGCGGCCGAGGTGAGGGACGGCAGCAGCAGGGGCAGTTTGACCCGCCACAGGACGTACGCGGGGCGGGCGCCGAGGGAGGCCGCGGCCTGCTCCCAGGCGGGGTCGAGGCGGACGAGCGCGGCCGAGACGGACTGGTACGCGAAGGCCGTCACGAGCACGGTGTGGGCCAGGATCACGAGGGAACTCGTGCCGTTGAGCAGCAGCGGGGGCCTGCTGAACGCGACGAGCACGGCGAGGCCGACGACCACGGACGGTACGGCGACGGGCAGCACGAACAGGGCGTCCAGGAACCGCTTGCCGCGCTTGCCGAGGCCGGCGGCGGCCAGTGCCGCCCAGCTGCCGACGGTGAGCGCGAGCAGGCTCGCGACGAGGGCGGTGACCAGGGAGGTGGTGAGGGCCTGGAGGGATTCGCCGCGCACCGCGGAGGCGTAGTTCTCGGTGGTCGGGCCGGAGGGGAAGGCTCCGGACCAGTGGGAGGAGAAGGACGCGGCGACCACGACGAGCAGCGGCAGGGCGAACAGGGGCAGGAAGAGGAGGCCGAACAGGCCCCAGGCGGCCCAGCGGCCGGTCTTGCTATGCACCAGCACGCTTGCTCACCACCCGGTAGAGGCCGAACAGGCCGACGGAGATCGCGATGTTGACGACGGCGACCACGCAGGCGGCCGAGTAGTCGGATTCGAGGATCGCCTTGCCGTAGATGAGCATCGGGAGCGTCGTGACGTCCTTGGCGCCGGTGAACAGCACGATCCCGAACTCGTTGAGGCACATGACCAGGACGAGGCTGCCGCCCGCCGCCAGGGCCGGCAGCGCCTCGGGCAGGATGACCCGGCGCACGATCCGGGCGGGCTTGGCCCCGAGGGAGGACGCCACTTCCAGCTGTGCGGTGTCCAGTTGGGAGAAGGCGGCGAGCAGCGGGCGCATCACGAACGGGGTGAAATAGGTGATCTCCGCGAGCAGGACGCCCCAGGGGGTGGCCAGGAAGTGGAAGGGGCCCTCGGCGGCGCCGGTCAGCTCGCTCCAGGCCCCGTTGGCCATGCCCACGGTCCCGTAGATGAACAGCAGGGCGAGGGTGACGAGGAAGGAGGGGAAGGAGAGGAAGACGTCGATGAACTTGGCGACGGCCTTGGAACCGGGGAACGGGACGAAGGCGATGACCAGCGCGAGGGCGAATCCGAGGACGAGACAGCCGACGGTTGCTCCGACGGCCAGCCACACCGTGGTGCCGAGGGCCTCGCGGAAACCGCGGGAGGCGAACACGGAGGCGTAGGCGTCGAAGGCGCCGCCGCCGCTCTCGGGGCTGAGCGACTGCTGCACGACCAGCGCGAGGGGGTAGAGGAAGACCAGCGCGAGCACGGCCAGGGGCGGCGCCGTCCACAGCCAGGCCGGGACGGTGCGCGGGCGCCGGGCGGGCGGGGCCTGCGGCGGGCCGGGCGGGGCGGCCCGTACGGCCGGGGTCGGCAGGGTCGCGGCGGCGGGTTCCCGCAGGTTCCCGGCGAGTTCAGCCATCGGAGACCCCCGCGGACAGCAGCACCGCGTCCCGCGGTGCGAAGTGCAGGGTGACCGCGTCGCCCAGCGCCGGGGTCTCGCGCAGTTCGGGCAGGTCGGCCTTGACGCGGTGGCCGTCGACGTCCACGTACAGCCGGTGCGTGGAGCCGCGCCACTGGACCTCGGTGATGGTGCCGCGCAGGGCGTTGGGGCCCTCGCCGAGACCGAGCAGGTGCGGCCGTACGCACAGGGTGGCGCGGGCGCCGGGGGCGGCGCCGCCGCGGTCCAGTTCCAGGGCGCGGCCCTCGAACACGGCGCCGTCGTCGGCGACGGTGACCGGCAGCAGGTTGGCGTTGCCGACGAAGGAGGCGGTGAACTCGGTGCGCGGGGAGCGGTACAGCTCCTGCGGGGTTCCGCAGTCCTGGAGCCGGGCGCGGTCCATGACGGCGATCCGGTCGGCGAGGGTGAGGGCCTCCACCTGGTCGTGGGTGACGTACAGGATGGACACGTCGGGCAGTTCGCGGTGCAGGCGGGCCAGTTCGGCGAGCATCCCGGAGCGCAGTTGCGCGTCGAGCGCGGAGAGCGGCTCGTCGAGCAGGAGCACGCCGGGGCGGATGGCGAGCGCCCGGGCGATGGCCACCCGCTGCTGCTGGCCGCCGGACAGTTCGCGCGGGTAGCGCTCGGCGTAGGCGCCCATCCCGGTCATCTCCAGGGCCTCGGCGACCCGTTCGGGGATCCCGGCCCTGGGGGCCTTCTGCGCCTTGAGGCCGAAGGCGACGTTCTCCGCGACCCGCATGTGCGGGAACAGCGCGTACTGCTGGACGACCATGCCGATGCCGCGTCGGTGCGGGGGCAGCGCGGTGACGTCCCGGCCGCCGATCAGGATCCGGCCGGCGGCGGGCCGTACGAAGCCGGCGACCGCGCGCAGCGCCGTGGTCTTGCCGGAGCCGGAGGGCCCCAGCAGGGCCATGACCTCGCCCGGCTCGACGGTCAGGTCGAGGGAGTCCAGGACGGTGTTCCCGCCGTAGGCGACCGAGACGGAGTCGAAGCGGATGCCGCTCACGCCCCGGGCTCCCGTGCCAGCAGGGCGGGGAGTTCGGCGATGGAGTCCAGGACGTGGGTGGCGCCGTTCGCGGTGAGCGTCGCCCGGTCGTGGGCGCCGGTCAGGACGCCGGCGACGGTGCCCGCTCCGGCGCGCCGGCCGCTGAGCATGTCGTACGCGGTGTCCCCGGCGACGACCGTCGCGCGTACGTCGTCGGCTGCGCCGGTGCGCAGGAACGCGGCGAGCACCATGTCCGGGTAGGGGCGGCCGCGGCCGCCCGCGTCGGCGGGGCACAGGGTGAGGTCGGCGAGGTCCCGCCAGCCCAGGGCGTCGAGGATGGCGTCCTGGGTGACGCGGGCGAAGCCCGTGGTCAGGACGACGGTGCGGCCGTCGGCGCGGAGCTTCTCGACGGCCTCGTGGGCGCCGGGGATCGGGGCGATGAGGCCGCCGTCGACGAGTTCCGCGTAGGCCTGCTCGAAGGCGGAGTTGGCGCGGCGGGCGAGTTCCTCCGTACCGAAGAGCCGCCGGAAGACCGAGATCTTCGACTCGCCCATGGTGTCGCGGACGTACTGGAGCTTGCCGGCGTGGTTGGCGCCGCCGGGCTCGACGCCGAGGGCTTCGGCGGCGCGTTCGAAGGCGCGTTCCACGAGGCCGCCGTCGGCGACGGTGGTGCCGGCCATGTCGAGGACGATCAGCTTGTTGGCATCGGTCATGTCGGTCACCAGCCCAGTTCGTTCGCGGTGGTCTCGGCCATGGCGGGCGAGCAGGTCATCCCGCGCCCCCCGGGTCCGGTCACCAGCCACACGCCGTCGGCCACCTGTTGGCGGTGGACGACGCGGGTGGTGTCGGTGCACTGGGCGTAGACGCCCGCCCAGCGGTGGCGGATCTTGGGCAGCGGGCGGCCCAGGAAGGACTCGGCGACCGCGGCGACGTGCTCGTAGGGGTCTTCGAGGGTGTCGAAGGCGAAGGGGTGCTCGTACTCGTGGGTGTCGCCGATGGTCAGTCCGCCGTCCTGGCGCTGGACCATGAGGAGTTGCATCCGGTGCGCGGCGGCGACCGGTTCCTGCGGCTGCCCGGCGTTGAGCGCGTCGAGTGCCGGGGACGCGTAGGCGGGGTAGTAGCGGAAGCTGTCCGCGTCGGCGACCGAGGTGGTCAGGGGCTCGCCGAGCGGGGCGGTCTGCATCATCTGGAGGCGGACCCGGCGCACCGGCAGGTCGGGGACCAGCTCGCGGACCAGGCCGGACAGCCAGGCGCCGGTGGCGAGGACGACCGCTTCGCCGCGGTGGACGTCACCGTGGTCGTCGCGGACGGCCCCGGGTCCGACGACCTCGCGGACCTCGCGGCTGGTGAGGAAGGTGTACCGACCGGACGCCCGCAGGGCCTCGTGGAGGTGGAGCTGCGCGGTGCGCGGCTCGACGGCCGCGTCCCGCTCGCACCACAGGGCCGCCTCGAAGTCCCCGCGCAGGGCCGGGTTGATCTTCCGCGCCTCGGCGGCGGTGACCAGTCGGTAGCCGCGGGCGGCGGCGTCGGGGCGGGCGACCGCCGCCCGCGCCACCGCGTGCTCGCGGGCGCCCCGGACGGGGGTGAGGGAACCGATGGCGCGAAAGCCCAGTCCGGGCACCCGTGCGCCGATCCGTTCCCAGAGCTCGCGGGCCCGCAGGGCGGTGTCGAGCTCCTCGCCCCCGGCCCGTCCGCTGACCCATATCTGGCCGAAATTGCGCAGTGACGCGCCGCGTGCCTCCGCTTCTCGCTCGATCTGGACGACCTCGTGGCCGCGTTCGACTGCTTGCCAGGCGTGCATGGTGCCGACCACGCCGCCTCCGACGACTATGACTCTCACGCCGTCCAAGGTGGCCGGGGCCGGTGACCCGAGAGGGTCCGGTCGGCGTCGGGACGGTGAACAGCCCCCGACGCTTGGACCAGACCCGTTACCGTTCCGTGATGTATAGTCGCCCCGTTTGGTGCTGATTGCCGGGTGTGCGGGGCGTCCGCTGCGCGCTATTCGGGGCGCAGGCGCGTCGTGAAGCTGAACCGGTCGCCACGGTAGAGGGAACGCACCCGCTCCAGCGGCCCGCCCTGCCCGTCCCGCGAGAACCGGTGGATGAGCAGCATCGGCAGAGCCGGCGGGGTGCCGATGAGGAGGGCTTCGCGGGGGGTCGCGAGGACGGTCTCCAGCTTCTCGTCGGCCTCGCCGAAGGCGATTCCGAGACCGTCGCGGAGGTACCCGTAGAAGGAGGAGTCGGGCTGGAAATCGACGTCGAGGCGGGGCGCGCGGGCGACCCGGATGTACGTGCTCTCCAGGCCGACGCGCTCGTCGTCGGCGAGCAGCACCCGCTCCAGGTGCCAGACGGGCTCCCCCGCCCGCGCGCCGATGCCGGCGGCGAGTCCGTCCGGGCAGGGGAAGCGTTCCAGCCCGATCAGGTTGCGGCCCGGGCGGCGGCCCTGGCGGCGCACCCCTTCGGTGTAGCTGGCGAGGGAGAGCGGCTGCTCCAGTTTGGGTCCGGCGACGACCGTCCCGCGCCCCGCCCGGCGCAGCCGGCCTTCCAGCAGCAACTCGCGCAGGGCCTGGCGTACGGTCTCGCGGGACACCGCGTAGCGCTCCGCGAGATCGCGCTCGGTGGGCAGCGCGCCGCCTTCGCCGAGCTCGTCGAGCAGATCGGCGATCAGCGCCTTGACGGCGTAGTACTTGGGGATCCGGCCGTGCTCGGGGATGCCGGAGCGCACGGGCCGGCCCGGGAGGTGCTGGTGCCGCTGGGTCTGTTCTTCCACGTGGGGACTGTACGTGGGGCAGATGTACGGAGATCGCCGCCTGTGGGGTGCGGCGGCCGGGCGGGGCTCGTCGGAGCGGGGCCTCAGCGGGGGCGGGGCGCGCGGAGTCGGCGGGCGCCCAGGAGCAGGACGCCGCCGGCGGTGAGCGCGACGAGGGCGCCGGTCCCGTACGCCCGGTCGCGGGGCCCGGTGTGCGCGAGCGCGCCCGCCTCGGCGGGATCCTGCGGCCCCTCCACCTCGAACCGGTAGCCGCCGGCCTCCCCGACCCAGTCGCCGTCGTCTCCGTGGTCGCCCTTGCGCTGGACGAGGGCGGCGTCCGCGACGACCTCGCCGTGGGGGGCCTCCTCGGCGAAGGCGAGCCGGACGGTGACGGTGATCGAGCCGCCCGCGCCGACGGAGAACCCGGAGAAGGCGTCGCCACCGTCGAACACGGCGATGATCTCGTCGCGGTCGGTGCGCTCCAGGCTGACGGGGTGGGAGCCGCCCGGGGAGTCGAACTCCATCCGCAGGTGGGCGGGGCGCAGGGCCCGCGCCTTGTCCGTGAACACGACGACGGGGTGGATCGCGGTGCATACGCCCCCGGTGGTGTTCGTGAGGTCCAGCAGCCAGGTCTGCGCCCCGCCACCGGCCCGGTAGACGGCCGGGCCGCCACGGATCCGGGCCCCGATCGGGAAGGCGGCGCCCTTGCCGTCACCACAGCTGGCCAGTGCCCGCGAGGGGAGCGCCGGGGCGGCGTGGGCGCCGCCGCCGGTGCCGACGTCCGCCACGGCGGAGGGCGCGGCGGAGACGAGCAGGACGGCGGTGAGGGCAAGGGCTTTGCGCAGTCGCATGGAAGACCTTCGCTGCTCGCCGGACGGGACGATGATAGGACGAGGTGACAATCACCCCGGCCTTGTCCGCACCCTTGCACGCGCGCGCGACCCCTTGCCGGGAGCCGCGCGTGAGCCCTCCCGGTTTACGCCCGATCGGCGCACCGGGTCAAGCACGGGCCCGTTCGCGCACGTCAGGGGGGCGGCACGCCCTGTCAGCCCCCGTCCACCGGCGCGGACGGGTGGACGTACAGCGGGGTCAGGGCCAGTTCCGCGGCGCCCTCCGCGATGCCGCCCGGGGCCGGCGCCACCGTCGGCGGGGGCGTGTCGGTGAGGGGGCGGGCCGCCAGCGCGGTCCGCACCCCGGTGACGAACACGTCCGGAGCGGCGTCCACGACCCGGCCGCCCAGCAGCACCCGGTCGATGTCGAGCAGCGCGACCAGGTTCGCCGCGCCCTCCCCCAGGATCCTGGCCGCTTGCGGCAGGTCCCCGCGGGCCACCGCGTCCAGGCAGAGCGCCTCCAGGCAGCCCCGCCCCCCGCACCGGCAGGGCGGGCCGTCCAGCAGCAGCACCTGGTGCCCGAACTCGCCCGCCGCCGACCGCGCGCCCCGGTGGATCTCCCCGTCCAGCCGCAGCCCGGCACCGAGCCCGGTGCCGACGTGCAGGTACACCGACGTGCCCGCGCCCGGCCCGCCCGGACCCCCTGCCGCGACGGCGGCGTTGGTGTCCTTGTCCAGCACCACCGGCAGCCCCAGCCGCCCCGCCAGCACCTCCCGCAACGGGAACCCCGCCCAGTTCGGGAACCCGGTCACCCGGCCCATGACCCCGGTGCGCCAGTCCAACGGCCCGGGCGCCGCGACGCCCACCCCGAGCGGCGGGTGCGCTCCCGCCCGCTCGGAGACCCGCACGACGGCCGCCGCGACCGCGTCCACGACCGCCTCGGGGCCCGCCCCGAAGTCCAGCGGGGCGCTCCACCGCGCGACGACGCTCCCGGCCAGGTCGACCCGTACGGCACTCAGCTCGTCGCGGTCCAGGTGGACGCCGACCGCGTGCCGGGCGCCGGGGACCAGCCGCAGCAGCGTGCGCGGCTTGCCGCCGGTGGAGGGGACCCGGCCGGCGTCGGCCACCAGGCCGTCCGCGGCCAGCCGGGCCGTGATCTTGCTGACGGCCTGCGGGGTGAGCCCCGCGGCACCCGCGAGTTCGGCGCGGCCGAGACCGGGCGGCCCGGCGGCGCGCAGCAACCCCAACAGCACCGCCTCGTTGTGCCCGCGCAGCGCGGGTAGGTTCACCCCGCCACGACCGGCCCCGTCACCCCTGTTCACCTGCCCATTGTCCACCCTCCTTGCACTTGCGCAACAGTGTTGCCAAAGTGGTCGCATGAACACCGCCTCCCCCACCGCCCCGCTGCGCGTCGCCCTCGTCGGCTACGGACTCGCCGGTTCCGTGTTCCACGCCCCCCTGGTGACCGCGACCGAGGGCCTGGTCCTCGACACGGTCGTCACCTCCGACGCGGGCCGGCAGGGCCAGGTCCGCGAGGCCTTCCCCGAGGTCCGGCTCGCCGCGTCCGCCGACGAGGTGTGGGCCCGCGCGGGCGGCGAGGACGCCCCGGACCTCGTCGTCATCGCCTCCCCGAACAAGACGCACGTGCCGCTCGCCACCGCCGCGCTCACGGCGGGTCTGCCGGTGGTCGTCGACAAGCCGCTCGCCGCCACCGCGGCCGAGGCCCGCGAACTCGCCGCCCTCGCCGACCGGACCGGCACCTTCCTGTCCGTCTTCCAGAACCGCCGCTGGGACAACGACTTCCTCACCCTGCGCCGGCTCCTGGACGCCAGCGACCTCGGCGAGGTGCTGCGCTTCGAGTCCCGCTTCGAGCGCTGGCGCCCGCAGCTCAAGGGCGGCTGGCGCGAGTCCGGGGCGCCGGAGGAGATCGGCGGCCTGCTGTACGACCTCGGCAGCCACGTCGTGGACCAGGCCCTCGTCCTGTTCGGGCCGGCCGTGCGGGTCTACGCGGAAGCCGACGTGCGGCGCCCGGGCGCCGAGGCGGACGACGACACCTTCATCGCGCTCACGCACGCGAACGGCGTCCGCTCGCACCTGCACGTCAGCGCGACCACCGCCCAGCTGGGACCGCGGTTCAGGGTCCTCGGCTCCCGGGCGGGCTGGGTCAAGTACGGCCTGGACCCCCAGGAGGCCGCCCTGCGCGAGGGCCTGCGCCCCGGCGACGAGGACCGGCCGTGGGGCGAGGAGCCCGAGCACCTGTGGGGGCGACTCGGTTCCGGCGAGTCCCCGCTGACCGGCGGCGGCCTCCCGGTGCCCACCGCGGCGGGCGACTACCCCGCGTACTACGCGGCGGTCGCGGCCGCGCTGCGCTCGGGCGGACCGGCCCCGGTCACCGCGCACGAGGCGGCGCGGTGCCTGGAAGTACTGGAGGCGGCGCGGCGGTCGTCGGCGGAGGGCGTCGCCGTAAACCTTTGACGGGCCGCCCGGACGGCAACCGGACCCGCAACCGGACCGGGCCGGGCGCGGGTTCGGCGTGAAATCGACGCTTCGGAAGAAGTGATCGACATATTCTTCACAGGTTGTCGATCATCACACGTGTGAAGAATGGAATTCCCTGAAGTGAAACTGCCCCGGATCGCAAGCGTCGTGGCCACCGCCGCGATGGCCCCGGCCGTCCTGCTGTCCTCGCCCGCGTTCGCCGCCGACTCCGCGCCGGCGACGAACGCCGGGTCCGCGTCGACGGTGCCCGACGCGGCCCCGGAGGCCGCCCAGGGCGGCACCACGACCACCCCCGCCGAGGACCCGCAGGCGGTGACGGACCGGGCCCTGATCGACACGATCCTCAAGAACCCGGCCACCAGCCGGGACATCCGCGAGGCCGCCGAGAAGGCCTCCAAGGGAACGGCCGCTCAGATGCGGCAGTTCCTGACGGTCGAGCTGCCGCAGCTGCAGCTGGAGGACGACCGCGTACGCGTCGCCGCGATCGGCGAGGCGGGCGGCCGGGCCGTGCGGGCGGCGGCCGACGAGACCCTCAACGTCAACACCCGCGAGGCGATCACGGCGTTCCTGACGACCGGGCAGCACAAGGCCCGGTACGCCGACGACCGCGTCGAGATCGCCCGCATGATCAACGGCGCCGGCAAGGGCATCACGAAGGCCGCCGACGAGCTGCTCGCCAAGGGCACGCCCGAGGAGATCCGCGCCTTCGTCGCGACCGGCCAGCACGCGGTCCGCGCGGAGGACGACCGGGTCGCCGTGCTCGGGATGCTGAAGGACGCGGGGCCGGGCCTCAAGGGAGGCATCATCAAGCTCCTCGAAGGCAACCCGAAGCCCGAGCAGCTGCGCGAGTTCGTCAAGACCACGCAGCACGTGCTGCGCGACGACGACAACAGCGTCCTCATCTCCGCGATGGTGACGGGCGCCGGCCCCGAGTTGAAGAAGGCCGCCCTCGCCGCCCTCAAGGGCACCGCCGAGGACCGGACGGCGTTCCTGCGGACCGGCCGGCACGAGGCGCGTGCCAAGGACAGGGCCACCGGGGGCCAGACCGGCGGCACGGGGACGACCGGCACGGCCGGGACCACCGGCACGACCGGGACCACCGGGACGACCGGGACCACCGGGACGACCGGGACGGCCGGGACCACCGGCACCACTGGCACCACGGGAACGACCGGCACCACCAGCACCACCGGCACCACGGGAACGACCGGCACCATCGGGAACGGGAACGTGACGCCGGCGGGCAGCACCGGCTCCGGCCCGCTCGCGAACACGGGCGCCGGTTCCGAGAACGTCCTGATCGGGGGCGCGGCCGCCGCGACCCTCGCCGCCGGCGCCGGCCTGGTGATCGCCAACCGCCGCCGTCGCACGACCGGCGAGGGCTGATCGGCACCACCCACGGGGACACCGAAGGGGCGGACCGCACCGGCGGTCCGCCCCTTCGCCGTGCCGTGGGTCAGGCGCTCTTGAACTCCTGGCGCTGACGTCCGAGGCCCTCGATCTCCACCTCGACGACGTCACCGGCCCGCAGGAACGGCTTCGGCTCCGGCTGTCCGGCCGCCACGCCCGCCGGCGTGCCCGTGACGATGACGTCGCCCGGGTACAGGGTCATGAAGTGGCTCAGGTACCGCACGACCTCGCCGACCGCGAAGATCTGGTCCGAGGTGTGGCCGTCCTGCTTCAGCTCGCCGTTCACCCACAGGCGTACGTCCAGCACCTGCGGGTCCGGGACCTCGTCCGCGGTGACCAACCAGGGGCCCAGCGGGGTGAAGGTCTCGCAGTTCTTGCCCTTGTCCCAGGTGCCGCCGCGCTCCGTCTGGAAGGCGCGCTCCGTGACGTCGTTCGCCAGCAGGTAGCCGGCGACGTGGGCGAGGCCCTCTTCGGCGGAGCCCAGGTAGCGGGCGGTGGCACCGATGACGACGCCGAGCTCGGCCTCCCAGTCGGTCTTCACGCTGCCGCGCGGGATCAGCACGGTGTCGTCCGGGCCGACCACGGTGTCCGGGGCCTTCAGGAAGACGATCGGTTCCGGCGGCGCCTCGGCGCCGACCTCCGCCGCGTGGCCGTGGTAGTTGAGCCCGATGCCCACGATCTTGCCGATCCGGCCGACCGGGGAGCCGACGCGCAGCCCCTCCGCGTCGAGGACCGGGAGCTCGCCCGCCGCCACGGCGTCCCGTACCCGGGACAGCGCGGAGTCGTCGGCCAGCAGGTCGCCGTCCACATCCGTGATCAGGCCGGACAGGTCACGCAGGGCGCCGTCCTGGTCGAGCAGCGCGGGGCGCTCCGACCCGACGGGTCCGACACGCAGCAGCTTCATGGGCATTCTCCCGTGGTCGTGGGTGGTCGGCCCGGGGCATGCCGGGGCCGGCCGATGGGTTGCGGCCATCGGAGGATTGGTTGATCCTCCAAGATGACCGCCCCATCCGCAAGACCCTGTTCACGGACTGGAACGCCCCTACCGCTCACCGAACGCCGCCGGCGCGCTCGGCGCGGCGCCCCCACCGGTGGATACCGCCGCCGCACGGTCCTTGCGGTAGTGGAGCCAGGCCCGCTCCACCACCGACCAGGCGGTGGTGGTCAGCAGGTACGGCCCGGCGGCGAGCGGCACCACGAACAGCGCGGCCATGCCGAGCAGCATCGGGACGAACAGCAGCACGAAACGGCACCCCGCCCGGCCGCGGCCCGATCCGGTTCACCAGCGGCAGCACCCCGAGGAACAGCACGAAGGGCACCCCCAGCCACAGCACCTGCGGACGCTTCACCCATTTCGGACGCACCCGGCCCATCCCAGGCCTGCCGTCGGGCCTAAGCCGACTTGAGGGTCCCCCACACCACCAAGCGGTACTTGGAGCTGTACTCGGGCGTGCAGGTGGTGAGCGTGATGTACGCGTCCGGCCGGCTGTAGCCGTACTCGGGCCGCACCGCGCTGCGCGGCACCGGTGCGATCACCCCGGTGTCCCGCTCGGTGGTCTCGTTCAGCACCTGCCCGACCACGTACGTCCAGCGTCGGCCGCGCACGTCGACGTACAACTCGTCCCCGGGACGGAGCCTGTTGACGTACCGGAACGGCTCCCCGTGCGTGTTGCGGTGCCCCGCCAGCGCGAAGTTGCCCCGCTCGCCGGGCCGCGCGGTCCCCGGGTACTGGCCGACGTACCCCTTGTCCAGCACGGCCCGCTTGTCGATCCCCTGCGCGACGGGAACGGCGAGGCCGAGGCGCGGAACGCGCAGCACGGCGTACGCCTCGTCCCGCGCGGGCGTCGGCGCGGGCTTCGGCCGGGGCGCGGTGGAGGCCCCCTCCGCCGACCCCGCGGACGGGGACACCGGCGCGGCGCCCGTCGGGGACCCGGTGACCTCGGCGGCCGGGGACGAGCCGCCCCCCGGCGCGGACCCCACGGACCCCACGGACCCCACGGACCCGTCGGAGACGCCGGTGTCGCCCGAACCCGTCTCCGCGCCCGCCTCCGCGCCGTCCCCCTGCCAGGCCCGCTCCAGCGCCTGGACCCGTTCCTGCGCGGCGGCAGCGGCCTGCCGGTTCGTCCACCACACCTGGTGCACCACCAGCAACGCCACCACCACGCCCAGCGTGGTCACCACCTCCGCGGCCGCCCACAACAGCCGTGCGAGACGGACCCCGCGCCCGCGCCGGCCGCCGCCCTGCACCACCACACGTATGTGATCCCGCACGGGCCGCACCTTAAGTCCTCCCCCCTCAACTGACCAGCGGCAGTACGGTGTGAACCATGCGCCCCGACACGCCTGCAGAGCACATTGCCGAAGCCGAGCGCCTCATCCGCACGGCGACCCGATACCCCGAGGACCAGGAGCCGTTGCTCCTCCAGGCCGCCGCCCACCTCGAACTGGCCGACGCACGGGACCGGGCGAGCGCCCTCTACGACCAACTCCTCTCCGCCTCACCCGCCGACCCGCACCTGATCAAGGCCCTGCAGGCCGCGAACCTGTGGGAGTACGGCCACGAGGCCGAGGCCCGCGCCCTGATCTCCGGCATCCGGACCGCCGCCCCCGCGGACCCGGCCCCCTGGGAGGTGATCGCGGAAACCCTCGAAGCCCACGACGAGCTGGAAGCCTCGCACGACTGCTTCACCGAGGCCGCGACCCTGCTGACCTCGGAGGACACCCCCCTCACCCCGGCCACCACCGCACTGCTCACGGGCCGCCACCGGGTCCGCCGGCTGCTCGGGCTCCCGCACGACGAACGGGACATGGTCGCCGACACCCGTCACGTCGGCCCGATCCCGCTCGACGAACTCCACGACCCGAAGCGCATCTGGGCCCTCGGCTCCGACGACCCGGCCGAACTCCGCGCCGAGATCGCCCGTCTGCGGGCCGAACTGGGCGACCGCCGCGCCGCCCTCTCCCGGCCCTTCCCCGTGGCCATCCTGCACTGGCCCCAGCGCGAACTCGCCGAGCTCCTCACCTCGTACCCGACGCTCGCGGCGGAGTACCCCTCCCACGCGACGCACCTGACCGCCATCGAGGCCTCCCTCCGCGCCCTCGCCGCGTCGGGCACGACCAACCTCGGCATCGTCACCGGCAGCGTCCCCTCGTACGAGGCCTTCGCCGCCTCGGAGAAGACCTCCCCGGCCTCCCCCTCCCTGCTGGCCGAGTACGCCACCACGCTCGCCGCCCGCGGCAAGGCCACCACCTGGCCGCCCGGCGCCACGGCGCCCTGCTGGTGCGGCTCGACCAAGCCCTACGCGGAGTGCCACGGGCTGTCCTGACCCCGCCGGGACCTCGCGGGCCCCCGCCGTGCGCGGAGGGGGCCGGTCGGGCCGTCCGGCGCTGTCGGCGCCGTTCCGTACCATCGGCTCCAGGGGCCGCACCCGTCCCCCACGACCACCGGCGAGCGGGGAGGAACCGCGATGCTCCCGATCGAGCCCTCCTCCGCCGCCGTCTCCGCCCGGATGAGCCGACAGTCCGTACGGAACACCTCGCCGGAGATGGCCGTCCGCAAGCTGCTCCACGCGGCGGGACTGCGCTACCGGCTCCAGGTGAAGGTGCCGGGGATGCCGCGCCGCAGCATCGACATCGCCTTCCCCGGAGCGAAGGTCGCCGTCTTCCTGGACGGTTGCTTCTGGCACGGTTGCCCGCAGCACGCGACGCGGCCGAAGGCCAACGCCGAGTGGTGGCGCGAGAAGCTCGAACGCAACATGGCGCGGGACCGCGAGACGAACGAGCAGCTGACGTCGGCCGGTTGGACGGTGCTCCGGTTCTGGGAGCACGAACGGGCCGAGGCGGTGGCGGCGCGGGTCATCGCGACCCGGTCCGCGGCGACGCCCCAACGCACCGCACCCGAAGCCCCGGCGCGTCGTACGCCCCCCACCGAGGGGAACGGGCCCGCCCCTAAGCGGGATTGACCTCCGGCGCGGGGGCCGGACTCCGGACGGACCGGGCCGTCCCGTTCGGATCCCGCCGGTCGGGCCCGCGTGGCCCGGTGCCGTGGCCCGGTGCCGTGGTCCGAAGGCGTGGTCCGAAGGCGGAGGGCCCCCGTGTACGGGGGTACTCGGGCGCTCCGACCACGCGCGGAGCCGCGGTAGCGGACGACGCGGGGCGGGGAAGATCCGAAGGAGACGGCCTACCCCTTCGCCGGAAAGAGCGTGAGCTGTTGGTGGCATCGGGCCCGGGCCGTGGGCGGGGTCGGGCGGGACCCGGCGAGGGCGAGGAGGGCCCGCAGCGCCGCGAGGACCTCCGCCGGGGTGTCACGGAGCATCGACGGGGTCGCGCTGACCACGAGGATGCCGTGGGACTCCAGACGCAGGCGGCGGCGCAGCGTGGCCTGCCAGGCGTCACGGGTGTAGTGGTACTCCGCCGAGTCGACCTCCAGGGCCACGCCCTCGTCGGGCCAGTAGGCGTCCGGGCTGGCCAGGAAGGCGCCGTCCGAGGTGTGGAGCCGGGCGTTCCAGAGGGGGGTCGGGAGGTCGGTGGCCTCCAGGGTGTCGCGCGCCCGGCCCTCCGCGACCGACCGGACCCCGGCCAGCAGTTCCGCGGCGGCGGCGCGGACCGCGGGGCGGTGCAGGAGTCGGGAGGCCCGCAGTTCGGCGTGCAGGTCGTGCGGGTGGCACCAGCCGGCCTGGACGACCTGGGCGAGGACGGAGCGGATCCGGTCGGGGGGCGCACCCGGTTCCGTCCGGGCGGCGAAGTCGGCGGCGGCGCGCACCGGGCGGGCCGTGGGTACGCCGGACACGGTCATCGTGCGCGGCCAGCGGGACGTGGCCCGGGTCCGGACCCCGGGGGCGGCGGCGAGCCGGCGCGGCGCGCGGATCAGGACGTCGGCCGGGCTGGTCGGGGTGTCGCGGATGCCGAGGAGGGCGAGGGCGGCGCCGCCGGTGAGGACGGCCGTGTCGCCGGAGAGCGGGTCGGCGGTGGCTTCGGCCGCGTAGAGGACGGCGGCCAGCGCGCGCCGGCGGGGGTCCGGGGGACCCGTCTGCAGGAGGTACACGCGGGGCAACAGGCGTTGCCAGGGCCCGCCGGGGCGAGTCCGGGACGCGATCGTGCCGCCGGGCACGCCCGCGGCGGTGAGCTGATGCCGGGTGGCGAGCCCGTGCTGCCGCCGGGCCACACGCACGGCGCCGAAACGCCCGGAGGCCCGCGCACCGGGCCGAGCGGTGGACGACCGGACGGTGCCGGGCCGAGCGGTGGGCGGCTGGACGGTGCCGGGCAGGGCGGTGGGCGGCTGGACGGTGCCGGGCAGGGCGGTGCCGGGCTGGACGGTGGACGGCCGGATGGTGCCGGGCCGAGCGGTGGACGACCGGACGGTGCCGGGCAGGGCGGTGGGCGGCCCGGCGGTCGGCGGCCCGGTCGGGGGCTTCGCGACGACGGCCCGTCCGCCGACCGGCTCCAGAACGGCGGCCTGCCCGGTCGGGGGCTTCTGGGCGGGGCCGTCACCGGGTGCGGGCGTCGGACCGGCGGGATTCCTCTGCGCTGTGATCATGGCCCGGGTATGCCCCACCCCGGGCCGGGTGTACCGCCCGCCCGCCCGCTTCCGGGCGCGAGGCGACCGCCCACAGCCCGACGCACGCGCCCCCGCCCGTCCCGGCAGGTAGGCCGGGTCCGGCGGCCGAGCCGGGCGGTACACCCACCTCGGACCGGCCGAGCACGCCGAGCACGCCGAACCGGCCGG
This sequence comes from Streptomyces sp. NPDC048383, assembly GCF_040651775.1. Lineage (NCBI taxonomy): Bacteria > Bacillati > Actinomycetota > Actinomycetes > Kitasatosporales > Streptomycetaceae > Streptomyces > Streptomyces sp. NPDC048383. The sequence continues at coordinate 18,813 of NZ_JBEZKS010000038.1, forward strand.
ACCGGCCGAGCACGCCGACGAGGCCAAGCAGGCCGAACCAGCCGAGGCGGCCGAACCGGCCCAGCAGGCCGAACGAACCGGGCCGACCGCGTCAACCGGGCAGGTCGGCGGCCCGGGCGCCCGTACCGAGCACCTCGGTCCGTACCCCGGGCCCGAGGGGGCGCCGGAGGGGAGGCTCAGGGATTCAGTTGGCTCGGGTGGGTCGGGGAGAGGAAGACGATCACGCCCGTCTCCGTGCCCGGCAGCGCCGGGACCTCGCGCCAGCCCAGCCGGCGGTACGTGGCGACCGTGTCCGTGGCCAGGCGGGAGGTCAGCAACCAGGCCCGCCCCTCGGGGGCGTCCGCGGTGATCTCGGTGAGCAGGGTCCGGCCGGTGCCGTGGCCGCGCGCGTAGCCGCGTACGGCCAGTTCGTCGATCTCCAGCGCCCCGACCAGGAGTTCCCGGACCCGGGCCGCGCCGAGCTGCGCGGTGACCTGCGGGTACGCGCGGTTCTTCGGGAAGGGGGCCGGGGTGAGCCAGCCGGTCGCGAAGCCGTCGATGCCGGTCGCGGACTGGGCGAAGGCCGTACGGAACCCCGCCCGCCGGACGTCCGTCTGAAGCCGGGTCGAGAACTGGCGAATGGTTTCTTCACCTTCGTTCCAGGGCGGACCGGAAAACACCTCCGCGTAGGCGTCGACCAGCTCGTCCGCGAGGTCGAGGACGGCTCGTCCGTAAGAGATCAAGGCGTCGACTCCTGGTGGTGGGTTGAGCGGGTTTCCCCCTGGAAGACCGAATCTACGCCTTCCGGGTTCCCTTCCCGACCGCTCCGCAGAAACGGAGAGTGTGCGACAAATCGCCGCCCTGACCTCCCCGATCTCCCTGAATTCCCTGACCTCCCCGGCCTCCCTGACCTCCCCGTCCTCCCTGGCCTCCGTGTCGCGTCCCCGGTCGGGGCGTTGAGCAGCCCGTGGACAGACTGCTGCGCGTGACGGGCGGGTTCGCGCTCGCCTTCCTGCTCGTCCTCGGCGTCGTCGCGGTACTGCCCCGGACCGTGCGGGACGCGGTGCCGCACGCCGTGATCGGCGGGGCCGTGCTCCTCCTCGGTGCGGTGGGCGCCCGACGGATGTCCCGGCGACCGCGTTAGCCTCGTGAGCGGCAGACCAGCACAGCAACCCGAAAAGACGAGGGAGTTCGACATGGCGCGGGTACCGAGTTCCGTGGTGGCGGCCGCAGGCCTGGTCGGCGGTTACGCGGTAGCCCGCTGGACCGGGAAGCGGCCGCTGGGCGGTGTCGTGCTCGGCGCCGCCGGGCTCGTGGCCGGACGGGAGTGGCAGCGGCGCGGCGGCGCCCCGGTGGCGGCCGGTCTGGGGGCCCTGTACGTCGCAGGCTTCGCCGGATCGCACCCGCTGGCCAAGAAGGTCGGGGCCTGGCCGGCCGTCATCGGCGCCGCCGGCGTCGTGGCCGCCACGACCTGGGCCGTCGCGGACCGTGCCTGACCCGCGCGGACGGCCCGACGCCCCGTCGGGCCGTCCCCGGGACTACGCCCCGAACGCCCGCGACACCGTGTAGATCAGGAGGCCGGCCAGCGCGCCGACCACCGTGCCGTTGATGCGGATGAACTGGAGGTCGCGGCCGATGTGGGCCTCGATCTTGCGGGAGGTGTGTTCCGCGTCCCAGCTCGCCACCGTGTCCGTGATGAGCGAGGTGATCTCGGTGCGGTAGGTGGTGACGACGTACACGACGGCGCCCTCGATCCAGCCCTCCACCTTCGCCTGGAGCCGCCCGTCGGTGGCCAGGCGCGCGCCGAGCGACATCAGTGAGGCCCGGACCCGCAGCCGCAGCTCGCTCTGCTCGTCCTCCGCCGCCGAGAGGATCATCGAGCGGATCGCGGTCCACGCGGAGGCGATCACGTCCTGCACCTCGCCCCGCGCGAGGATCTCGGACTTCAGCCGCTCCACGCGCGCCCGCGTCTGCGTGTCCGACTGGAGGTCGGAGGCGAAGTCGGTGAGGAAGCGGTCGACGGCCCCGCGCGCCGGGTGCTCCGGCATGTCCCGCATCTCGATGACGAAGCGGAGCAGTTCCTTGTAGACGCGGTCGCCGATCTTCCGGTCGACGAAGCGGGGGGTCCAGCCGGGGGCGCCGCCCTGGACGGCGTCCATGACCGAGTCCCCGTGCATGACGAGCCAGTCGTGGGCCTTCGCGCAGATCAGGTCCACGGCCCGGCGGTGGCCGCCGTCCACGACCACCTTCTCCAGGGTCTTGCCGAGGCCCGGCGCGATCTCGGCGTGCTCGGCGCGCCGGGTGATGGCCTCGCCGACGACGGCCTGGACGTCGGAGTCGCGCAGCACGGTCAGCGCCCCGCGCAGCGCGGTGGCCAGCTCGGCGGTGACCCGGTCGGCGTGTTCGGGTTCCGCCAGCCAGGAGCCGAGCCGGCCTCCGATGCCGAGGGCGCCCAGTCGGGCGCGCACGACGTCGGAGGAGAGGAAGTTCTCGCCGACGAACTCCCCGAGGGAGACGCCCAGCTGGTCCTTCTTGGTCGGGATGATCGCGGTGTGCGGGATCGGCAGGCCGAGCGGCCGGCGGAAGAGCGCGGTGACCGCGAACCAGTCCGCGAGGGCGCCGACCATGCCGGCTTCGGCCGCCGCCGCCACGTACCCGGCCCAGCCGCCGGCGCCCCAGGCGTGCTGGGCGTACTTCGCCAGTACGTAGACCAGCGCGACCAGGACCAGCAGGCCCGTCGCGGTGGTCTTCATCCGGCGGACGCCTTGGCGCCGCTCCTCGTCCGCCGCGTTGAACAAGAACGCGCCCCGGGTCGGTGGGGGTGGCGCGGTGCGCGCCCTCGTGTCGCTGTCCACGTCTTTCACGGGCTCCTGCCTTCCCCCGGTGGCCGGTTTTGTCTGCATAGCATCCGACTCCCGGGAGGCCCGGGGAGTTCCCGGCGCGCCGTTCGGGTGTGCGAGGCGCCGGCCGGGACCCGTCCGGTCCCGTGGCCGCGTACCCCGTACCCGCGCACGTACCCGCTCCCGCACCCGTACCGGCACCCGCTCTCGCGCCCGTACCCCGCTCCCGTACCCCCTGCTCGGCCTACAGCTCCTTGCGGCGTTTCTCGCCGTCCAGCGGCTTCGAGCCCTTCGGCTCCTTGACCTTGATGCCGACGCCGCCCCAGAAGGCGAGGCCGTTGACGATCACGCGGGGCGCCCCGGGGTCCGGCCGGGAGGGGGCGGCGCCCTGGTCGAAACCGCCCATGATGCCGATGCCCCGTACGTCGACCTCGACGCCCGGCGGGACCGTGATCTCGATGCCGCCCATCACGGCGATGCAGGTGATCACCACCTCGTGCTCGGCGAAGTCGGCCTCGCGGAGGTCGATCTCGCCGCCGCCCCAGAAGGCGACCGCGTTGAAGCGGGCGGGGACCGTCCAGTGGCCCTTGCGCTGGAAGCCCGACATGACGGCGACGGCCGTCGCCGAGGTGCCCCGGCCCCCGATGCGGGACTGCCAGGAGGACCGCGCCCCGTCGCCCCGGGCCGGACCGGCGGACGCGGGGGCGCCGGGCTGGGACTCGCCGGGCACCTGCGGAAGGTCGCGGGTCAGGGGGGCGAGTTCGGCGTACGTCCTGGAGGCGTAGACCGCCTCCAGCCGCTCCTCGAACTCCTCCATGTCGAGCCGTCCCTCGGCGACGGCGTCCCGCAGGCGCTCCACCACCCGGTCCCGGTCGGCGTCGGAGGCCCTCAGCTCCGGCAACGGCGCCCGCTCCGGCGCTCCCTTCTCCCACGACACCTTCCGCGGCGCCGCCGGCTCCGCTACCGGAGCCTGCTCGGGCAACGACTTCTCGGGCCGCTCGTCACTCATGTGGACCACACTATGCAGAGATCCGCACCAGTTGAACGGCCCACCCCCGGACGTCTTCCCGGACGTCGCCCCGGGATCGACCCTGAGGCGGGCCCCTGACTCAACCCCGACCCGCGTACATCCGGGCGATGACGTCCTCGATGTCGGGCTCCCGCACCGACAGGTCCAGGAGCGGGTAGCGGGCCGCCACCTCCGCCACCAGAGGCGCCGCCGAGGCCTGTGCGGGGAAGGCCAACCACTGACGGGGTCCGTCCACCTTCACCACCCGGGCCCCCGCGACCTCGATCGGCGCGATCTCCGCCTCCAGGTCGACCACCAGGGTCCGTTCGCCCGCCCCTTCCGGGCCGGCCGCGTGCAGCCCGCCGAGCGGGCCGTCGTACATGAGGCGGCCGTGGTCGATGACCATCACCCGCTCGCAGAGCTGCTCGATGTCCTGGAGGTCGTGCGTGGTGAGCAGGACGGTGGTGCCGAGTTCCTCGTTGAGCTGCCGCAGGAAGCCCCGTACCTTCGCCTTGCTGACCACGTCGAGTCCGATCGTCGGCTCGTCCAGGTACAGCACCTCCGGATCGTGCAGCAGCGCCGCGGCGATGTCCCCGCGCATCCGCTGCCCCAGCGACAGCTGGCGCACCGGTACGTCGAGCAGTGCGGCGAGGTCGAGCCGGTCGACGCAGCGTTCCAGGTTCTCGGCGTAGCGGGCCGCCGGGATCCGGTACATCCGGCGCATCAGCCCGTACGAGTCCTTCAGCGGCAGGTCCCACCACAGGGTGGTGCGCTGTCCGAAGACCACCCCGATCCGGTGCGCGAGGCGCATCCGTTCCCGCGCGGGGTCGATGCCGGCGACGCGCAGCCGGCCGCCGCTGGGGTTGAGGATGCCGGTGAGCATCTTGATGGTGGTGGACTTGCCGGCTCCGTTGGGCCCGATGTAGCCGACCATCTCGCCCCGCGCGACCTCGAAGCTGATCCCGTCCACGGCCCTGACCTGCCGTTTCTCCCGCCGGAACCAGTTCACGCGGCGGCGTACGTCGAAGACCTTCTCGACGCCGTCCAGTGCGATCAGTGCTTCTGTCATCAGCCCTCAACTCCCCGTGCTGCGGTACGAACGGACACCCGCGCGCCAGGCCTGCGACGCGGGCAGGAACACCAGGAAGGCCACCAACGGGCTCGCGAACGCCACCCACGACGGCAGCCCGAGCGGATCGGGCCGGCCCAGGACGTACAGGGCGGGCAGCCAGTTGACGAAGGCGAGCGGGACGATGAAGGTGACCCCGCGCAGCAGGTCCTTGGCGAAGACCGACGGCGGGTACTGGAGCATCGTGCAGCCGCCGTACGTGAAGGAGTTCTGCACCTCGGCCGCGTCGCCGGCGGCGAACTGGAAGGCCGCGCCAGCCACCATCACCGCCCCGAAGATGCCCGCCCCGGCCAGGATCATCACGGGGACCAGCAGCACCTTGCCGGCCGTCCACTCCACGTCCAACGCCGAGACCGCCCAGGTCAGCACGCCGAGGCCCTGCACGATCCGGCCGAGGCGGCGCAGGGCGAACCGGTCCGCGGCGACCTGCGCGAGCACCGGGACCGGCCGCACCAGCATGGTGTCCAGGGAGCCGTCGCGGATCCGGGAGCCGATCCGGTCGGTGTTGCCGAGGAGCAGGTCGGCCAGGCCCAGCGACGCCGAGCAGGAGCCGTACAGCAGGGCGATCTCGGGGAGCGTGAACCCGGCGAGCTCGTCCACGTGCGAGAACATGATGACGATCGTCGCGAAGTCGAGCAGGGTGATCGCCGCGTTCCCGAAGGTCGCGAGGAAGAACGACGTCCGGTACGTCATGGTCGAGCGGATCCACATCGCGACGATGAGCCCGTAGCCGCGCAACCCCTCCCACGCGCGGTTGCGGACGGCCCCGTCGAACCCCCCGAACCGCCCGGGCCCGTCGGCGCCCGCGTCCGTGCCGGGACCGTCCAGGGCGGCGACGCCCGTTGCCTCAGCCACCCTGGACCACCACCTTCCGCGTCGCCGCCGTCTGCATCAGCCGGCCCGCGCCCAACAGGACCAGCGCCCAGCCGGCCTGGAAGCCCAGCGCCCGCGCCGCGTTGCCGGCGCCCGCGTGCGTGCCGAGCAGCACGTCCATCGGGACCTGGAGCATCGCCGCCCACGGCAGCGCCCGGGCCAGCTCGCCGAACGCGCCGGGGAACACCGTCAGCGGCAGCACCATCCCGGAGAAGAAGATGGTCACGACGGTCGCCATCAGGTTGATCCCGGTGCCGTCCAACAGCCAGAACGCGGCCAGCCCGAGCAGGAAGCGCACCGCGAAGCTGACGATCAGCCCGAGCGCGACGGACACCAGGAACAGCAGCCAGCGCACCGGGTCGACGGGCAGCGCCAGCGGGAAGGCGAGGGCGCCGGCGATCAGCGGCACCACCCCGCGGCCCAGCAGTTGGAAGGCGGCCCGCCCGAGGTCGGAGGCCAGCCACCACAGTTGGAGGTCCGCCGGCCGGTACAGGTCGACGGCGATGTCCCCCGTGCGGACCCGTTCCTGGAACTCCTCCTGGAAGCCGCCCCCGATGAGCGCCGCGGCCGCGAGCACGGACTGGCTCACCCAGACGAAGGTGAGTGCCTGCGCCTGGTCGTAGCCGCCGAGGCCCGGCCGTTCGTCCCACAGGGCGACGTACGTGTAGGCGACGATGAATCCGAACACGGTGTTGGTGAAAACCCCCGCGGCCGTCGCCGTTCCGTAGGCCGCGTACCGCCGGAAGCCGCCCGCGGCGACGGCCCCGTAGAGCAGCGCTCTCTGACGCACCGTATCCCCTCCGTTTTCCCCATCGTTCCTACGTCGGCCAAAGCGCGCGAGCTTAGTGCGGAGGGGCGAGCCACGCGACCGATTTATGCCCGTCCGGCGCGGAAACTCCGGGCATCGGGTAGACACCATGAGGTACGGATGTGGATATTTCGCACGGCCCCGAGGAGTTCCGGCGATGAGCGACCAGTCACCACCACCGGGCTGGACGCCTCGCGATCCGGACACCCCCGAGGGCGCACCCCCGGAGCCCGTCGCCGCACCCGCCCCCCGCGGGGCCGCCGCCGGCGGCCGGCCCGCCGGCAAGGGCGGGCGCCGGCGCACCGGTTGGCGGCGCGTCGTTCCGACGTGGCGGATGCTGCTGGGTTCCCTCCTGCTGATCGGGTTGCTGTTGGGCGGCGCCCTGGTGGCCGGTTACCTGCTGGTGGACATCCCGCCAGCGAACGCGGCTGCCACCGCGCAGTCCAACGTGTACCTGTACGCGGACGGGTCGCAGCTGGCCGGTGACGGCGAGGTCAACCGGGTCAACGTGCCGCTCTCACAGGTTCCGCTGACGGTCCAGGAGGCCGTACTGGCCGCCGAGGACCGGGACTTCCACTCCGAGCGGGCGGTGGATCCGAAGGCGATGGTCCGCGCCGCCTGGAACACGATCACCGGGAAGGGCAAGCAGTCCGGCTCGACGATCACCCAGCAGTACGTCAAGAACTACTACCTGGGCCAGGAACAGACGGTGAACCGGAAGGTGAAGGAGTTCTTCATCGCGATCAAGCTCGGCCGGGAGAAGTCGAAGGACTACATCCTGGAGGGCTACCTGAACACCAGCTACTTCGGCCGCAACGCCTACGGGATCCAGGCCGCCGCGCAGGCCTACTACGGCAAGGACGTCAACCGGCTGACCACCGCCGAGGGCGCCTACCTGGCGACCCTGCTCAACTCCCCCAGCGCCTTCGACGTCGTCGCGCACCCCCGCGGTCGGGACCGGGCCGTCGCCCGTTGGAACTACGTGCTCGACGGGATGGTGAAGAAGGAGTGGATGGACCCGGCGGAGCGGGCCGCGGCGCGGTTCCCCGAGCCGGGCAGGATCCGTCCGGCGTCCGGGCTGTCGGGCCAGCGCGGGTACCTGGTGGAGGCCGTCAAGGACTACATCACCGAGCGCGGGATCCTCGACGACAAGACCCTCGCGGAGGGCGGCTACCGGATCACCACGACGATCGACAAGCGCCGTCAGGCGGCGTTCGTCGACGCGGTGCGGACCGAGATGGTGGACGACCTCGACCCGGCGGCCCGTCCCGCGGACCGGCTGGTGCGGGCGGGCGGGGCCTCCATCGATCCGGCCACCGGCAAGGTCGTCGCCCTGTACGGCGGCATCGACTACACGAAGCAGTACGTCAACAACGCGACCCGGCACGACTACCAGGTGGCCTCCACCTTCAAGCCGTTCGTCTTCGCGGCCGCCGTGGAGAACGACTCGCGCACCCAGGACGGCCGGCGCATCACCCCGAACACCGTCTACAACGGCGACAACAAGCGCCCGGTGGTCGGCGGCCGGATCCGCTTCGCCCCCGAGAACGAGGGGCAGGTCTCGTACGGGAACATCACCGTCAACACGGCGACCGACCTCTCGGTCAACACGGTCTACGCGCAGATGGCCGTGGACGTCGGCGGGGAGAAGGTCAAGCGGACGGCGATCGCCCTGGGCATCCCCGAGAGCACCCCGAACTTCGACGCGGGCCCGGCCATCGCCCTCGGCACCATGCAGGCGAGCGTCCTGGACATGACGCAGGCGTACGCGACCCTCGCCGACCACGGCCGGCGCACCCCGTACACCTTCCTGGAGAAGATCACGAAGGACGGGGACACCATCGGGCTCCCCGACCGCACCGCGGAGCAGGTCGTCAGCCGTGAGGCCGCCGACACGACGACGTCCATGCTGGTCAGCGTCGTCGACAACGGCACCGGTACGGCCGCCCTGGCGGCGGGCCACCCGGCGGCGGGCAAGACGGGCACGGCCGAACTGGACCGCTCGGCGTGGTTCGCGGCGTACACCCCGGACCTGGTCACGGTGGTGTCGATGATGGGCCAGGACCCGGACACGGGCACGCTCCAGTCCCTCTACGGGGCGCTGGGCGAGCGGCGCATCGGGGGCGGCGGCTATCCGGCGCGGATCTGGGCGGCGTACACGAAGACGGCCCTGGAGTCCTCGGACCCCGTGGACTTCGACCTCGAACTCCAGCGGGGCGCCTCACGGCCGCAGCAGCCGGACGTCCCGCAGCCGCCGGACGGCTTCCCCATCGACCCGGACACCCCGCCGACGGAGGGCCGCACGGACGGCGGTCAGACGGACGGGGGCCGCGAACAGGGCGGGCAGACCGACGGCGGCCGAACGGACGGGAGGCGGACGGACGGGGGGCGGACGGACGGGGGGCGCAACCAAGGCGGGCAGACGCAGGCCGGCCAGACGCAGGGCGGCCAGACCGACGGCGGGCAGACCGACGGCGGCCAGACGGACGGCGGCCGGACGGACGCCGGGCAGACCCAGGGCGGGCAGACCAACGGCGGCCAAACGGACGGAGGCCGGACCAACGGCGGCCAGAACACCGGCGGCGACACCCCGGGTGGCGCCTTCGGCCGCCGGCCGCCGGCGGACTACCTCGAATGAGACCCGGTCGGGCCCGTACGGGTCGGGCCCGACCAGCCTCGTACGACGCCGGACCGGCTCAGTGGCCGGAGGTGGCCTTCAGCCCGACCACGGCGACCAGCAGCAGGCAGATGAAGAAGATCCGGGCGGCGGTGACGGGTTCCCCGAGCACCGCCATGCCGAGCACCGCGGCCCCGGCCGCGCCGATGCCCACCCAGACCCCGTACGCGGTGCCGATGGGCAGCGTCTTGGCGGCGTAGGACAGTAGGACCATGCTGGCGACGATCCCGGCACCGGTGAACACGGACGGCCACAGCCGGGTGAATCCCTCGGTGAACTTCATGCCGATAGACCAGCCGACTTCGAGCAGACCGGCGATGAGAAGCAGAACCCAGGCCATGACAGGCACCTCCGGGACGAGACGGAAACGGGGTGCGTCGTCTTTGCGTCCTGCAACCCGGTACGGCGCGTCTCGTCGGGGGTTCCCCTCCACCGTAGCAAAGGGGCAGCACTGAGGGCCGGTGACCTCGGCCACCGGCCCTCAGGGTTCGTCAGGCCTCGTCAGGCCTCGTCAGGATCAGAGATAGAGCCCGGTGGAGTCCTTCGACCCCTCCAGCCGCTCGGCGGCCACCGCGTGCAGGTCCCGCTCGCGCATCAGGACGTACGTCGCCCCGCGCACCTCGACCTCGGCCCGGTCCTCCGGGTCGTACAGCACCCGGTCACCCGGCTCGACGCTCCGGACGTTCTGTCCGACGGCGACCACCTCGGCCCAGGAGAGCCGCTTGCCCACGGCCGCCGTCGCCGGGATCAGGATCCCGCCGCCGGAGCGGCGTTCGCCCTCGGGCAGGTCGGACTTCACGAGCACGCGGTCGTGCAGCATGCGAATGGGCAGCTTGTCGTGGGTGGTGTTCTCGCTCACGCCCCGAACCTACCTGCCGCGCTCCGCCCCGTCCGAAGGTGGGTGCTCACCGCTTGCGGCGCGCCGACACCACGAGGAGTCCGACCACGCCGGCGGCCAGCAGGGCCACGGGCACGATGCGCTCGATGCGCGGCGCCCCGTCCTCGTGGCGAAGGCCGTCCTTGACGTCGGTGACGAGGCGGTTGACGGCGACGAAGGCCCGTCCGGCGGTCTGGTCGACCGTCGAGGCGACCCTCGCCTTCGCGTCCCCGACGATCGTCTTCGGGTGCATCCGCACGCCGATCTCGTCGAGCGTCTCGGCGAGCTGCTCGCGGCGACGGACGATGTCCGCCTCGATCTGAGCGGGGGTCCTGGCTTCCGGCACCGCGCTGCCTCCGTCGTTGTGTCGTCTGTGGCGTGATCCGTCATGGACAGTCTGTCAGCTCCGTCAGCTTAGGCTCATGACGTACCGATCCCCTCCCGAGGAGACTGTTGAGATGAGCGAGCGACTCCAGCCGGGCGACACCGCCCCCGCCTTCACCCTGCCCGACGCGGACGGCAACGAGGTCTCGCTGGCCGACCACAAGGGCCGCAAGGTGATCGTGTACTTCTACCCCGCGGCCCTGACGCCGGGCTGCACCAAGCAGGCCTGCGACTTCACCGACAACCTGGACGCCCTGGCCACCGCCGGGTACGACGTCATCGGTGTCTCCCCCGACAAGCCGGAGAAGCTCGCCAAGTTCCGCGAGGTGGAGAACCTGAAGGTGACCCTGGTCGGGGACCCGCAGAAGGAGACCCTGACGGCGTACGGCGCCTTCGGCGAGAAGAAGCTGTACGGCAAGACGGTGACCGGGGTCATCCGTTCCACGGTGGTCGTGGACGAGGACGGCAAGGTCGCGCACGCCTTCTACAACGTGAAGGCGACCGGCCACGTAGCGAAGATCATCAAGGACCTGGGCATCTGACGCGCCCGCCCACCAGGGCGCCCGTACCGCCCCCGGTCCGGGCGCCCGGCACGGGTGGGAGCGCGTCGACGCAATCCGCGCGACACCCGTGCCGCGGCCGGTGATCGGCCGCTACGATGGGCCTCACGCGGCCTTGGCGGAACGGCAGACGCCTCGCATTTAGGGTGCGATGGGAGAAATCCCGTGAGGGTTCGAATCCCTCAGGCCGCACGAACCAAGCAATCGAAGGCCCGACTCGTCGAGTCGGGCCTTCGGTGCGTTTGGTGCGTTCGGGTGCGTTCGTTGCGTTCGAGTGCGTTCGGGTGCGTTCGGGTGCCCCGGGCGTTCTCGGCGGGCGGTGGGCGGAGGCGGCGGGCCTCAGCCCAGCAGTTCCCGGATCACCGGGACCAGGGCGCGGAAGGCCAGGCCGCGGTGGGAGATGGCGTTCTTCTCGGCCGGGTCGAGCTGCGCACAGGTGCGCGATAGGCCCAGCGGCTGGAGGATCGGGTCGTAGCCGAAGCCGCCGCCGCCTTCGGGGGCGTGTCGCAGGGTGCCCAGCAGCCGACCCTCGACGACGCGTTCGGTGCCGTCCGGCAGGGCCAGGGCCGCCGCGCAGAAGAAGTGGGCGCCGCGGTGCTCGTCGGCGATGTCGCCCAGCTGGGCGAGCAGCAGGTCGAGGTTGGCCTTGTCGTCGCCGTGGGAGCCGGCCCAGCGGGCGGAGAAGATGCCGGGCGCGCCGTTCAGGACGTCGACGCACAGGCCCGAGTCGTCGGCGACGGCCGGCAGGCCGGTGGCCCGGGCGAGGGCGTGGGCCTTGAGGAGGGCGTTCTCGGCGAAGGTGACGCCGGTCTCCTTGACGTCCGGGATGTCCGGGTACGCGTCCGCGCCGACCAGCTCGTGCGGCAGGCCGGCGTCGGACAGGATGGCGCGGAGTTCGGTGACTTTGCCCGCGTTGCGGGTGGCCAGGATCAGGCGGCTGGGCGTCGAGGTCATGCCGCCATTATTCCGGGCCGCTCGTTCCGGGCCGCCGGCCGGTTCAGCCCGGGGTGCAGACCTTGGAGATCTCGGAGGCCGCGTCGGCGACCGGCTTGATGTCCGGGTTGACGTTGCCGCCCTCCAGGGAGGTGCGGACGTTCTGCACGGCCGTGGTCATCGAGTCGATGGCCTTGCCCAGGTCGGTGTTGTCCGTCTGGTCGCCGATCTTCTTCAGGCTCGCGTCGATCGAGTTCAGCGCGTTCTGCGCCTCCTGCGGGCTGTTGCCGGCCTGCGAGACCGCCTGCTGGAGGTCGTTGGCGCTGTCGGCGATGGCCACCGCCGTGTTGGCGCAGTCCATCGCCGTGGATATCGCGTCGCAGGAGGTCAGGGCCGGGACGGTGAGCGCGGCGGCCAGCGCCACGGCGGCGATGCGGAACTTCGGCTTCATTTAGGGGTCCCCCACAACTCGGATACGTGGACGGGCGCACGGCTGTGACACCGTGCGCCCGTACTTGCTCGGACGCGGCTGCGCGCCCGGTGGTTCTGCGCGGACTACGGAACCTGCAGCTCCAGCGCGCCCAGCTGGAGGGCCTCCAGGTCGGCGCAGCCGCCGGTGGCGAGGTCGAGGAGCGCGTTGAGCTCCTTGCGGTCGAAGGGCTCGCCCTCGGCGGTGCCCTGGACCTCGACGAAGCGGCCGTCGCCGGTGCAGACCACGTTCATGTCGGTCTCGGCGCGCACGTCCTCCTCGTAGCAGAGGTCGAGGAGGGGCTCGCCGTCGACGATGCCGACGCTGACGGCGGCGACGGTGCCGGTGAGCGGCTTGCGCCCGGCCTTGATCAGCTTCTTCTTCTGACCCCAGGCGACGGCGTCCGCGAGCGCGACGTAGGCGCCGGTGATGGCGGCGGTGCGGGTGCCGCCGTCGGCCTGGAGGACGTCGCAGTCCAGGACGATGGTGTTCTCGCCGAGGGCCTTGTAGTCGATGACCGCGCGCAGCGAACGGCCGATGAGGCGGGAGATCTCGTGGGTGCGGCCGCCGATCTTGCCGCGGACGGACTCGCGGTCGCCGCGGGTGTTGGTCGAGCGCGGCAGCATCGAGTACTCGGAGGTCACCCAGCCCTCGCCGCTGCCCTTGCGCCAGCGCGGGACGCCTTCGGTGAAGGAGGCGGTGCAGAACACCTTGGTGTCACCGAAGGAGATGAGGACGGAGCCCTCGGCGTGCTTGCTCCATCCGCGTTCGATGGTGACCGGGCGGAGCTGTTCGGGCGTGCGGCCGTCGATGCGAGACATGGCTGTGAGCCTAGTCGGTACCCGAATGCGCGAGGACCCCGTCCGAACCCTTCCGGACGCAGCCCTCCGCCCACCGGTGACGGCCGCTCGATGCCACTCCTCCCGCTCGGGTGGGGAGCCGGCAGTCCGTCCCACACGGCCGCAACCACCACCACATGGAGACGGGGGGACGGGGCCCGGACCATGAGGGCGGGCGGGGGCGGCCGGGGACGGTCGGGCCGAGGGTCGAATACGCCGCGTCTCGTGTCGGGACGACGGAGCGTCGGTCGGGGCGTTCTTCAGCAGCGGCCGCGATCCCTGACGCCGGTCGTCGGCTGTCCGCCCGTCTCGGCCGCGGGGTCGTGCGGGCAACGGCAAAGGACGCCGCGCCCGACCGTGTGACCAGGTCGGACGGAGCGCCCTTTTCGTTCGTGCGGATCAGCCCTGGGGCTTGATCACATCATGTCCTCGATGTCCGCGGCGATCGGGTCGGCGTCGGTGCCGATGACGACCTGGATCGCCGTGCCCATCTTGACGACGCCGTGGGCGCCCGCGGCCTTCAGGGCGACATCGTCGACCAGGGACGGGTCCTTGACCTCGGTGCGCAGGCGGGTGATGCAGCCCTCGACCTCTTCGATGTTGTCGATGCCGCCGAGCCCGGCGACGATCTTCTCAGCCTTGGTGGCCATGTGTTTCTCCCTGAGTGGTTCGAAGAACGAGTCTCGGCGGCCGTAACCCGCGTCGTCCGCTTCGTCACGGTAGCTCACGGTTGGCCCATCTACACGGGCGCGTGCCCCGTAGCTGCCGAATGATGACCATCAGCAGCAGCCTGCCCGTCAACTGGTCTACACCAGTGTGCCGCAAGTGTTGCGACTGCCAAAAACCGGGCCGGGTCAGGGAGGACGCGATGAGCACGAGCAGTGCCGCGACGGCGCCACAGCCGAAGTGGTGGAACGGCTTGTTCCAGGGCCTGCAGAAGATGGGACGGAGCCTCCAGCTGCCGATCGCCGTCCTCCCCGCGGCCGGCATCCTGAACCGCCTCGGCCAGAACGACGTCTTCGGCAAGGACGGCCTCGGCTGGACCGACGTCGCCAAGGTGATGGCGAGCGCGGGCGGCGCCCTCCTCAACGCCGACCTCGGACTCCCGCTCCTCTTCTGCGTCGGCGTCGCGATCGGCATGGCCAAGAAGGCGGACGGCTCCACCGCGCTCGCGGCGGTCGTGGGCTTCCTCGTCTACCGCAGCGTGCTGCGGGCCTTCCCGCAGGGCTGCCCCGAAGGGACGAAGGACATCGGGGGCGGCTGTCTGGGGCCCGACGACACCTTCGCCGAGTACAGCTTCCAGAACCCGGGGGTGTTCGGCGGCATCATCATGGGCATGCTGGCCGCCTGGTTCTGGCAGCGCTACCACCGGGTGAAGCTGGTCGACTGGCTGGGCTTCTTCAACGGCCGCCGGCTCGTCCCGATCATCATGACCTTCGTCGCGATCGCGTTCGCCGTGCTGTGCCTGTGGATCTGGCCGCCGATCGGCGACGGGCTGGAGAGCTTCTCCGACTGGCTGGTGGGGCTCGGCTCCTGGGGCGCCGGCATCTTCGGCCTCGCGAACCGCGCGCTGCTGGTGATCGGCCTGCACCAGTTCCTGAACGTGCCGGTGTGGTTCCAGTTCGGCAGCTTCACCACGCCGGACGGACAGGTCGTCCACGGCGACATCCCGATGTTCCTGAACGGCGACCCGAGCGCGGGGCAGTTCCTGTCCGGGTTCTTCCCCATCATGATGTTCGCCCTGCCGGCCGCGGCCCTGGCCATCACCCACTGCGCGAAGCCGCTGCGCCGCAAGGAGGTCGGCGGTCTGATGCTGTCGGTCGGCCTGACCTCGTTCGTCACGGGCATCACGGAACCGTTGGAGTACTCCTTCCTCTTCGTGGCGCCGGCGCTGTACGCGATCCACGCCGTGCTGACCGGTGTGTCCATGGCGGTGACCTGGGCACTGGGGGTGCACGACGGCTTCAGCTTCTCGGCCGGCCTGATCGACTACGTCATCAACTGGAGCCTGGCGACCAAGCCCTGGATGATCATTCCGATCGGCCTGTGCTTCGCCGTCGTCTACTACGCCGTCTTCCGCTTCGCCATCACCAAGTTCGACATCCCGACCCCCGGACGCGAGTCGGACGAGGAGATCGCGGCCATGCAGGCGGACAACACCAAGGCGTAGCCAAGCCGTTATGAAGGCGCGGCCGGCCGCGCGGGGCCCGTCGGCCCGGCCGGTGGAGGCCCTCGGATCCCAGGATCCGGGGGCCTTCGCCACGTCCGGAAGTCCACGGTTCCGGATGGCGGACCCGCTCGGGGCGGGTGTGGCGTACGCCACTGGAAATTGAAGGTTCCTTATCTAACCCTCACCGTGTTACAACTGGTCTACACCACCTATTGGTGTAGACCACGCGTGGCTCGTTCCGGCCCCCGCGGTCCCCCTTTCCGAGACGTCGCCAACCCCTTTTTCCCGCCCTGGCAGCGCCTTGTCCACTGGAGGAAGTCCATGTCCACAGCCACCGCCGCTGCGGAAAAGAAGAAGGGCGCTGGCGTGATGGCCGTCATGCAGCGCATCGGCCGGAGCCTCATGCTCCCCGTTGCCGTGCTGCCCGCCGGCGCGCTCCTGCTCCGCCTGGGCGCGGCCGACATGCTCGGCGACAAGGACGTCTTCCCGACGTTCATCCTCAAGATCGCCGGTTACATGGCCGCCGGTGGTGGCGCGATCCTCGACAACATGGCGCTGCTGTTCGCCGTCGGCATCGCGATCGGCTTCGCGAAGAAGTCGGACGGCTCGACCGCCCTCGCCGCGGTCACCGGCTACCTCGTCTTCAAGGCGGTGCTCGCCACCTTCACCGACAGCAACCTGCCCAAGGTCGCCAAGGTCGTCGGCGGGAAGATCGTCAACGTCGACGCCCCGGTCAACGCCGGTGTGCTCGGCGGCGTCGTGATGGGTGTCATCACCGCGCTGCTCTACCAGAAGTTCTACCGGACCAAGCTGCCGGACTGGGCGGGCTTCTTCGGCGGCCGCCGCCTCGTCCCGATCCTCTCCGCCCTCGCGGGCCTCGTCACCGGCATCGTCTTCGGTCTGATCTGGCCGGTGCTCGGCACGGGCCTGCACAACTTCGGTGAGTGGCTGACCGGTTCGGGCGCCGTCGGCGCGGGCATCTTCGGTGTCGCCAACCGCGCGCTGATCCCGATCGGCATGCACCACCTGCTGAACTCCTTCCCGTGGTTCCAGGCCGGCTCCTTCGACACCCCGACCGGCGCCGTGCACGGCGACATCGGTCGCTTCCTCGCCGGTGACCCGACCGCCGGACAGTTCATGACCGGCTTCTTCCCGATCATGATGTTCGCCCTCCCGGCGGCCTGCCTCGCGATCGTCCACTGCGCCCGCCCCGAGCGCCGCAAGGTCGTCGGCGGCATGATGTTCTCCCTCGCGCTCACCTCCTTCGTCACCGGTGTGACCGAGCCGATCGAGTTCACCTTCATGTTCATCGCCCCGGTGCTGTACGCGATCCACGCGGTGCTGACCGGTGTCTCCCTCGCCCTCACCTGGGCCCTGGGCATGCGGGACGGCTTCGGCTTCTCCGCCGGCCTCGTCGACTTCCTGCTGAACCTCGGCATCGCGGAGAAGCCGTGGATGCTGGCGGGCGTCGGCCTGTGCTTCGCGGCGGTCTACTACTTCGTCTTCCGCTTCGCGATCACGAAGTTCAACCTCCCGACGCCGGGCCGCGAGTCCGACGAGGAGCTCGCCGAGCTGCAGAAGGCCGAGGCCAAGTAAGCAGCCCGCACCACGTACGACGGAGCCCCCGCTCTCCCGGAAGGGAGGGCGGGGGCTCCGCCGTGGGCGGGTGGCGGGGTGACGGAGTGACGGGGGGCTCCCCGTACCCGCCTCAGAGTTCGTAGACCGCGCCCGCGTACGCCAGGTCGACCCGGCCGTCGTAGACCGCGCGGGCGTCGGCGAGGTTCTGGCCGGCGTCCGTCCACGGCGGGATGTGCGTCAGGACCAGCCGCCCGACCTGCCCCGCGCTGGCGTACTCCCCGGCCTCGCGGCCGTTCAGGTGAAGGTCGGGGATGTCCTCCTTGCCGTGCGTGAAGGAGGCCTCGCACAGGAAGAGGTCGACGCCGTCGGCCAGGGCACCCAGCTCGGGGCAGACCCCGGTGTCCCCCGAGTAGGCCAGCGAGCGGCCGCCGTGCTCGATGCGGATGCCGTACGACTCCACCGGATGGCAGACCTTCTCGGTGCGCACCGTGAACGGCCCGATCTCGAACGCGGCCGTCTTCAGCGTCCGGAAGTCGAAGACCTCGCTCATCGAACTCGCGTCGGGGACGTCCTCGTACGCGGTGGTCAGGCGCTGTTCGGTGCCCTCGGGGCCGTAGACGGGGATGGTGCCGCAGCGGCCGCCCTCGTGGCGGTAGTAGCGGGCGACGAAGTACGCGCACATGTCGATGCAGTGATCGGCGTGCAGGTGGCTCAGGAAGATCGCGTCGAGGTCGTAGAGACCGCAGTGGCGCTGGAGCGCCCCGAGCGAGCCGTTGCCCATGTCGAGGAGCAGGCGGAAGCCGTCGGCCTCGACGAGGTAGCTCGAACAGGCCGATTCCGCGGACGGGAACGACCCCGAGCAGCCGACGACGGTGAGCTTCATGGAGCGTGAACCTCCGTGGACGGTCCGTGGACGGAATGCGGGCCGTGCGTGCGTCGAGCGTAAGGCGCGAAACCTCGGGTCGCTCCTCCACGGCGGGCCGTTGTGGGGGGAATCACCTGTCCTGTCACCCGGGGGAGCGACGGCGGGTACGGGCGTTGCCGCGCCGGGCGCCCCGCGCGCGACTACGGTCGGAGGATGGACACGTCCTGGTGGCCCGCGCTCGCGGCGGTGGTCGCCGTGGCGGTGGTGGTGCTGCTGCCGCGGCGGGTCCTGGGTGCCCGCGGCGGGGCGCCGGCGTCACCGCCGCACGGGCCGGGGCCGCCCCCGCCGGTGCGGGTCCGCGAGCTGTGGGGGTTGGTGGACGGCAGGTCCTGCCTGGTCCTGGCCGTGCGGCCGCACCGGGAGCGGGCCCGGGTCGCGTGGATCACCGCCAAGTACGACGACCGTCGCCCCGGGGTGATCCCGCTGCCGCCCGGGGTGGTGGGCCGGCAGGGACGCGGGAGCTTCCTGGAGGCGGACCGGCCGGCGGAGGTGTCGTTGTGGGAGTTCCGCACCCGGCTGGGCACGCTGGACCCGACGCTGTGGGACGAGGCCAAGGGACTCGGAGGGGGTGCGGGGTGATCCGGTAGCGGCGCGGCCACGATGCCCCCGACCCGACGGCGGACCGCCCCGGAGGCGTCCCCGGACGGAGTCCGGGTCCTGGTCTCCGGGTCCTCGTCTCCGGGTCCTCGTCTCCGGGACCCGGCGCCCGGCCCCGCCGCCGTCCCCGCCGCACTGCCGGCCCCCGCCCCCTGACCCCGCCGGGCGGGCGGGTCGGGGGCGCGTACGGCTCACGCCCAGAGCTGGCCCTGGAGGGCCTCGATGGCCTCCTCCGTCGTGGCCGCCGTGTAGACGCCCGTCGACAGGTACTTCCAGCCGCCGTCGGCGACGACGAAGACGATGTCGGCGCTCTCCCCCGCGGCGACGGCCTTGCGGCCCACGCCGATCGCCGCGTGCAGGGCGGCGCCGGTGGAGACGCCCGCGAAGATGCCCTCCTCGCGCAGCAGGTCCCGGGTGCGGGTGACGGCGTCCGCGGAGCCCACCGAGAAGCGGGTGGTGAGCACGGAGGCGTCGTACAGCTCGGGGACGAAGCCCTCGTCGAGGTTGCGCAGGCCGTAGACCAGGTCGTCGTACCGGGGCTCGGCCGCGACGATCCTGATGCCCTCGACGTGCTCGCGCAGGTACCGGCCGACGCCCATCAGGGTGCCGGTGGTGCCCAGGCCCGCCACGAAGTGCGTGATGGACGGGAGGTCGGCGAGGATCTCCGGCCCGGTGGTCGCGTAGTGGGCGCCCGCGTTGTCCGGGTTGCCGTACTGGTAGAGCATCACCCAGTCCGGGTGCTCCACGGCCAGCTCCTTGGCCACCCGGACCGCCGTGTTCGAGCCGCCCGCCGCGGGCGACGGGACGATCTCGGCTCCCCACATCGTCAGAAGGTCGCGCCGCTCCTGGGAGGTGTTCTCCGGCATGACGCACACGATCCGGTAGCCCTTGAGCTTCGCGGCCATCGCCAGGGAGATGCCCGTGTTGCCGGAGGTGGGCTCCAGGATGGTGCAGCCGGGGAAGAGGCGGCCGTCCTTCTCCGCCTGCTCGACCATGTGGAGCGCGGGGCGGTCCTTGATCGAGCCGGTCGGGTTGCGGTCCTCCAGCTTCGCCCAGATCCGCACGTCGGCGGAGGGCGAGAGCCGGGGCAGCCGGACCAGCGGCGTGTTGCCGACGGCCGCGAGCGGGGAGTCGTAGCGCATTACTTCGAGCCGCCGGCCACGGCCGGAAGGATGGTGACGCTGTCGCCGTCCTTGAGCGCGGTGGAGATGCCGTCGAGGAAGCGGACGTCCTCGTCGTTGAGGTAGACGTTCACGAAGCGGCGCAGCTGACCACCGGCGGCCTGGTCGACGATGCGCTCCTCGATGCCCTTGTGCCGCGTCTCCAGGTCCGCGAACAGCTCGGACAGGGTCGCGCCCTCGCCGTTCACGGCCTTCTCGCCGTCGGTGTAGGTGCGGAGGATGGTGGGGATGCGGACCTCGATGGCCATGGCAGGCTCCAGTGTCGTGAAGGGCGTTAAACCGTAAGAACGTGGATGCGCGCGGTTCTTGCGCCCCCGCGCGGGAGGGCTGGGTCGCTCAGCCGGCCGGACAGATGGCGCTGGCGAGGCGGCACAGGTCGACGTGCAGCCGCGCCACGAGCAGCAGCCTGCCGGGCGTCTCGATGCTCACGTCGTGGGGAACCATGCGGTCATGTTAACGATTCCCGGTCCCCCGTTTGGAGTGTGATCCCGCATCGTGGACGCCATCCGCTCACATACTGGTCAGTAGCCTGCCACGACCTGCACTTCCTCCTCCGTGATCACGCCCTCGACGATCCGGTACGAGCGGAACTGGAACTCGCCGAGACCGTCCTGGTCGGCCGTGGAGACGAGCACGTAGTGGGCGCCCGGCTCGTTCGCGTAGGTCACGTCGGTGCGCGAGGGGTAGGCCTCGGTGGCGGTGTGCGAGTGGTAGACGATCACCGGTTCCTCGTCGCGGTCGTCCAGCTCCCGGTAGAGCTTCAGGAGGTCCTTCGAGTCGAACTCGTAGAACGTGGGCGATCGGGCGGCGTTGAGCATCGGGATGAACCGCTCGGGGCGCCCGGTGTCCGCCGGGCCGGCCACGACGCCGCACGCCTCGTCGGGGTGGTCCTTGCGGGCGTGCTCGACGATCCGGTCGTACAGGTCCTGGGTGAGGGTCAGCATGAGCGACAGGATAGACAGACGGGCCCTCCCGTACCGAGGCGTGGTACGGAAGGGCCCGAATGCCGGACGGAGCGCCGCGGGGACACGGGTCCCGGCCGGGACGGCGGCCGGGAGGTCCGGTCCCCGCGGGGTCAGGAAACCTTGTTGAAGGCCGCGCCGCGAGGGTTGCGGGACTTCAGCACCAGGTAGGAGACGCCGAGGAGCAGACCCCACAGCGGGGCGCAGTACAACGAGACCCGGGAGTCCTTGTCGACGCCCATCATGACGATGACCATCCCGATGAACAGCAGGGCGAACCAGCTGGTCCACGGGGCACCGGGGGCGCGGAAGGAGGACTGGGGCAGCTCGCCGCGGTCGGCCTTGGCGCGGTAGCGGATCTGACAGACCAGGATCATGATCCAGGCCCACATCCCGGAGATGGTGGCGAAGGAGACGACGTAGTCGAAGGCCTTGCCCGGGGCGACGTAGTTGATCCAGACGCCCACCAGCATCAGCGCGGCGGAGAAGGTGGTGCCGAGCAGCGGGGTGCCGTTCTTCGTCAGCCTGGTGAAGAACTTCGGGCCCTGGCCGTTGAGCGCGAGGTCGCGCAGCATCCGGCCGGTGGAGTACATGCCCGAGTTGCAGGAGGACAGGGCCGCGGTCAGGACGACGAAGTTGACGATCGCGGCGCCGACTCCCAGGCCCATCCGCTCGAAGGCGGCGACGAAGGGCGAGACGCCGGGCTGGAAGTGCGTCCACGGCACGACCGAGAGGATCATGACGAGCGCGCCGACGTAGAAGACGGCGATGCGCCACGGCACGGTGTTGATGGCCTTGGGCAGGGTCTTCTCGGGGTCCTTGGACTCGCCGGCGGTGACGCCGACCAGCTCGACCGCGAGGAAGGCGAACATCACGATCTGCAGGGTCATCAGCGTGCCGCCGATGCCCTTGGGGAAGAAGCCGCCGTCGTTCCACAGGTTGGAGACGGAGGCGGTCGCCGCGGCGTCGGAGAAGCCGATGGTGAGGATGCCGGCGCAGATCAGGATCATGCCGACGATGGCGGTGACCTTGACCATGGAGAACCAGAACTCCAGCTCGCCGAAGAGCTTCACGGAGATCAGGTTCGCGGCGTAGAGGATGACCGTGAAGATCAGCGCGTACGCCCATTGCGGGAAGCTGTCGTCGGTCCAGTACGACATGTACTTGGCGGCGGCGGTGACCTCGGTGATGCCGGTGACCACCCAGAAGAGCCAGTACGTCCAGCCGGTGGCGTAGCCCCAGAACGGGCCCAGGAACTCGCGGGCGTAGTCCGAGAAGGAACCGGACACCGGCCGGTACATGAGCAGTTCGCCCAGGGCCCGCATGATGAAGAAGATGACCAGGCCCGCGATGGCGTAGGCCAGGATCAGGCTGGGTCCGGCTTTGGAGATCGCCTTGCCCGCCCCGAGGAACAGCCCGGTGCCGATCGCTCCGCCGATCGCGATCATCTGGATCTGGCGGGCGCCGAGTGCGCGGTGGTACCCCTCGCCCTGATCGCCCTCGCCGGGCGTCCTGTCGTGCTGCTCGACCTGCACAGAGGTCATGTCTGGTGCGCCTTTCTCCACGCCGACCCGCGCCTTCGCTGGCTGCGGATCGGGTCCTCGATCCCCCCGGATACGGATGGAGTTGCACGCCGGCGGTCAGCCGGTTCAAGCGGGCCGGGGGACAGGGGTGGCGTCCCTTCGGCAGTCGTGAAGATTTATCACGTGCTTATGGGGACGCGAGGGGAGGAACTGTGGCGCAAGGCATAAAAATATCGGGGCATAGGCCCCGACGCCGATCAGATCACCGCATGGCGGTGATCTGATCGTTATCCGGATTTGAGCGTCCGCTGAGCGAACAACGTCCGCGTCGCGCAGGTCATCGGATGAGCGTTTCGATCAGCGTCTCTTGGAGGCCGCCGAGCCACAGGTAGGCCATCACCATCGGCTTGCGCGGGTCCTCGTCCGGCAGCCGGAACAGGATGGCGCTCTCGTCGTCCTCGGTGATGTCGAGCCGGGCCGCGATCGTCAGCCGCAGGTCGTTCAGGGCGCCGAGCCAGCGCTGCGGCAGGTCCCCGGTCAGCTCCAGGACCGCCGCCCCGTCGCCGGCGGGGCCGAGGCCGTCCAGGCTGCGCACGACGGCCAGCGCGTCCTCCCGCTTGCGGGAGCGCAGGTCGTTCTCGGTGAAGCGGCGGAACTCCGAGGAGCGGGCCCGCAGCTCCTCCGGGTCGTCCTTCGGTCCCGCGCCGGGGCCCCCGTAGGCATCGGGGAAGAGCCGGGCCAGGGCCGGGTCGGACGGGGGCTCGCTCGGGCCGTCGGAGGCGAACAGCACGGCCAGCGGGTCGGCGTCCGCGGCGGGTTCCGGCTCGCCGGGGCCGATCAGCTCCAGCAACTGGACGGCGAGGGAGCGCAGGATGGAGATCTCGATCTCGTCCAGCGCGACGGCGGCTCCGGGGCCGCCCTTCAAGGGTTCGAACACGCCGCCCATCAGGTGCGGTCCTGCGAGAGGGTCGCCCAGAGCCCGTAGCCGTGCATGGCCTGCACGTCGCGCTCCATCTCCTCGCGGGAGCCGCTGGAGACGACCGCCCTGCCCTTGTGGTGGACGTCCATCATCAGCTTGGTCGCCTTGTCCTTCGGGTAGCCGAAGTACGCCTGGAACACGTACGTCACGTAGCTCATGAGGTTGACCGGGTCGTTGTGCACCAGGGTCACCCAGGGGACGTCGGGTTCGGGGACCGCGTAGGTCTCTCGGGCCGATTCGGTGCGTTCGATCTCAACGGGAGCAACACTCACTTGTCCCATGCTGCCACTGCCGGGGGGCCGTCGCACAAACGGGCCCCCACATCTCGTCACTTTGACGAGATGTGCGCTAGCATCCGTGACATGAACCCTGCGGACCTGGGCCTGCCGGTGGACGTGCCGTCCACAGCGCTCTTCACGGACCATTACGAGCTCACGATGCTGCAAGCCGCACTGGCCAACGGCACGGCGGACCGCCGTTCGGTCTTCGAGGTCTTCACCCGACGGCTGCCCGAGGGACGCCGCTACGGAGTGGTCGCGGGAACCGGGCGCGTGCTCGACGCCGTGGAGAACTTCCGCTTCGACGGAGCCGTCCTGGAGTTCCTGCGGGAGCGGGCCGTCGTCGACATGCGCACGCTCGACTGGCTGGCCTCGTACCGCTTCTCGGGTGACATCTGGGGCTACCCCGAGGGCGAGACCTACTTCCCCGGCTCGCCGGTCCTGCGCGTCGAGGGCAGCTTCGCCGAGTGCGTGCTGCTGGAGACCGTGATCCTGTCGATCCTCAACCACGACTCGGCGATCGCGGCGGCCGCCTCCCGGATGTCCTCGGCGGCCGGCGGTCGCCCGCTGATCGAGATGGGCGCCCGGCGCACCCACGAGCTGGCGGCCGTCGCCGCCTCGCGGGCCGCGTACGTCGGCGGCTTCACCTCGACCTCGGACCTGGCGGCCGGCTTCCGGTACGGCATCCCGACGGTGGGCACCAGCGCGCACGCCTTCACCCTGGTCCACGACAGCGAGCGGGACGCCTTCACGGCGCAGGTCGCCTCGCTGGGCCGCGGGACGACCCTGCTGGTGGACACGTACGACGTCGCGGAGGCGGTGCGCACGGCGGTGGAGGTCGCCGGCACCGACCTGGGCGCGGTCCGGATCGACTCCGGGGACCTGCTGCTCGTCGCCCACCGGGTGCGCCAGCAGCTGGACGAGCTGGGGGCGACCTCGACGCGGATCGTGGTCACCTCCGACCTGGACGAGTACGCCATCGCCTCGCTGGCGGCGGCGCCCGTGGACGCGTACGGGGTCGGCACCCAGCTGGTCACCGGCAGCGGGCACCCGACCTGCTCAATGGTCTACAAGCTGGTGGCGCGGGCCGCCTCCGACGACCCGAAGGCCCCGCTGGTGCCGGTCGCGAAGAAGTCCTCGGGCGGCAAGACCTCCCTCGGCGGCCGCAAGTGGGCGGCCCGCCGGACCGACGCGGACGGCATCGCCGAGGCCGAGGTCATCGGGACCGGCGCGGTCCCCTCGGCCCTCGCCGACCACCAACTGCTGACCCAGCTGGTCAAGGGCGGCGAGGTCGTGGCCCGGGAGTCGCTGGAGACCGTACGGGAGCGCCACACGGCGGCCCTGGCGCGGCTCCCGCTGTCGGCGACGCAGCTCTCGCGCGGCGAGGCGGTCATCCCGACCGAGTACGTGTGAGCGCGGCCGGGGCCGGCGGATCCGCCGGGGGCCCCGGGTTCGGGGAGGGGCGGGGTGGGGCAAGAGCCACCGCGAGGCCCCGCCGCACCGCACCGCCCACCCACCGACCCGAAGGACACGCGACATGCACCGCGCACTGATCGTTGTCGACGTACAGAACGACTTCTGCGAGGGCGGCAGCCTCGCGGTCCCGGGCGGGGCCGACGTCGCCGCCGCGATCACCGAGCTCATCGGTCAGAGCACGCCCGGCTACCGGCACGTCGTCGCCACCCGCGACCACCACGTCGACCCGGGCGCGCACTTCGCGCGGCCGCCGGCCGTCCCGGACTACGAGACGTCCTGGCCGGTGCACTGCGTCGCCGGGACCGAGGGCGTCGGGTTCCACCCGAACTTCGCGCCGGCCGTCGCCTCGGGCGCCGTCGCGGCCGTCTTCGACAAGGGCGCGTACGAGGCCGCCTACAGCGGCTTCGAGGGCGCCGACGAGAACGGCGTGACCCTCGCCCAGTGGCTGCGGGACCGGGAGGTCACCGAGGTCGACGTCGTCGGCATCGCCACCGACCACTGCGTCAGGGCCACCGCCCTGGACTCCGCCCGCGCCGGCTTCACCACCCGCGTCCTGCTCGACCTGACAGCCGCCGTGGCCCCCCACACCACCACCAAGGCCCTGGAGGAACTCCGCGGGGCCGGGGTCACCCTGGTCGGCGACCGGGCCGCCTGAGGCCCGGCGGGGGCCGCGAGGGCTCCGGGCGGGGGTCGCGAGGGCTCCGGGCGAGGGCCCGGGGGTGTCCTACGCGCCGCCCAGGAGGGCGCGGATCGGGTGCCAGAGTTCCGCCGCGCGGTCGGGGGCGCAGCGCCACAGGAGGCCGTCGGGGTGGTGCAGGACGGCCGTGACCTCGTCCGGGGTCGGCGGCTGGGTGTTGCCCCGCAGGTAGACCGCCCGCATCCCGAGGTTCCGCAGCCTGGTCAGGGCGCGGGCCCGGTTCACGGCATGCACCAGCACGCGGACATTTCCACCTTCTCCGGACGGCCTGGGCAGGGTCAGGGCCACCACCACACTGCCGCCGGGCAATCTGACGAAACCTCCACCGGGCATGCTTTCCCTCTCCCCCGTCAATAAGAAAACTCGCACCACGCATCTAAACGCGATCGGCCGCCGCCCGCTAGAGGGCGACGGCCGATCATGCTTTGACCTGCGATTTTACCGAATTACTTGCTGGAGGGTCCGACCTCGATCGTCATTTCGGTGCCCTCGTAGGACTCCTTGAGGATCTTGATCTTGGTGTTGGTGTCAGTGACCTTCACCGAGCCGGTCGGGTTCTCGTCGTAGTAGTACTTGCCCTTGCGGTCGTCGAAGACGAGGTTGGTCGGCTTCGGCTTCAGGAAGAGCGACTCACCGTTCTTGTGCAGGGTGAAGGCGTCCGTCGAGTACGCGCTGAAGGTGGCGTCGTACGGCTGGATCTTGTTGCGCAGCAGGGTGCCGTCCGACCACTTCATCGGCTTGGCGTTGGCGTCGATCGGAAGGATCAGGCCCTGGCCGGGGTGCTGGCTGGTGTTGTTGTCCTTCTGGGAGGTGTCCCAGAGCCAGATCAGCAGGCCGTCCTGGTACGGGTAGTGCTCGACCCAGTCCGGACGGGTGTTCGCGTGACCGAAGTTGTACGGGCCGACCTTGAGGGTCTGGTCGAACGAGACGTAGCGACGGTTCTCGGCCAGGTAGTACTGCGCGTACTCCTTGGTGAAGCCGGCGCCGATCCGGGAGAAGCCCTTGCCCGTCCAGCCGTTGTCGCCGTTCTCGGCGCCGTCGGTGAACAGCGGGGAGCCGTCCGCGGTCAGGGTGACGGCGTCGGCCGTGAAGCCCTTGCCGCCCGCGCCGCCGTCCGTCTGGTAGCGGAAGCGGAGGTCGACCTTCTTGCCCGCGTAGGCGTCCAGCGGGAAGTTGAGCGACTTCCAGGCACCCGAGACACCGGTCAGCGAGGGGCTGCCGGCCGCGTCGACCGGGAGGGCCGCGCCGTCGGCGGTGCCGGCCAGCGCGGTCCAGTTGGCGCCGCCGTCCGTGGACACCTCGGTGTAGAGGTAGTCGTAGTCGGCCTCGATGTCCCACCAGCCCTTGAGGGACAGGGCGGCGGAGGTCTTCCCGGTGAGGTCGACCGAGCGGGTCAGGGTGTTCTTGAGGTCGTCACCCATGTTGCTCCACCACTGCGAGGAGCCCTCGGCGGGAGCGACGATGTCGGTCTTGACCTGCTTCTTCGGCAGCTCGACGACCAGCGCCTGCTTGTCCTTGGTGTTGTACGCGGAGACGCCCAGCTTGTGCGTGGACTTCGTCGCGGCCTTCGCCTGGTCGAAGTTCAGCCAGCCCAGCTGGAGCTTGTCCCAGGCCGTCATGTCGCCCGGGAGGTCGCCTATGGACTCCTTGCCGGTGCCGAGCCAGGAGCCCGCCGACATCAGGGACCAGAAGCCGACGCCGTTCTCGCCGCCACCCGAGGTGTCGTAGAGGTCCGGGAGGCCGAGGTCGTGACCGTACTCGTGCGCGAAGACGCCGAGGCCGCCGTTCTCCGGCTGCATCGTGTAGTCGCCGACCCAGATGCCCGTGTCACCGATCTGCGTGCCACCGGCCTTGTTGCCCTCGGGGCCGGTCTTGCCCGCGCTGGTGCCGTACGCGTACCAGCGGTGCGCCCACAGGGCGTTGGTGCCCTGCGCGCCGCCACCGGCCGACTCGTCCTCGCCGGCGTGGACGACCTGGAAGTGGTCGATGTAGCCGTCGGACTCGTTGAAGTTGCCGTCGCCGTCGAAGTCGTAGCGGTCCCACTGGTCGTACTGGGCCAGCTGCGCCTTGATCTGCGCGTCGGTCTTCCCGGCCTTCTTCTGCGCCTCGGTCCACGCCAGGACGCCGTCCTTGACGGTGTCCCACACGTTGGAGCAGTTGGTCTGACCGCAGTAGTTCGAGCCGTAGCGCGCCTCGTTGTACGGGATCTTGACCCAGTCGGCGACCTCGCCCTCGACCGAGTAGCGACCCGAGGAGGTCTTCTCGTAGTAGGTCTTCAGCGAGTTCTTGCCCTGGCCGGTACCGAAGTACAGGTCCTGGAAGTAGGAACGGCTGAAGTCCTTGCGCCAGGCGGTGCTGTTGTCCTGCGCGCGGTCCGGCTGGGCGATCTGGTTGTGCAGCGGACCGGGGGTGCCGCCGTACTTGGGGGCCGGCGGCTTCGGGCCGTCCGGACCGTCCGGGTCGTGCATGGTCGTGTTGTCGACCTGGTCACCGAACTCGACGAGGATCGTGAAGATCTTGTCGGTCTTCTCGCGGCCGAGCTCGACGTACTTCTTGTCGTCGAGCTTGACGACCTTGGAGGCACCGCGCTGCTCGATGCCCTTCTTGCCCGACAGCACCTGGTCAAGGGCCGCCTCGCGCTGCTGCGCCTGCTGCTTGCTGAACGGACCTTCGAGGTCGTGCTTGACCTTCTCCTTGGACGGAGCGGTCGGGTCCTGGTGGTCGGCCGCGGGTGCGCCGCCCCAACTGGAGTCGGCGGTGGCCGTGGTGAAGAAAGCGCCGGAAGCGGCGGTCGCGGCCATCGTCACGCCGACGGCGGCGGCACGCAGCGCGCGCTTCCTTGCGGAGTTACTGGTCACTTGATGTCGTTCCCCTCCCGCGGCCGCAACGTAGGTCGGAACGTCTCCATAGGAGCGGGGGGTTCCGCGCGGCGCGCGTCTCAAGTGACGACATTTGACCGGAGAGTCGAAAGAAAAGACAGACCTTGACTTGTTCCTTACAACTGCACTATGCGGTCAGTCAGTTCCGCTATTCGGACGTTCCGCAGCCTTACGGGTCCTTCCGGGGCGAAGGCCCCCGCCGCTCCCCCGGTCGAGAACCCGTCCGGAATCCCTCGCGATCGGCCGGAGGATGAGCCGTGTGCGCCCCCCGTGCTCCGATACCGGGGGTGGGGCCACGCATACCGGTCCGTCGGCTCGGGCATCCCGTCAGGGAGTCACTTGACACGCGCACCTGTCGAGCCCGAGCCCCCCTCCCCGCTCCGAGGACGGAAACCGCCATGCCCCGACCGACTGCCGCACAGCTCGCCTACGGGTCCGCCACCGTCATCGTGTCGACGATCGCCATGCTCCTGCTCTCGCAGACGAGCACCGGACTCGGGGTGGCCGTCATCTCCGCCGCCGCGCTCGCCCTCGGCCTCCTGGTCGCGCTGACGGTGCCCGCGCCGCGCCGCCGCGGCCGGCACGCCGCCCCGCCCGCCCGTCAGGGCGCCGAGGGAACCTCCCCGGCGACGACCCGGTCCGCCGGCGCCGACGCGGAACACCCCGTGCACCACTGATCCCCCACGCCACCGGACCCGGCCGCCACCGGGTCCGGACACAAGGGTGCGGGCGGCCGCCCCCCTTCCGGGGGACGGCCGCCCGCGACGGGACGCCCGGTTCGGTGCGTCGACCGGGTCAGGTATTCGCCCTGACCACCACGGTCTTGGCGACCTTGTCGTGCAGGCCCTGCTTGTACGGCTTGTCGATGAGCATCGACACGATCAGGGCGAGCGGCCACAGGCACAGGCAGCAGACCAGGGTCGGGATCCACAGCAGCGCGGCCCGGCCGAGCGCGGCGTTCGAGGGGGGCACGCTGCCGTCGTTGAGCATCGCGGTGCGCAGGCCCAGCGCCTTCTTGCCGAGGGTCTGGCCGTTCTTCTTGGTGAACCACCAGTCGTAGCCCACGTACACGATGATCGAGATCAGCGTCCACACCAGGCCGGTACCGCTGTACGAGCGGGTGATGATCTCGGTCGCGTCCTCCCCCTGGTTCGTGTCGACGGTGTACCGCCGCGTGTTGAACGGGAGCTGGATCAGGTAGAGCGGCACCCCGACGATGAGCACGTCGATGACGCGTGCCGCGAGCCGCTTGCCGAAGTCCGCGAGCGGCGGCATCCCGGCGAGCGGGTCGGGCATGCCGTAGCCGCCTCCCCCGCCGTACGGGTCACCGCCGCCGCCGTACGGGGGCGGCGGGGGCGGATATCCGCCGCCGGGGCCGCCCGGGCCGCCGGGGCCGCCCGGGCCGCCGGGGGGCGGCGGAGGTGGAGGCGGTGGGTATCCGCCGCCACCGCCGGAAGGCGGAGGGGGATACCCGCCGCCACCGGTGGGCGGCGGGCCGTACGGCGAGCCACCCGACGGAGGCGTCGGTCCCTGGGGCTTCTTGAGGAACGGGTCGTCCTCGGGCGGCTGGCCCGGCGGCGGCTGGTCGGTGCTCATGGCCCGAGTCGAACCCGGGCCCGCGCGGCCCGCAACGGGACCGCGTCCGTTCGGGGGAGGAGCTGCGCCTACCGCGCGACGTAGGTGCCGGCCGCCTTGTCGTGCCAGGCCTGACGGCGGGTCCGGTCGAAGAGGGACCGCAGGCTGCCCGGCAACCCGAGGAGGGCGCCGACCAGCCAGCGGCGCAGGGCCGCGCCGAAGGAGGGCGGGCGCAGGGTGGCGACGGCCAACACCCGGACGCCGCAGAGCTTCTTGCCCGGGGTACGTCCCCAGCGGGCGGTGGGCAGCACCTCGTAGAGCACCCCGAAGAGCAGTACGGCGGCCAGCAGGAGGCACCCGTACCCGACGGTGGTGGCGTCGAGGAGCCAGACGGTGGTGGTGCGCCCGCTCCCCCGGGCGGCGTCGACCTTGACCTGGAGGTGGTCCGTCACCCGGGGCACCAGCGGGACGGCGGCTCCGGCCGTGACGGCGGCGAGGGCGAGGGTGTCCAGGGCGCGGGCCAGGGCGCGGCGGACCAGCCCGGCCGGGCGTACGGCCCGTTCGGCCATCCGCTCGAACACGGCCCGGGTCGTGGCCGGCGCGGCCGGCTGCGGCAGGTTCTCCGGGAGGGTGGGCCGGCGCCGGGGCGCGGGCTCGGGGCGGCCCTCGTCGTCCCAGGGGACGGCCGGGCGCGGCCGGGCCTCCTCGCCGGCCGTGACGCGGGTCGGCGCGGGCTCGGCGACTTCGGTACGGGACTCCGTGACGCGGGTCGGCGCGGGCTCGGCGACGTCGGTACGGGATCCGGTCGGGCGGGCCCCGCGGACCTCGGCGTCCCGCGGCGCGGCCGGGCGGGCGGGCTCGGGCCGGGGCGCGGGGGCGGCGGGCGGGGCCGGGTGGGCGGCGGGACGGGCCGCGGCCTCCCAGGGCGCGGCCGGGGCCCGTGGGGCGGGGGCGGGGCGGCCCGCACCCGGCGGAGCGGGCTGCGGGGCGGCGGAGCGGGCGGGGGTCGCCTCGGGCCAGGACGAGGTCAGGCCGGACACGCCGCCGCCGGGGGCGTCGGGCCACGCGGGCGGACGGGCCGACAGGATGCCCACGCTCTCGGCGGCGGCCTGCGCGGGAAGCCGCCGGGCGGCGGGGGCGGCGGGGGCGGCGGCCTGCGCCGTCTCGCGGGCCAAGGAGATCCCGCCGGCGGGGCGGCGTTCGGGTTCCGGCTCGCCCGGCTCGCCCGGGCCGCCCCAGGAGACGCGGACGTCACGGGGGCCACCGAAGCCGGCCTGATGGGCGGGGTCGGCCTGCCAGCCCGGCGCCGAGGGCCGGGGTTCGCGTCCCCGCTCGCGTTCCGGTTCGCGTTCCGGTTGGTGGTCCGGTTCGGGGAGCGCCTCGGTCACGGAGGTCTCGTCGAGGAACAGCGGCCCGGTCTCGTCCGCGGGGACGGCGGGGCGGCTCGTACCGGGCACCCAGGCCGCGCCGTTCCAGTACCGGACGTACCCGGGGATGGACGGGTCGGGGTAGTAGCCCTCGCGGGCAGCGTGTTCGCCGTCACCAGGGGAGGCCGTCAATGTCCCCAACTCCGATCGTGGCTTGAGGCTTGTGCAGGGGAGGACCCAAGGGGAGGACCATAGCCAAGAACCCCCTCCCGACAGGTCCGGTAACGGGAGATTCCAAGCCTTCGGGCGAACCTCCGCCCTTTGTTCGCCCCGCGAGGAGCTCGCGGGGGCAGGCGGTGGAACCGCCCCGACACCCACCGGCACCGGAGCCGTCCCCACCCGATCCCGACCATCGACTTTCGGCCGCTTGACAAGTTTTCGGCCAATCTGCGGTTCGTGCCCCGAACCCGCGTCATCGCCGGCCCGCCGCGCGCTCTCTGCGGGTGCGGGGCCCGGTCCGGTCCCGCGCCCGGACACGAACGCACCGAAGCGAGGCCGTCATGCAGCATCCCGTCATCGAACGCGAGCTGGAACTCAAGCTGGTCCTGTCCCCCGAGCGCGCCATCTCCGTCCCCGCCCGGCTGCTCTACCTCCTCGACGACCCGTTCGCCGTGCACATCACCTTCCACACCGGCTCCAGCACCCCGGTCAACTGGACGTTCGCCCGCGAGCTGCTCGTCGAGGGGGTGTTCCGGCCGTGCGGGCACGGGGACGTCCGGATCTGGCCGACGAAGATCGACAACCGGGCGGTCCTGTGCATGGCCCTCAGCTCCCCCGACGGCGACGCCCTGCTGGAGGCCCCGGCCGGCGCCGTCTCCGCCTGGCTGGAACGGACCCTGCGCGTGGTCCCGCCGGGCACCGAGGCCGACCGGCTCGGCCTGGACGCGGCGTTGGCGGAGCTGCTCGCCCCGACCCCGGCCGACGACCTGTGGCTGCGGGACCCGTGGCCCTCGGACGAGTCGGCGGACGGGGAGGCGTGATGCGGGGACGGACGCCGGGCCGCCCCCGGGGGTTCACGTCAGAACAGCTTGCCGGGGTTCAACAGGCCGAGCGGGTCGAAGGCGTGCTTGACGCCGCGCTGCATCTCCAGCCCGACCGGCCCGAGTTCGCGGGCCAGCCACTCCTTCTTCAGCACCCCGACGCCGTGTTCGCCGGTGATGGTGCCGCCCAGCTCCAGCCCCAACGCCATGATCGCGTCGAAGGATTCGCGGGCCCGGCGCACCTCGTCCTCGTCGGCGGGGTCGAAGCAGACGACCGGGTGGGTGTTGCCGTCGCCCGCGTGCGCGCAGACCCCGATGAGCAGGTCGTACGTACGGGCGATGGCCGCCGTGCCGTCGAGCATTTCGGCGAGCCGCGAGCGCGGCACGCACACGTCGTCGATCATCGTCGCGGGCCGCAGCGCCTCCAGCGCGGTCAAGGACATCCGCCGGGCCTGGAGCAGCAGTTCGGACTCCGCCGCGTCCTCGGCGGGGACGACGGCGGTGGCCCCGGCGGCCCTGCACAGGGCGGCGACGGCATCGAGTCCGGCGGCGGCGTCCGGGGTGTCGAAGGCGGCCAGCAGCAGGGCCTCGGTGCTTTCGGGCAGCCCCATCTTCCCGAGGGCGTTGACGGCGCGGATGGTCGTACGGTCCATCAGCTCCAGCAGCGAGGGCGCCAGGCCCGCCTCCATGACGGCGCACACGGCCGCGCAGGCGGCGGCGACGGAGGGGAACTCGGCGGCCAGCGCCAGCTGTCGGGGCGGCGCGGGCCGCAGCGCGAGGACGGCCCGCACGACGATGCCGAGGCTGCCCTCGGAGCCCACGAACAGCCGGGTCAGGTCGTATCCGGCGACCCCCTTGGCCGTGCGCCGCCCGGTCCGCATCAGCCGCCCGTCGGCCAGCACCACGTCGAGGCCGATCACGTACTCCGCGGTGACCCCGTACTTGACGCAGCACAGCCCGCCCGAGGCGGTGCCGATGTTGCCGCCGATGGTGCACTGCTCCCAGCTGGAGGGGTCCGGCGGGTAGTACAGGCCCTGCGCGGCGACCGCCCGCGAGAGCACGGCGTTGACCACTCCGGGCTCGACGACGGCGATCCGGTCGACGGCGGAGACCTCCAGGATGCGGTCCATCTTCACGAGGGACAGCACGATGCAGCCGTCGCCCGCGTTGGCGCCGCCCGACAGGCCCGTCCGGGCGCCCTGCGGGACGACGGGGATCCGCAGCTCGGTGGCGGTGCGCATGACGTGCTGGACCTGTTCGACGGTCCGGGGCAGGGCGACGACGGCCGGGGTGCCGGCGGCGCAGAAGCTCGCCATGTCGGTGGCGTAGGAGGTGGTCACCTGAGGGTCGCTCAGGAGGGCTTCGGCAGGGAGCCCTTCGGCGAGGCGCGCGAGGAGCCGCGCGGCGAGCTCCGGGGGCAGCGCGGCGGGCTGCGGTGCGGGCAGCGCGGCGGACTTCGGTGCGGGCAGCCGTGCGGAGAGGTCATCAGCCATGGGGCCAGCGTGACACCCGGGGCCATCGGTGTGAACACGGCCGCGACCGGCTTCGGGCATCCCGGCACGCTCTTCATATTGACGCACAGTGACCCCATGGAGCGTATCGACGAGGAATCGCAGCAACCCGCGCCGCCCGTGACCTTCACCGGCCGCAAGACGGTCGTGGCGGCCGCGGTCGCCGTGGTCCTGATCGCCGGCGCCCTGCTGATCCGCCCGGCCCGCCCGGCCGACGACGCCCGCCCTCCGGGGCCCACCGAGCGGGCCGCCTCGGCGGTCGGCATGGGCGCCCCGCCCGCGGCGGTGGACCTGACGGCGCTGGTGGCGGACCGGGAGCGGTGGGTCGCGGGGCATCCCGACGACGACGCCTCGTGGGCGGTGCTCGGTACGGCGTACCTGGAACAGTCGCGGCGCACGGCCGACCCCGGCTGGTTCCCGAAGGCGGAGAAGGCCCTCAAGCGCTCGCTGGGGCTGCGGCCCGCCGAGAAGGGCAACTTCGACGCGATGACGGGCATGGGCGCCCTGGCCAACGCCCGGCGGGACTTCGGCACGGGCAAGAAGTGGGGCGAGCTGGTCCGGGCGCAGGCGCCGAAGCGCTGGACGGCGTACCCGGTCCTGGTCGACGCGTACACGGGCCTCGGCGACTACAAGGCCGCCGAGAAGGCCATGGAGCGACTGACGGAGCTCCGGCCGGGCCTGGTGTCCCACCTGAGGGCCGCCCAGGTGTACCGGGACCGGGGCTGGCGCGAGGACGCGGTGGTGTCGCTGGAGCACGCGGGGGGCGCGGCGAAGGCCCCCGCGGAGAAGGCGTACGTCCTGTACCGGCTCGGGGAGATGTCCTGGGAGCGGGGCGAGGTGGCGGAGGCGATGCGGCAGTTCGAGGCCGCGCTGCGCACGGACCCGGCGCAGTCGGACGCCCTGGGCGGCCGGGCCCGCGCCCTGGCGGCACTGGGCCGCTCCGGGGAGGCGGTACGGGACTACCGGCTGGCGCTGGGCCGCACCCCGCAGCCGCGGCTGGCGCTGGAGCTGGGCGAGCTGCTGCAGTCGCTGGGCCGGGACGAGGAGGCGCGCGCGCCGTACGCGTCGCTGTCGGCGCTGGCGGCGCGGGGCGCCACGAACGGGGTGAACGAGGAGCTGGTGCTCGGCCTGTTCGAGGCGGACCACGGCGATCCGTCGGCGGCGGTGCGCCGGTTGTCGGCGGAGTGGTCGCGGCACAAGAGCGTGCAGGTCGCGGACGCGCTGGGCTGGGCGCTGCACCGGCTGGGCGATGACGAGGCGGCGCTGGAGTACGCGAAGAAGGCGACCGAGCTCGGGCTGCGCAACGCCGAGTTCTCCTACCACCGGGCGATGATCGAGCGGGGCCTGGGCGACGACGAGGCGGCCCGCCGGCACCTCCAGGAGACGCTGCGGACGAACCCGCTCTTCTCCCCGGTACGGGGTCCGCTGGCCAAGGAGGCGCTGGCCGCGATCGGGCAGCAGGCATCCGGCGGCCCGGAGAACATGCAGCCGAGCAAGCCGTGGGTGGCTCCGGAGATGCCCAAGCCCCGTCCGAAGCCCAAGCCCAAGCCGAAGCCGCAGGCCGAGTCCAAGCCGAAGGCCGAACCGAAGGCGGAGCCGAAGCCGAAGACGGAACCGAAGGCCGAACCGAAGCAGCCCGACGCGCCCGCCCCCGGGGCCGCGGCGCCGAACCCCGCCCCCTAGTGCTGGGGCCGCTCGACGCGGCGCCCCGGCCCCGCCGGAGGGCGGGGCCGGGGGCGGGATCCTCGGACGTGACGTGCGCGGCGGCTACAGGTTGCCGCGCTTGTCCTGCTCGCGCTCGATCGCCTCGAACAGCGCCTTGAAGTTGCCCTTGCCGAAGCCCATGGAGCCGTGGCGCTCGATGATCTCGAAGAAGACCGTCGGCTTGTCCTGCACCGGCTTGGTGAAGATCTGCAGCAGGTAGCCGTCCTCGTCGCGGTCGGCCAGGATCTTCAGCTCGCGCAGCTCGTCGATCGGCACGCGGGTGTCGCCGACCCACTCGCCGAGGGTGTCGTAGTAGCTGTCCGGGACGGACAGGAACTGCACGCCCGCCGCGCGCATGGTGCGCACGGTCGCGACGATGTCGTTCGAGGCGAGGGCGATGTGCTGGACACCGGGGCCGCCGTAGAACTCCAGGTACTCGTCGATCTGCGACTTCTTCTTCGCGATCGCCGGCTCGTTGATCGGGAACTTGACCTTCTTGGTGCCGTCCGCGACGACCTTGGACATCAGCGCCGAGTACTCGGTCGCGATGTCGTCGCCCACGAACTCCTTCATGTTCGTGAAGCCCATCACCTTGTTGTAGAAGGCGACCCACTCGTTCATGCGGCCGAGTTCCACGTTGCCGACGCAGTGGTCGATGGCCTGGAAGGTCCGCTTGGCGGGCGCGGCGACCATCGGCTCGACGGCGACGTAGCCCGGCAGGTAGGGGCCGGTGTAGGCGCCGCGCTCGACCAGCGTGTGGCGCGTCTGCCCGTACGTCGCGATCGCGGCGAGGACGACGGTGCCGTGCTCGTCCTTGACCTCGTGCGGCTCGTCCAGACCGCGGGCGCCCTG
Organism: Streptomyces sp. NPDC048383; assembly: GCF_040651775.1. Lineage (NCBI taxonomy): Bacteria > Bacillati > Actinomycetota > Actinomycetes > Kitasatosporales > Streptomycetaceae > Streptomyces > Streptomyces sp. NPDC048383. Next base: position 55,484 of record NZ_JBEZKS010000038.1, read on the forward strand.
CGCGACGGCGTACTCGTACGCGGCGCGGACGTCCGGGACCTCGATGGCGAGGTCGATGACCCCGTCGCCGTGCTCGGCGACGTGCTCGGCGAGGAAGCGGCCGTGGTCGGTGGCGGGCTTGATGACCGAGGTCAGGACGAAGCGCGCGGAGCCGTTGGTCAGGACGTAGCTCGCGGTCTCGCGGCTGCCGTTCTCCGGTCCGGAGTAGGCCACGAGCTTCATGCCGAAGGCGGTCGAGTAGTAGTGCGCGGCCTGCTTGGCGTTTCCGACGGCGAAGACGACCGCGTCCATGCCCTTCACCGGGAAGGGGTCTGCCTCACGCGCGGTGGCCGGGGTGGTGTCGAGGGTCTCAGTCATGACCGCAGATTCCCGCCCTTCCACAAGCTGCGCAATAGTTTCGATTTCGGCTGTACAACCTGACCAGCACAGCCGCAGGATGGCTGAAAGATCTGCGCAGTATGACCAGCGGTACGAGCGGCTTCGCCGCGCCGGGAGGAATCCATGGGAATCGACGAACTCGACGGCCGGCTCATCGTCCTGCTGGCCCGCGAGCCGCGGATCGGCGTACTGGAGGCCTCACGCCGGCTCGGGGTGGCGCGCGGCACGGTGCAGGCGCGGCTGGACCGGCTCCAGTCGAAGGGCGTCATCCGCGGCTTCGGCCCGCAGGTGGACCCGACGGCCCTCGGCTACCCGGTGACGGCCTTCGCCACCTTGGAGATCAAGCAGGGGCAGGGCGCCGACGTACGGGCACACCTGGACGGGGTGCCGGAGGTGCTGGAGCTGCACACGACGACGGGACACGGGGACATGCTGTGCCGCCTGGTGGCCCGCTCCAACGCCGACCTCCAACGGGTCATCGACCGGGTCGTCGGCTTCGAGGGGATCGTGCGGGCGTCGACGGCCATCGTGATGGAGAACCCGGTGCCGCTCCGGATCATCCCGCTGGTGGAGCAGGCGGCGGCGGACGGGGAGGACTGAGGGGGTTCGTTCCCGCTCCCTCCGGGGGCGGCCGGGACGCTCGAAAGTTACAAAGACCTCTCTGCAAAGAATCCCTTGCAGAGAGGTCTTTGTAACTCTACTGTTGAGGCATGCCCGAGGAGAAGACCGAGAACCCCGAGAACCCCGTCCCCAACGTCCGCACCCTGGACGCCCATTCGCTGCGCGGCCTCGCCCACCCGTTGCGCATCCGCATCCTGTCCGCGCTCCGACTGAACGGGCCGGCCACCGCCTCGCAGCTGGCGGAGCGCCTCGGGGAGTCCAGCGGGGCCACCAGCTACCACCTGCGCCAGCTGGCCGCGCACGGGTTCGTCGAGGACGCCCCGGAGCACGGCAAGGGCCGCGAGCGCTGGTGGCGGTCGGCCCACGACGGCACCAAGTTCGACGAGACGCTGATGTACGACGACAACCCCGAGACGCGCGGCGCCGCCGACGCCTTCCTGCACGAGATCGCGACGATCCACGCGCAGGAGGTCAACACCTGGATCGGCGACGCCGTCCACTGGAGCAAGGAGTGGCGCTCCTCCTCGGACATCAGTGACTTCACGCTGCGGCTGACCGCCGGGCAGAGCCACGAGCTGACGCACCGGATCCACGACCTGATCAACAGCTACCGGGACCTGCCGCCCGCCGAGGGAGCGGAAGCCGTCCGCTTCCACACGCACACGCTGCCGCGCCGCGACCCCGCGTAGTCCGCGTAGTCCGCGTAGTCCGCGTAGTCCACACAACCGCACAGCCCCCGCAGCCACCAGGCGGCCCGCCGGTCCTGCCCGCGCCGCCCCGTACCCACCCATGCCCTGAAGGAGTCCTGCCGTGCACGCCTTCGACCACGCCCTGAACCACACCGCCCGCACCACCGAGCTGGCCGCCGAGGCCGCCGCCTGGCACCTCGCCCACGAGGCCGCGCCCGCGCCCGCTGCCGCCGCCACCACCACGCCCGTGCCGACCGTGCTGCCCGCCCTGCGCAACCGGCTCGGGGAGGTGCTGGTGAGCGCCGGGATCCGGTTGATGCAGCCGGCCCACGTCCCCGCCCGCGTCCACCGGCCCACCGCGTGAGCCGTCATCCGTTCACGGCGGTTCTGGCCGCCAACACGATCTCCATAGCCGGTAGTTCGCTCACCCTGATCGGCGTCCCGTGGTTCGTGCTCCAGACCACGGGCAGCGCCGGCCGGGCCGGGATCGTCGCCTTCTGCGCCACCCTGCCCGTCGTGGTGGCCGCGCTCGTCGGCGGCCCCGTCATCGACCGGATCGGCCGCCGCCGGGTCTCCGCCGCCTCCGACCTGGTCTGCGCGCTGTCCGTCGGCGCGATCCCGTTGCTGCACCACGCGGGGCTGCTGGAGTTCTGGATGCTGTGTGCGCTGATGGCCGTCACCGGCCTCGTCCACACCCCGGGTCTGACCTCGCGCTACGTCCTGCTGCCCAGCCTCGCCGAGCACGCCGGTACCAGCCTGGCCCGGGCGGCCAGCCTCTACGACGCCGTCTCGCGCGGGGCCCGGATGATCGGCGCCGCCGTGGCGGGGCTGCTGATCGCCGCCTTCGGCGCCGGAACGGTCCTGCTGGTGGACGCGGCCACCTTCGCCGCCTCCTCGCTGCTGGTCGCCGTCTTCCTGCGCGGAGTTCCGGCCGCCGAGCCCCAACCGGCGACCGGGAAGGTCTCGTTCGCCTCGTACCGGACCGAACTCGTCGAGGGTTGGGTCTTCCTGACCCGTTCGCGGCTCCTGTTGGGCGTCACGGTGATGGTCATGGTGACCAACGGGCTGGACCAGGGCTGGTCCGCGGTCCTGCTGCCGGTCCACGGCGACGAGGCCCTGGGCGGGCCCACCACCCTAGGCCTGATGGTCTCCCTCTTCGGCGGCTTCGCGCTGCTGGGAGCCCTGTTGTACGGGATGTGGGGCGAAAGGTTCCGCCGCCGGACGGTGTTCGCGGTCGCCTTCCTGATCTCCGGCGGCACGCGGTACCTCGTCGCGGCCTTCACCGACACCCCGCTGCCGCTCGCGGTCACCATGGCCCTGGCCGGCCTGGCCGCGGGCGTGCTCAACCCGATCCTGAGCACCGTCGTGTACGAGCAGGTGCCGGAGGACCTGCGCAGCCGCGTCAGCAGCGTGTCCACGGCGGGCGCCGAGCTGGCCATGCCGATGGGCGGGCTCGCCGCGGGCCTGCTGGTCGACGGCTTCGGGGTCGTCCCGGCCCTGCTCCTGTTCGGCGGCGTCTACGTCCTGACCACCCTGACGCCACTGGTCTTCCCGGCCTGGCGCGGCCTGGACCGGAGCCCGTCGGGGATCAGCAGGACGGAACCTTCTCGTTCCGGTTCAGTGCCCGCAGCGAGCTCACCGCGTCCGTCAGCGAAGTGACGGGGATCAGCCGCAGCCCGTCGGGCAACTCCGCCCGCGCGTCCGAGCATTCGGCCTTCGGCACGAGGAACACGCTCGCCCCGTCGCGCTGGGCGGCCTGGGTCTTCAGGCCCACTCCGCCGACCGGGCCGACCGCCCCGTCCGCGGCGATGGTTCCCGTACCGGCGACGGTGCGGCCGCCCGTGAGGTCGGCGCCGCTGCCGTCGCCGTCGAGCTTGTCGACGATGCCGAGGGAGAACATCAGTCCGGCGCTCGGGCCGCCGACGTCGGCGAGGTTCAGCTCGACCTTGACGTCCTTCGGGTCCTTGCGCAGGAAGCCGAGGGCGGCCTGGGCGGCGGCCGACTGGGACTTGGTCATCTCCTCCAGGTTGTGCGCCTCGATCTCCTTGTCGCTTCCGCCCGACGGGTACACCGCCTCGCGGGGCATGACGGCCTCGCCGGTGCCGAACCAGTACCGGAGCAGTTCGGGCAGCTTGATCGTCGAGGACGGGCCGGTCGCCCGGATGGTGGTCATCCGCAGCTGGCCCTTGGTGTCGCGGACCGGGACACCGGAGATGGAGATGACGGGCTTGCCCTGGTCGGAGCCCAGCACGTCGGCCGTGGGGCCGGGTACGGCGACCACGTAGGGCAGCGGCGCGAAGGCCGCCACGGCGAACAGCCCGATGACGGGCGCGGCGCAGACGGCCAGGGCGGCGGGACGCGGCAGACGTGTGAGGCGTGAGAGCACCCGGTCAATCTACCGACCCGACCGGCCCGCGCCCCTCCCCCGGGCCCCGGCACGGCGGAGCCGGCACCGGGGAGGGGCGTGGGGCGGAGCGCAGAGCCGTACGCCGTATCGCGGCCCGGCGTACGGAAACCCGGCCGGGCGCGGGGCCGGGCCGGGATCGGCGGCTGTCGCCACGGGTCAGCGCAGGGCGTCGGCGACCTCGCGTGCCGCGTCGACGACCCGGGGCCCGACCCGCTCCGGCACGGCGTCGGCCAGCATGACGACGCCCACGCTGCCCTCCAGTCCGGTGATGCCGACCAGCGGGGCGGCGGCGCCGCTGGCGCCCGCCTCCAACTCGCCGTGGGTGAGGGTGTATCCGGGCTCGATGAGCGCCCCCTGACGGGCCGCCAGGATGGCCCGTCCGGCCGCGCCCCGGTCCAGCGGGTGGCGGAAGCCGGCCCGGTAGGCGACGTGGTAGTCGGTCCAGGTCGGCTCGACGACGGCCACGGCCAGCGCCTCGGTGCCGTCGACGAGGGTCAGGTGCGCGGTGGCCCCGATGTCCTCGGCGAGCGACCTGAGGGCGGGCAGGGCCGCCTCCCGTACCAAGGGGTGGACCTGGCGTCCCAAACGCAGCACGCCGAGCCCGACACGGGCGCGGCCACCGAGGTCACGGCGGACCAGGGCGTGCTGTTCGAGGGTGGCGAGCAGGCGGTAGACGACCGTGCGGTTCACACCGAGTCGGTTGGAGAGCTCGGTGACAGTCAGACCGTGGTCGGTGTCGGCGAGCAGCTTGAGGACCCTGAGTCCCCGGTCGAGAGTCTGGGAGGTTTCCGCGGTCACGACGCCTCTCCCTCTTTCGGTGGGCGGCGGTGACTCTCACGGGGTGGAGCGCCGCCGGTCCCTCGGCGACGCACGGAGAGGCCGCCGGTAGCGGCCATGGCACCGGCTGCGCTCCCGCGGCGGCGCTGCCACGGGGCGTTCGATGCGGGGACAGTAGCGAGCGGGTCCGCTCAGCGGAAGGCCTCGTCCAGAATCCGGGCGCATGCCGCCGTTTTGCGGGGATTGTCCCGCGCGCGTGTATCAATTCGTAATGATCATCCGCTGAAAATCGCTTTACACGCCCATTACTCTGATCATGTTCAAAAGTTGCTGGGGGTGGGCAGGCCGTTACGGCCCTGAGCTCACACAGGGGAGAGAAGTAAAAGTGAACTTGAAGCGCATGGCCGTCGTGGCCGCCGCCGCCGTCGTGGGTCCGACCGTTCTGATGGCGACGCCGGCGATGGCCGACGAGGCCCAGCCGACCGCCGTCACCACGCCGGACGCGGCCCCGGCCGCCGAGGCCCCCGAGGCTCCGGCCGCCGAGACCCCCGCCCCGGAGGCGAAGCCGGCCGTCGAGGCCCCGGCCGAGAAGCCGGCCGTCGAGGCCCCGGCCGAGACCCCGGCCGCCGTCGCGCCGGTCGCCCCGCCCGTCGCCCCGGCCCCGGTCGTCCCGGTCGCCCCGGCGACGCCGGACGCCAAGACCCCGGACACCAAGACCCCGGAGACCAAGCCGGTCGCCGACGAGGACGAGCTGGAGCTGGGCGACGAGGACCTCGTCGCGACCGGTCCCGTCCTGGAGCTCAAGGACGTCCCGGCCACCTTCAAGGTCGGCACCTGGACGAAGTTCTCCGTCGCCGTCGACAACTCGAAGAACAAGGCGCAGGACAGCTACGTGCTCGTCCTCGGCATCGCCGACGAGCACGGCAAGCTCAAGGGCAAGGACGTCCAGGTCCAGGTCTTCTGGAACGGCACCTGGCACTCGGTCGAGATCATCGACGACGCCGGCCTCCCCGTCGCGCTGCTGGCCGACGACCTGCAGATCCCGGTCGGCAAGCTCAAGCTCGAAGTCCGCATGAAGTTCGGCACCGGTGCCCCCAAGGGCGACATCGCCGTCATCGCGGGCGGCAGCAGCAACGACGACGACGGCGTCTGGTCCGAGCCCGTCGTGGTCGAGTCGAAGATCGTCTCCGCCGGCAACGGTGGCGGCAACAACAACGGTGGCGGCAACACCGGCACCAAGCCGAACGGTGGCACCTCCACCACGCCGATCGTCGACAACAGCAACAACGGCGGCACCACCAACAACGGTGGCACCACCACCGCCGGTGAGCTCGCCGAGACCGGTTCCGACGCGGCCACCACCTGGGCCATCGGTGGCGCCGGCATCGCGCTCGCCATGGGCGCTGCCCTGGTCGCCGGCACCGGCCGTCGTCGCCGCACCAACGCGTAAGCGGTAGGGCACCACGAGAACGGGGTCCGTGCGCAGCCGCGCACGGACCCCGTTTCCGCATCCGTCCTCCAGGGCGGCGGCGGGCGCTACCGCATCCGCGTGGCCCACTCCTGAACCTTCTTGATCCGTTCCCGCAGCTGTCCCGCCGTCGCCTCCGCGCTCGGCGGCCCACCGCACACGCGGCGCAGCTCGGTATGGATCACCCCGTGCGGCTTGCCGCTCTGGTGGACGTACGCGCCCACCATCGTGTTCAGCGACTTGCGCAGCTCCAGCAGCTCCTTGTGGGAAACCACCGGCCGCCGGTCGGCGGGCAGTTCCAGCAGGTCCGCCTCCGCGTCCGGCTTGCGTCGGCTGTGCGCGATCTGCCGCGACTGCCGCTTCTGGAGCAGCATCTGCACCTGGTCCGGCTCCAGCAACCCGGGGATGCCGAGGTAGTCCTGCTCCTCCTCGCTACCGGGGTGGGCCTGCATGCCGAACTCGGCGCCGTCGTAGAGGACCCGGTCGAAGACGGCGTCGGACTCCAGCGCCTCGAAGGACATCTGCTCGTCCTCGGCGAGGTCCTCGTCCTCCAGCTTGTTCGCCTCGTCCATTTCCTTCTCGGACTCGGCGTACGGGTCCTCTTCGCCCTGCTTCTTCGGCTTGTCGAGGACGTGGTCGCGCTCGACCTCCATCTCGTTGGCGAAGCCGAGGAGGTAGGGGATCGTCGGAAGGAACACGGACGCGGTCTCGCCGCGCCTGCGCGATCGCACGAAGCGGCCGACGGCCTGCGCGAAGAACAGCGGCGTCGAGATCGTCGTCGCGTACACGCCGACCGCCAGGCGCGGGACGTCGACGCCCTCGGACACCATGCGGACCGCGACCATCCACCGGTCGTCGTTCCCGCTGAAGGTGTCGATGTTCTTCGAGGCGCCGGTGTCGTCGGAGAGCACCAGGGTCGCCTTCCGCCCGGTGATCTCACGGATCAGCTTGGCGTAGGCGCGCGCCGAGTCCTGGTCGGAGGCGATGACCAGGCCACCGGCGTCGGGGATGCCCTTGCGGACCTCGGTGAGCCGCTGGTCGGCGGCGCGCAGCACGTTCGGCATCCAGTCGCCGCGCGCGTCGAGCGCGGTGCGCCAGGCCTGGGAGATCGCGTCCTTGGTCATGGGTTCGCCGAGCCGGGCGGCGATCTCGTCGCCCGCCTTCGTCCGCCAGCGCATGTTGCCGCTGTAGGACAGGAAGATCACGGGGCGGACGACGCCGTCGCCGAGGGCGTTGCCGTAGCCGTAGGTGTAGTCGGCCGAGGAGCGGCGGATGCCGTCGTTGCCCTCCTCGTACGTGACGAACGGGATCGGGTTGGTGTCGGACCGGAAGGGCGTTCCGGTCAGGGCCAGCCGGCGGGTCGCCGGGTCGAAGGCCTCGAGGCAGGCCTCGCCCCAGGACTTGGAGTCGCCCGCGTGGTGGATCTCGTCGAGGATGACGAGGGTCTTGCGCTGCTCGCAGCGGTTGCGGTGCAGCATCGGGCGCACGCCGACGCCCGCGTACGTCACCGCGATGCCGTGGTAGTCCTTGCTCAGCGGGCCGGCCGAGTACTCGGGGTCCAGTCGGATCCCTATCCGCGCGGCGGCTTCGGCCCACTGCTTCTTCAGGTGCTCGGTCGGGGCGACCACGGTCACCTGCTGCACCACGTGGTGGTGCAGCAGCCAGGAGGCCAGGGTGAGCGCGAACGTCGTCTTGCCGGCGCCGGGGGTCGCCACCGCGAGGAAGTCCCGCGGCTGCTTCTCCAGGTACCGGTTCAGAGCACCCTCCTGCCAGGCACGCAGCTTGCTGGCGGTACCCCACGGCGCGCGGCCGGGGAAGGCGGGTGAGAGGTGGTGGGAGGCGGTAGTAGTCACGGTCTCCGGTTCGTCTCGGTCGCGGGTCGCGGTCGTAACGCGGGTCATCCGCGGTCGTACGTAGGACAACCGGGCCACCTTACCGGCCCGCGCGCACCCCTCGCGGAGGGACAGGCCCGTGACCTCGGCGGGTGCGGCGAGGGTCACACGGGACACCGGGCGCGGCGCCGGCGGCGGCTGTCGACGGCTGGCGACGGCCGCCGCCGGCCGCCGCCGGCTTCCGGACGGGCGGGGTACGCGGGTACTCGGACGAGCTAGGCGGTGGCTCCGCGCACGGCCTCTCCCTTTCCGGCCGGGGTCGCGGGGTCCAGCCGGGTCGCGACCCAGGCCCCCACCAGCGCGACGGCCGCCATCGGGAGGAAGACCACCACGAAAGCGGTCGGATGCGACGCGCCGCCCTCCGCTACGGCGTGCCCCGCTCCCACCGCTCCGCCGCCGAGCGCGGCGAACGCGGCGCCGCCGGCCGCCAGCAGGACCACGTTCGCGAGGGCGTCGGAGATCTGCAGCGCGGCGGAGTTCGTGCCCGCCTCCTGCGGCGGGGACAGCTTCAGCAGCAGCACGCTCGTCGAGCCGATCACCAGCCCCATGCCGAGGCAGCCCACGGCCCAGGCGAGGGCCAGGGTCCACACCGGCACGGACTCCACGAGCACCGCCGGGGCCGCCGCGATGGCGAAGGCCACCAGCACCATGCCGAGCACCATCAGCTGCTCCCGGTAGGGCGCCGTCCGGCCCTTGGACTGCACCCACGACCCGGTCGCCCAGGTCACCCCGCCCAGCGCGAGCGAGAAGCCGGCCATCGTCGGGCTCAGGCCCCGCTGGGTGACCAGCATCAGCGGCACGAAGCTCTCGGCGGCGATGAACGACCCCGCCGCCACCCCGCGCAACAGCACGACGGACGGCAACCCGCGCCGCGCCAGGTACGTACCCCGCGGCAGCAGCCCCAGTACGGCGGGCACCAGCAGGGCCGCGCCGACGACCCCGGGGAGCAGCGACAGCCACCGCAGGTCCTGGGCGGCGTACTGGAGCAGGGCCGCGCCGGCGGAGATCCCGAGGGCGAGCCGGATCCGTCGCCCGTCGAAGGCGGCGGGGGCCCCGCTCGTGTCGACGGGCCCGGAGGCGGTGCGCCGGATCGCGGGCAGCGCTATGGCGAGCGGAACGACGACGAGCGCCGGTATCCCGAGGAACACCCACCGCCAGCCGAGGTGCTCGGTGACCGTCCCGGCGGCCAGCGGGCCGACGATCGACGGCACCACCCAGCTCGCCGCGAACGCGGCCATGATCGCGGGCCGCAGCCGCTCCTCGTACGCCCGGCTGACCACCACGTAGAGGGCGACGATGACCAGCCCGCCCCCGAAGCCCTGCACGGCCCGCCCTAGGACGAACAACCACATGGCCCCGGCCGTCCCGGAACACACCAGCCCGGCGGCGAAGGCCCCGATGCCGACGGTGAGCGGCCGCAGCGGACCCTGCCTGTCGGACCACTGTCCGGACAGGACCATGGCGAACAGGCTCGTGGTGAAGTAGGCGGAGAACGCGAACGCGTACAACGCGATCCCGTCCAGCTCCCGCGCGGCGACGGGCATGGCCGTCCCCACGGCGGTGGCCTCGAACGCGATCAGGAAGATCACCGAGATGATCCCGATGCTGAGCGCCCGGTACGCCGGCTCAAGGATCCCGCCGGGCGACGGCCGCGGCGACTGCTGCGGCTGCACGGGCACGGTGGTGTCGGGCCCGCTCGGCACGCGGGGTTCAAGAGCGCTCATCGCCCCAGAGTAAGGTGCGTAGCCCGCGAGCGCCCCTGTCAAATAGTCCCATCCCGACTCGGCCCGCCGACCTAGGACCATGAACGGGGCGTGGCAGTCGTATTGCGTCCCCCCGATCGGCCTTCCGCACCGGCGAGACCTCCCCGTACGGTCATGACCAGCACCAAGCAACACCAAGCAACACCCCACAGCCGTGTGCCCGAGTGGTTGAGGGACTCGCCTGCAAAGCGAGTTACGCCGGTTCGATTCCGGTCACGGCTTCTGCGAAGGCCGTCCAGAGGCGGGAGGTCCCCTGGACGGCCTTCAGCACGTCCGGGGGTCCGTCGCCCCTACTGCCCGCACCGGGTCTGTTCCCGGGCGGCCGCCAGATACTTCGCCATCAGCCGGGCGAACAGTGCCCGCGAGGTCCCCGGCTCAATGTGCTCCACGGACGCACTGATCCCGAGCTCCAGCTCGAAGCCATCGGTGGGCCCGTCACAGGTGAGGGCGACCCACGCGTCCGTGTCCCCCACGATCCCCTTGTCACCGAGCGGCAGCGGGTCGGGGGCAGGCTGATTCTTGTCGGGGTGCCAGAAGAAGCTCTGTCCCAAGGGCTGGCGCGTAGCCGTGACAAGCACCCGTCCTTCGCCGTCGACGTCGATGTTGCAGGTCGCCGCGCGGCGGACCGAGGTCAGCCGGACATCGACCGGCGAGGTCTCCTTCACTGTCTCGCCGTTACCCAACAGGGGCTCAAGGTCTGCCCGGGTAAAGAGGCCGAAACAGCTACGCTCCTGCAATTGCGGTGCCGCAGCCCTCTCCTTCGAGTTGGAGCAGCCCATTAGCCCTGCGGCCAAGAGGCCAACAGCACAAGCAAGCCGAAGCCGGGTGATCCGCATCAGGATCCACCACTCGCTGTGGCCACGTGGCCCCGTCCGACGGCGTGGGCATTGGCTGTTTCAGTCGACGCCACACCCGCGAGGGCATCGATCGACCGCTGATTCATCCCGGTCCCCTCCGAGGCATGGCGCACAGCCGCTGCCGCAGAGACACCTGCTGCGGTCTGTGCCCTCGTGTAGTCGATCGCGGCCTGCCCATTCACCTCATCGGTCTTCTTGGCCTGGTCCTTCTCCGCCCCCTTGACCACGCTATCCGTCACATCCTCCTTGAGCCACGTCACCGCATCCCCCGCCAGCGGCACCATCTCCAAGTACTTGCCGCCCGCCGCGTCAATGCCGCGTTCGATCCACTTCGCGTTGTTCTCCACGCCCTGCACGTACTCCTCCTGCTTGTGCGCGCTCTCGGCGAAGACGCCCTCGGCGCGGGCCTGGGAGAGGATGCCCGCGATCTGGCCGCCCGGGTGGACCGCGCTCTTGATCCCCGCGTCGAGTTCCTCGTACTCGCTCCGGTGGACGATCACGTCGTTCACCAAGGTCGTCGTGAACGCCCGCTGCGCGTTGGTCATCGCGCCGTAGGCGTCCGGGTCCTGGCCCACGGCGCCGACGAAGCTCGCCATGGCCGACTTGTCGAACTCCGCCATCTCTCCGTTCGCCTTGATCATCCGGCTGCCGTTCTCCGCCGACGCCTGGATGTCCGGCATGTACTCCGCCGCCATCTGCCCGAAGTGGCCGGACAGGCCCTTCAACGGGCCGTCCGGCTTGCCCGGGTCGGCCGCCACCAGTTCCGGCTTGTCGCCGATCTTCTCGACGATCCGTTCCATGACGGCCGCCATCTCCTTGGTGTGCGGGACCGGCGGGGAGTCGTCGTCGCCCGGGGTCCGGTGGGAGACGGCGGCCATGAGCGCGTCGCCCACCGCCTGCTGTCCCGCGTGCAGGCCGCCGGTCCGTGTGATGTCGAAACCGTCCGCGCCCGGAGGCTTGTCGAGCATGTAGTCGACCATGCCCTGCGCCTTGCCGTGCTGGCCCGTGACCACCCTGTCCGCCGTCGTGACGATGCCGTCGCGGTTGCTGTCCTCGCGGACGGGCTCGTTGAAGAAGGCCGTGGCCGCCTCGGGGTTGTTGCCGAGGGCCTCCATCAGCCCCGTGAGCGGGTAGAAGCCCTTGCCGCCCTCCGTGCCGTGGTTGAGCGCCATGCCCATGTCGTACGGAGCCCCGTACTCCCACCCCTTGGGGTCCTTGCGGTCCATCGCGACCATGTCGCGTCCGACCGACACCAGGAACTCCTTGTCATACTTCCCCTCCCGCAGCAGCGAGCCCAGCGCCTGGTAGCCGAAGACGCGCGCGTTGAGCCCGGCGACGCCTGTGACGTCCAGTTCCTTGTGGCCGGCCCGCATCAGCTGCCGTGTCCAGGCGGCGTCCAGGTGGTGCGGGACGTCCTTGTGCGTGGCCAGACCGAGCATGGCGCCCATGTCGCTCTGGATGTTCGCGACCATCAGCTGGCGGTCCCGGCCCGCGGGGCCCAGGCCCGTCGCGTCCAGCGACATCTTCGCGTACATCTCCAACGTGTCCTCGGGGCCGACCGAGCGGTAGAAGGACGTCGCGAACTCGGGATCCGTCCGGTTGTCGTCGAGCAGGTCCTCCAGTTCGCGCAGCGCCGCGACGTTGCGGCCCGTTCCGCCTTCGCCGGTGACCGTCCTCATCAGGCCGGCGGCGCGGGCGGACTGTTCCGCGTCCAGGGTCGTGAACTTCGGACCGCTGAAGTTGTGGTCCTCCGCGACGTTGGCCCGCAGCGCGCGGACCAGCGAATCGTCCGCGTCCTGCGCGTCCTCGACCGCCCGGTCGACCCGCTGCTGCCACAGTTGCCGGTTCGTACGGAGCAACTCCTGGAAGTCGGGGTCGTGCCGGGCCGCGTTGCGGTCCGCCTCCGTCGGGAGCGGCAGGACGAGGACCCGGCCGCCCGCGTCGATCCGGAACCCGGCCGCCGGAGCGTCCTCGGCGATCTTCCTCAGCTGGTCGCGGGCGAGCTTGAAGGTGGTGTGGGCGTCGGCGAGGACCAGGTGGACGCCCTTGGCCTCCTTGGCGGCGTCCTCGAACTCCTTGGCGGTCTTTGCGACGAACGGTCGGGCCACGCCGGCCGTCACCCCGCTCCACTCGGCCCTGTCGGACTTCGCCTTCATGCCGTTGCGGGCGACCTCGGCCAGCTCGTCGAGCTTGGCCGCCATCGCCCGCCAGTCGCCGGCGGCCGTCCGGAGCTGGTCCAGCGGCGCGTTCAGCACGTTCTCGTACGTCAACACGGCCCGCCTACTTGAGGTACTCGTCGATCTTGGACGTGGTGAAGGCGGCGTAGAGCTGTTGCTCGTCCTTGCCGTGCGAGGAGAGCGAGTAGTTCAGGCCGTTGGAGATCTGGGCGCACGCGGCGACGAGGGTCTTCAGCTGGCTCTCCCAGCGCGTACCCACCTTGCTCAGGGCCGCGCCGCTCGCGAAGCCCTCGCGCGTCAGCGCGCCGGCCGCTTCGGCGGTCGCGGTGGCGGCGTGCTTGCCGTCGGCCTGGAGGCGCGCGTGGAGGCGGTGCGCCTCGGAGCCGACGGCGCCGATGTGGTCCTGGTCGAGCGCCAGGTCCGCGCCGCCGGGCGGCGACGCCTGGTTGAGCCGGAGGGAGACGTTGGTCGCGGCCGTGGCACGGGCGGCGGACCATTCCTCGTCGAACGACATCGCGTGAACTCCTGGGTCGGGTCCGGCTCTGATCAGCGGTGGTGGGTACGGCGTACGACGACGGCCGCGACGGCCCCGCCGATGAGGAGGCAGGCCCCGATCCCGAGCGGGAGCCAGGGGGGTCCGCCGCCGGTGTCGCCGCCGGTTCGGGGTACGGATGCGGCGGCGCGCGACGCCTTGCCGGCCGCCGGGGTGGTCGCGGACGCGGTCACGGTCGCGCCCCTGGCCTCGGCTGCGGCCAGGTCGGGCAGCGGGTACACGTCCGCCGGCCCGGGGTCCCCGGGCGCGGGCACCGCGACCCGGGGTCGCACGACGCCGTAGCCGACGTAGTCGTTCCGCTCGACGCCGTCCACGGGCTTCCCGGCGGTGTTCAGCAGGACGCGGAGCACCTGGTGGTTGGTCCATCCGGGGTGCGCGGCCCAGACCAGCGCGGCGGAGGCGGAGGCGAGGGCGGAGGCGTCGCTAGTGCCGTGGCTGGTGCAGAGCCCGGTCTCCTTGGCGCAGCCCGTGACGATCTCCGTGCCGGGGGCCGACAAATCGACCTGTCGACCATGCTGCGATTCCTTGGTCGCCGCACCTTCCGCGTCCACGGCCGCCACCCCCACCACACCGGGCGTGGCGGCCGGGTAGCGGATCTCGTTCGTGGTGTCCCCGTCGTTGCCGACCCCGGCAAAGAGCAGCTTGCCTTTGGAGAGGGCGTACTTCACAGCTTCCGCCCGGCCGGGATCGTCCTTGGCCGTGGCCATGGAAATGTTGATGATCTTCGCCGGGGAATCAGCCGCGTACCGAATCGCGGCGGTCCACAAAGGGCTTGTCCCGTTGAGCTCGTGGGGAACTCGGATCGGAAGAATCTTTGCCCCGGGCGCGAGCCCGAAGGCTCCGTCGCCGCTCGGGTGCTGTCCGGAACCGGCGATCACGGCGGCCATGGTGGTGCCGTGCTCGTCGTAGTCGTCGCGCTCGTCGCCCGTGTAGCTCTTCTGCCCGGCGGCGAAATCCCTTCCGGAAACCACCTGCCCTTCGAGTTCTGGAATTCTTCCGACGCCGGTGTCGATGACGGCGACGGTGATTCCCTCACCCGTGCTGAGCTTCCAGATATCGTCCACTTTCATGGCATCGAGGTGCCATTGCTGCTCCCTGATCGTCTGCGCGTGGGCCGGGGTCGCCGCGACCCCGGCCAGCAGCAGACCCACCAAAGCCGAGGTCGCGTTCCGCGTGCGCATCCGTGCGAGGTCCGTTCCGCTCAGTCGATCACCGGAGGGACAACGCGACGGTTGCCCTGCCAGGCTTTTTCGTCCTCGACCAGGTAGTCGGGGCGGCCTCCCCGTTGACCGTCACGTCGTCCTCCCGCTGTCCCGGCACCCGCTCCGGTTGGGCCCATCACCCCACCAACTCCGCCCGGGCCCATCTCGTTGCGCACGAGGCCTGAGCCACCTTGGGTGAAGGGTTGGCTCCCCGCCGCAGAAGGCTGCCGTCCGGCGACGACTCCGCCCACCCCGGCGCCGCCCGTGCCGCGACCCGTCGGGGGCGGGGCTCCCGTCCCGATCACCGTCCCGTGCGGAAGACCTGCGGGGGGACCCTGGGGGGCCACCGGCCTGCCTCCGACAATGCCGTTGTTCGGCGGAGGGAGGGACGCGCTTCCGCCGACGAACGGGGCCACGGGGCCGGGGCCGGCCGAAGGCCTCGTGTGGAGTGGACGACCGACCCCCGGGGCGGGCGATACGGCGCCCGCTGAGGGACCGGGAGGCAGAACCGGAACGAAGCTCCCGCCCACGGCCGGGCCGGTGGCGGCCACTCCCCCAGGCACTCCGGCCGCCGGAGGCACCGTCCGATCCGGCAACACCGCCACGTGGTCGAGGTGCACCTGCGCATCACGGTCCCGGACGGAAGACGCCGACAGTGGTCCCGCTGCCGGAGAGGAGGGGTCCTCCTCACGCTGCGGCCGGATCGTGGGCAACCACTGGGGTCGGCTTGCAGGAGAGGTGGCGCCGACGCCGGACGCCACGTGGGACAGCACACTCGAACCGGCCCGTCCCTCCGCGTCGCCGCCCGCACGGCCGCGTGGAACGTCCTCGGAGATGCGCCTCGGCTCGAAAACCCCCGGGGGCGGTGGGAACGTCGGGATTTCGGCTCGCTGGAGTTGCGTCGTCGATGTCTCGTACGACTGGGCCAGCTTGGTGAGTTGTTGGACCGCCCGGTCGTGGTCGGCGGTGAGTTTGGTGTGGGCCGTGCGGGCCGCCTCATGGGCGTCGGGGTCGTTGTGGTGGTCGCGGGCCGAGCGGAGGTCGGCCGCGGCGGCGGTGTCGTACGGCGGGGTGTTCGCGCGGACCTCGATCATCGTTTGGGCGGCTTCCGTCAGCCACTTGCCGGCCTCGGCGCTGTATGCGGACAGCCGGAGCGTGGCGTTGCCGGCGCGGCTCACCCAGTCCTGGAAGGCGTGGGCGGCTTCGCCCTCCCAGCCCCCGACCCGGTGCCCCTTGAGGCTTTCGCCGATCTCCTCGATCGCCGCCGCCGCGTTCGACAGGTGCGCGGCACGCGCCGTGACCGTCTCGGGGTCCAGGGTGGCGATCATGGCCAGGAGTTGCGCGTGGGTCCGGCCCTCGAAGTCCGTGGCCATCAGAGGCCGCCCCCGGCCGCGCTCGCCCCGGCCCGCCCGGCCCCCTCGGCGGCGGCCTGCTCGGCCCGCTCGGCCCGCGCCGCCTGCGCCGCCTCCTCACGGGCCCGCGGATCGCGGTCCGGGACGTAGTCCCGCTTCGCCTGCCCGACGATCGCCCGCATCCGCCGGCGCGTGTCCTCGTCCACGTCCCCGTAGCCCTTGCCCGCCGTGAGGATCGCGATGCCCAAGGCCTCGATCTGCGCCGCCAGGCCGCGGGAGAGGCCGCGGAGTTCGCCGTGGACGGCCCCGTACGCGCGGAGGAGGGCGTCGGCCTCCGCGAAGCCCGTGCCCAGCGTGCCCGTCGGGAGGGCGCCGTGGGCGAGTGCGCCGTCGTCGGCCGCGGAGCCGTCGAGCTTCGCCAGGAGGGCGTCCACCAGCCTCTTGTAGCCGGTCATCGACGCGTACTCGACCTCCAGGGCCCCGGCCTGCCGCGTCAGCGCGTCGGCCACGCCCGCGGCCACGCCCGCGCCGGCCACGCCCCCGGATAACCCTGACACCGCCGCCACACCGGCCTCCCGTCACACCCCGCGCACGTTCGCGCACTCAAGGTGAGCACTCTAGCCCGGGTCGGCACCGCAACGCGGCGCGCCGGATCAGGAGTTGGTCGTGGTCACCGGCGCCGCCACCGCCGCCGACGGCCGGATCGGGATCCGGTTCACCGGCCGGCCCGTCGCCGCCCGGACCGCCGAGGCGATCGCCGCCGGCGTGGTCACCACCGGGACCGCGCTCGCCGCCTTCGCGCCGAACGGGGCCACCACGTCGCGTTCCTCGACCAGCTTGACGATGCGCACCGTCGGCGCGTCCAGCGACGTCGGCAGGGCGTAGCCGGTCAGGTCGGGGTGGCGTACGAGGCCGGCGACCGAGCGGAGGTTCTCCGTCAGGGCGGCGCCCACGCCCTGGGTGACGCCCGCTTCGATCCGGGCCTCCAGTTGGCGCGGGTTGAGGACGCAGCCGACGTCCTGGGCCACGGCCAGTTCCACGACCCGGACCGAGCCGAGCTCGATGTCCACGTCGACGACCGCGCGGATCGCGCAGAACGCGAGGCCGACGAACGCGTCGCCCTGCCCGTCCGCGTCCAGCGGCTCCGTCGGATGCGGGCGGCACTGGGCGGTCGCCCAGAGCTCCTTGCCCTCTATCGCCTCCGGTACGGACATCGAGAACGCGCCGTCGTACGACGTGATCCGGCCGTCCGCGATCTGGAGCAGCTCGGTCGACATGCCGAGCTTGTGCGCCATGGGTTGCAGCAGCTGGGTGCGGACCATCTTCGCCGCGCGTTCCACCGCGCCGCCCGACACCCACGTGTGGCGGCCGTGCGCCGACGGGCCGGCCGGCGGCTGGTCGGTGTCGACGGGGGCCATCGCCACCTCGTCGACGCCGAGCACCTCCTGGACGATCTGGCGGGCCAGCGTCGCGAAGCCCTGCCCGGTGTCGACGGCCGCGCAGATGACGGTGGCGGTGCCGCCGACCACCTTCACCGTGGCCGTCGAGACCTCGTCGGCGCCCTCGGCGCCGAGCATGTGGACCATGCCGAGGCCGTACCCGACCCCGCGCCGCACCGCCCCGGGCTCGCCCGCGCCCTCGGGGCCGCCCGGCAGCAGCCATTCCTCCTCCGGGGTGTCCTTGGGGAGGGAGGGCAGCGGGTAGTCCCGTACGGAACTCAGCAGTTCCGCCACGGGCGCCGGGCAGGTCACGGTCTGGCCGGTGGGCAGGATGTCGCCGGTGGCCATGACGTTGCGCATGCGCAGTTCGGCGCCGTCGATGCCGAGCGCGGCGGCCAGCTTGTCCATCTGGCCCTCGTACGCGGCGCAGACCTGCATCGCGCCCTCACCGCGCACGTGGCCCGAGGGCGGGTTGTTCGTACGGACCGCCCAGCCCTCGACGAAGGCGTGCGGGACGACGTACGGGCCGCAGGCGAACGCCACGGCCGCGGCCAGCGACTCGGAGGAGGCGTCGGCGTAGGCGCCGGCGTCCATCAGGATCTGCGCCTCGACCTTGACCAGCCGGCCCTCGGCGTCCGCGTGGTGGCGGTAGCGCAGCAGCGTCGGGTGGCGGTGGGCGTGGCCGAGGAAGGACTCCTCGCGGGTGGCGGCCAGTTTCACCGGGCAACCGGTGCGCAGGGCGAGCAGGCCCAGCGGGAGCTGGAAGGCGGGGTCCTCGCGGTCGGACGTCGCTCCGGGCACGCCCGTGACGACGACCCGCACCCGGTCCGGCTCCAGCCCGAAGCAGGCGGCGGCGAGGTCGCGGTCGGTGTGCGGGTCGGTGGAGGCGGTGTAGATCTCCACGCCCCCGTCGGGCCGCGGCACCGCGAGGCCGGCCTCCGCGCCGATGGGCGCGGGATCCTGGCGGCCGATCCGGTACAGGCCCTCGACGACGATCTCGCCGGTCGCCTCGGGGTCGCCGTAGCGCAGCGGGATGTGTCGGATCAGGTTGCCGTCCGGGTGGAGCGGGGCGGCGCCGAAGGACTGCTCGGGGTCGGTGACGGGGTCGAGGAGCTCGTACTCGACCGCGATGGCGGCGGCCGCGAGGCGGGCCGTGTCGGGGTGGTCGGCGGCGACGGCTGCGATGGGCTCGCCGTGGTGGCGCACCACGTCGTGGGCGAACACGGGCCGGTCGGCGATGCGGCGGCCGTGCGTGCCCGCGCCGGGGACGTCGAGGTGGGTGATGACGGCGCGCACGCCGGGCATCTCGGCGGCGGCCGAGGTGTCGACGGACAGGATCCGGGCGTGGGCGTGCGGGGAGCGCAGCACGGCGGCCCACAGGAGCCCCTCGGCCCACAGGTCGGCGGCGTACGGGAAGGTGCCCTCGGTCTTGGGCCGGGCGTCCGCCGACGGGACGGAGGCGCCGATTCCGCGCGGGGTGCGCGGCTGGTCGCCGTCCCCGGCGGCG
Source organism: Streptomyces sp. NPDC048383 (assembly GCF_040651775.1). Classification (NCBI taxonomy): domain Bacteria; kingdom Bacillati; phylum Actinomycetota; class Actinomycetes; order Kitasatosporales; family Streptomycetaceae; genus Streptomyces; species Streptomyces sp. NPDC048383. Next base: position 74,566 of record NZ_JBEZKS010000038.1, read on the forward strand.
GTGACCGTCGTGACGGAGGTGGTGGCCGTCGTCGCGGCCGTGGTCGTCGCCGTGGCGCCGTCGTGCCCGCTCACGCCATGCCTCCGTTGTGCTGGAACCCGGGGTTGCCGGGGTTGCCGAGGTTCCCGGGATGGCCGGGGTTCCCGAAGTCGCCGTGGTCGCCCGGGTCGCCCGGGTCGCCCGCGCCTCCGGGAAGACCGGAGTGACCGGGATGACCGGGATGACCGGGATCCCCCTGGACCCCGCCCTCACCGGGCAGCGCCTGGTGCGGAATCCGCGGCTCACCGCCCGCGCCGGCGGCGGCACCGGCCGCCGCCGCACCGCTCGCCTGCGCCTCGTCGTCCGTCGCACCCGCGCCCGTACCCGGCGCCCCGCGCTCCGCGACGACCTCGCGGACCGCCTCGATGACGCCCTTGTAGCCGGAGCAGCGGCACAGGTTGCCGCACAGCGCCTGCCGGGTCTCCAGGTCGCTGGGGGCGTGGTTGCCCTCCAGCAGGTCGTGGATCGTCATGGCCATGCCCGGAACGCAGAACCCGCACTGCACCGCGCCCGACCTGCACAACGCCTGCTGCACGTCCGACAGTTCCCCGTCCGTGGCCAGCCCCTCCACGGTGCGGACCTCGCTCCCGGCGGCCGTCGCGGCCGGCACCAGGCAGGAGGCGACGAGCCGGCCGTCGACCTGCACCGCGCAGGCCCCGCACTCACCCTGCGAGCAGCCGTCCTTGGCGCCCGCCAGGCCGAGGCGCTCGCGCAGCACGTAGAGCAGGGACTCGCCGATCCAGGCGCCGGTGACGGGCCGATCGGCGCCGTTGACGCGCAGGACGTAGGAGGCCGCCGGGTGCTCGTGCTGCGCGACCGCCGGGCTCGGCTCCTCCTCGTACGTCGCCCCCTGCACCGGGAACCGCTCGGCGTCGTCCCCGGCCGGGGGTGCCTGGTCGCTGTCGGGGGTGTCCTCACCCGGCGCGGGCGGGTCCCCCGCTTCGGCCGGTGTGGGCGGCACGGCCGCGAATCCGTGTCCGTGGGTGTCCCCGGGGCCCGTGGCCCCGGCGTCCACCGGACGGGGCCGCTCCTCCTCGACCGGCGTCCGCGCCGGGCCGTGGTCGGCGTCGATGTCGGGGCCGGCGTGCAGCAGGGGCTCCGGCTGCGGGCCGGGCTCGGGCAGCGGCTCCGGAAGCGGGGTGCCCACACCGGGGCCGCCCAACACCCTCGGGCCACGCCCGGCGGCTCCCGCCCCGGTCCCATCGGCCCGCCGGTCGCCGTCCTCGCCGGCCCCGACCGAACCGGGCAACACCCCGGCGGTCAGCATCCCGCCGGTCAGCGCCCCGGCGGGGTCCGGGTCCCCGCCGTCCGCGCCCGCCCAGGGGGCGGCGCCGCCGAACGTGTCCGTCCGACCGTCGTCCTGGTAGCCCCCGGCGTACCCGCCCCGGTATTCCGCCGGGTATCCGTCCTGCCCGGCGGCCGGGAACTCGCCGGTTCCCCGGTAGCCGTCCGCGCTCGCGTAACCGTCCCTACCCGCGTAGCCCTCCGCGCCGGCGGAACCCGCTGGGTCCGGAGCGTCCCCGAAGGCCGAGAAGTCCGAGAAGTCGGAAGAGCCCGAAGAGCCCGAAGAGCCCGAAGCATCCGAAGGGTTGGAGTAGTCCGAGAACTCCGAGAACTCCGCATACGGCGAGAACTCCCCGTTCCCGCCGGAAAGTTCCGGCGCTCCCGCGCCGCCCGTCGGCAACGTCCACTGCCCGGTGCTCACGGACCCGTCGGACTGCTGCGCCGCGTCGGGGAACTGCCACTCGGCCGTCGCGGAGGGGTCCGGGTCGTGTCCGGGCTCCGTCGGGCCGGTGTCGCCGTAGGCGGCGGCCACGGAGGGCGGCAGCGGGATCGACGCGGGGATCGGTCCGCGGTCGGGGGCCGCGTCGGCGCCCGACCCGCCCCCGTTGCCCGCCCCGGCCTCCGGCCACTGGAACGGCATCGTCCAGGTGCCCGTGGCCGTCGGGTCGGCGCTGGCCGAGCCGAGGGGCACGATCATCGGCGGCGGCACGTACCCGTGTCCGGGCGCGGCGAGGGGCTCGCCGCTGTCGAGCGCGTCCAGCATGTGTTGCGGCAGCTTCACGAAGGCGGTGGCCTCGGAGTCGAACTCGCCGCCGTGCGGCACCGGCTCCCAACCCCAGTCGGTGCCGCCCGGGTTGCCCCTGTTGTCCGAGTTGCCCGCGTTCCCGGTCGATCCGCTCACGTTCTCGTTCTCACTCATGAGGTCAGTGCCCTCCCCAGGGCCCTGCGCGCCAGCACGGCCACCGTCCGCCGCAGATGCAGTACTCCGGAGGACACCGGTTCCCCCTGGTCGGGCACACAGGCGGCCGCGACGTACTCGCCGAAGGCCTCCAGCGCCTCGGGGGCCAGGGTCCGTTCCCCGTCCCAGTCGATCAGCGAGGCCACCCACCGCTCGGCCTCCAGCGGCCGCAGCGGCATCGGGGCGACCGCGCCGACGGCGCAGCGCACGCCCCGGCGCGCGGGGTCGAGCACGAGCCCGACGGAGGCCAGGGCCCGTCCCGGTCCGGTGCGCCCGGTGGCCTTCAGGAACACCTGCGGCGCGTGCAGCAGGGGCACCCGTACGAAGCCGATCAGTTCGCCGGGCCGGAGCATCTCGCGGCCGGCCAGCAGGTGGGAGACGGGGATCTCGCGCTGCGATCCGCCGGGTCCGACGATGATCAGCATCGCTTCCAGCGCGGCCAGCACCGGGAGGGCGTCACCGGTCGGGGCGGCCGTGGCGATGTTCCCGCCGAGGGTGCCCGCGTTGCGGATCTGCGGCGGGCCGGCGGCGCGGGCGGCCGCGGCGAGCGCCGGGATCAGGGCGGCGAAGTCGGGCCGGCCCATGCGGGCGTGCGTCAGGCCGGCGCCGAGCAGCGCGTGTCCGTCCTGGTACTGCCAGCCGCGGATCTCGTTGATGCGGCCGAGGCCCACCAGCGCGGCGGGCCGCAGCAGGCCGGCGTTGACGGCGGCCATGAGGTCGGTGCCACCGGCCACGGGTACGGCCGCGGGCATGGCGGTGAGTGCCGCCACGGCCTCGTCGAGCGAGGTCGGCAGCGTCACGGACTGCGACGCCCGGTCCGCATGCGGAGGTTGCGGCTCCTGAGCCGCATGCGATGCGTGCGGTGCGTGCGTGGTCAACCCAGCTGCCCCTTCCCGATGTCCCGGTCCCGGCGCTCACGCCTGTCCGCCGTACGGTACGTCCTCACCGCCGGGAGGTGGCAACTCTGGCACATCTTCCGGAGCACCCGGCGCGAGGGTCTCCCGGGTGCCGCACGACCCGAACCCGACCGCGCACCGCGACGCCGGCCCGACCACCGCGAGGGCGCCCGGGCGGGTGGCCGTACGACCACGCGCCCGGGCGCCCGTTTTTCCCCGTATCAGCCTTATTCGGGAGAGAGTTCCAAAGGTTTCCGAAGAGTTCCGCTTCCGGCCGTCGGCCGTCGTGGCGCCGGCACCCGCCCGGGTCACACGATCGGAGGCTCCCCCTCGATCGGCCGGCCGAGCACCCCCGGCCGGCGCTGCCACGGCAGTGGGCCGCCCGGAGGCCGGTAGTCCACGCCGAGCGCGTCGAGCCGCGCGTAGTGGGCCACCATCCGCGCCTCGAACCCGACGTGGTCCCGGGATTCCGGTTCGGGCAGCGTCGACCACACCACCTCGGCGAAGGCCGCCAGCCTCGGGAACACCTGGTAGTCGACGCGGCTCTGATTTTCCATCACCTCACTCCACACGTTGGCCTGCGCGCCCAGCACGTGCGCGGCGGCCTCCGGCGACAGCTTCGGCGGCACCGGCTCGAAGCGGTACACGTCCGCCAGGGAACGCACGTATCCGATGGGCATCGGCTCGTCCGGACCGCCGGCCTGACGGTGGTCCAGGTACACCTGCTGCTCCGGGCACATCACCACGTCGTGCCCGGCCTCGGCGGCGGCCACGCCGCCCGCGTAGCCCCGCCAGGACGACACGACGGCGCCCTTGCCCAGGCCCACGGCGCTCAGCCCCTCGCCGGACCCGGCGGCCCGCGGGTCGGCGCCGGCGCCGTCTTCCAGGATCTCGTCCCAGCCGACGAGGCGCCGGCCGCGCGCGGCGAGCCAGCGGTCGAAGTGCCGGATGAACCAGGACTGGAGGCCGTCCTCCCCGTCCACGCCGAGCTCCGCGATCCGCGCCTGCGCCGCCGGGGAGGCCTTCCACTGGACCTTGGGGCACTCGTCGCCGCCCACGTGGACGAACGGGGACACCTGGGCCGGGAACAGCTCCAGCAGCTCCTCGAAGACGCCTTCGTAGAACCGCAGTACGGCCTCGGTCGGCGCGAGCACGTTCTCCGAGATGCCCCAGTCGTCCCACACCTCCAGCGCGGCGGTGTCCACCACGTCGGCGTTCCCGAGCTCCGGGTAGGCGGCGATGGCGGCCTGGGAGTGGCCAGGCAGGTCGATCTCGGGCACCACCCGCACGTGCCGTTCGGCGGCGTAGGCGACGATCTCGCGGATGTCGTCCTGGCTGAGGAAGCCGCCGTGGGGCGTCTCGTTCCACAGCGGTGAGGCCCGGTGCCCCAGACGGCTGCGGGAGCGCCAGGCGCCGGTCTCCGTGAGCTTCGGCCGGCGCTTGATCTCGACGCGCCAGCCCTGGTCGTCCGTCAGGTGCAGGTGCAGCACGTTGAGCTTGTGCGCGACGAGCAGGTCGATGTAGCGCAGCACCCCGTCCTTGGGGAGGAAGTGCCGGGCGATGTCCAGCATCATCCCGCGCCAGCCGAAGCGCGGGGCGTCGTCGATCGCGGCGTACGGCAGGCTCCAGGTCCGGTCGGGCAGCGGCGCCCGGCGGTACGCGTCGGGCCCGAGCAGCTGACGCAGCGTCTGCGCGCCCCAGAACAGGCCGGCGGCCGAGGCTCCGGTCAGCTCGACGCCGTCCGCCCCGATGTCCAGCCGGTACGCCTCCGGTCCGGCCCCGCCCGCGCGCTGCGGGTCCACGGTCAGGCGTACGTCGCCCCGTGCGCCGGGGTCGGCGTCCGGCAGCTCCCACCCGGTGGCCGCCCCGAGTTCGCGGCGCAGCCACCTCGCGACGCCCTCGGCGCCGGGTCCGACGACGAGGGCCGGCCGGGGGCCGAAGGCGTACCTCCGTCCGTCCCCGTCGGGAACCGCGTTCCGGGGTGCGGGGATCAGGTCCATGCGTCAGCCCTTCGCCACAGCCAGCGTGTTGCATCCTGCGCAACGCACGTTCCGCAGGATGCTCGTCGCGCCGACACTAACCCCCGTCACGGGCACACAAAAGGCCCCCGGCGCGCATCCGCGCACACGGGGACCTTCGGCGGAGGGGTCGAGGACCTTCCTACTTGTCCTTGCCGCCCTTGTCCTTGTCGCCGCCGGCGCCCATGGACTCGTAGATCTCCTTGCACATGGGGCAGACCGGGTACTTCTTCGGGTCGCGGCCCGGGACCCAGACCTTGCCGCAGAGCGCGACGACGGGGGTGCCCCCGAGCGCGCTCTCCATGATCTTGTCCTTCTGGACGTAGTGGGCGAAGCGCTCGTGGTCGCCGTCGCCGTGGGAGACCTGCGGCGTCGGCTCTACGAGGGTCCCCGTACCAGTCCCGCGATCGGGCTCAAGAGTGCTCATAAAGCCAGGGTACTGAACGCCACCGGGCTCAGTTCAGCGACGGGTCGTCCAGATAGGTGGCGACCATCGCGAGGTCGCTGCGCTGGCGGCGCAGCACCGCCCGCCACAGCCGTTCGGGGTCGGGGAAGGAGACGTCGCCCGGCTCGGAGTCCACGACGTACCAGGCCCCGTCGCCCAGCTCGACCTCCAGCTGACCGGGGCCCCATCCGGAGTAACCGGCGAAGATGCGCAGGCCCCCCAGGGCCGCCGCCAACAGTTCGGGCGGCGCCTCCAGGTCGACGAGGCCGATCGCGCCGTGCACCCGGCGCCACCCGAGCGGCCCCTCCTCGCCCGGGATCACGGCGACCCCCAGGGCCGAGTCGAGCGCCACCGGCCCGCCCTGGAACACCACCCCGGGGTCTCCGGCGAGCGGCGCCCACGGCAGCAGGATGTCCCGTACGTCCACCGGGGTGGGCCGGTTGAGGACGACGCCGAGGGAGCCCTGCTCGTCGTGGTCGAGCAGCAGGACGACCGCGCGGTCGAAGTTCGGGTCCGCGAGGGCTGGGGTGGCCACGAGCAACCGCCCTGTGAGGGAGGACACCTCGGTCATGCGGACATGATCCCGCACAATCGCCCTTCAGGGGGAGCGGACGGCGGTATCGGATCGTGCGCAGCTCAGGGCGCACGGCGGCAGCGAGGAGCGCGCGCGGCGAAATCCCCCGGAAGTGAACGCTCCGCTACTTGCCGCGCACACAGGGTGCCGTACCGGGTTCATGACAGTCCTACGGCCGCGTCAGCCATGCGAACAAGGGGGTGGTGCCCCTTACCCTTGCCACTGATCCCCTGCCCATCCCTCTCCGGAACGCGAGATCCATGACCGGCATCAGCGACGATGTACTGCTTGTTCACGGCGGAACCCCGCTCGAGGGCGAGATCCGTGTCCGCGGCGCGAAGAACCTCGTGCCGAAGGCCATGGTCGCCGCACTCCTCGGCAGCGAACCCAGCCGTCTGCGCAACGTCCCCGACATCCGTGACGTCCGGGTCGTGCGCGGGCTCCTGCAGCTGCACGGCGTGACCGTGCGCCCCGGCGAGGAGCCGGGCGAGCTGGTGCTCGACCCGACCCACGTAGAGAGCGCGAACGTCGCCGACATCGACGCGCACGCGGGTTCCTCCCGGATCCCGATCCTCTTCTGCGGCCCGCTGCTGCACCGCCTCGGCCACGCCTTCATCCCGGGCCTGGGCGGCTGCGACATCGGCGGCCGGCCGATCGACTTCCACTTCGACGTGCTCCGCCAGTTCGGCGCGACCATCGAGAAGCGCGAGGGCGGTCAGTACCTGGAGGCCCCACAGCGCCTTCGCGGATGCAAGATCCGCCTGCCCTACCCGTCGGTCGGCTCGACCGAGCAGGTGCTGCTGACGGCCGTACTGGCCGAGGGCGTCACCGAGCTCAGCAACGCCGCCGTCGAGCCGGAGATCGAAGACCTCATCTGCGTCCTGCAGAAGATGGGCGCGATCATCTCCGTCGACACCGACCGGACCATCCGCATCACCGGCGTCGACCGCCTCAGCGGCTACAACCACAAGGCGCTCCCGGACCGCCTGGAGGCCGCCTCGTGGGCCTCCGCGGCCCTGGCGACCGGCGGCAACATCTACGTCCGCGGGGCGCAGCAGCGCTCGATGATGACCTTCCTCAACACGTTCCGCCGGGTCGGTGGCGCGTTCGAGATCGACGACGAGGGCATCCGCTTCTGGCACCCGGGCGGCCCGCTGAAGGCCATTCACCTGGAGACGGACGTCCACCCGGGCTTCCAGACGGACTGGCAGCAGCCGCTGGTCGTCGCCCTGACCCAGGCCTCGGGCCTGTCGATCGTCCACGAGACGGTCTACGAGTCCCGCCTCGGTTTCACCTCGGCGCTGAACCAGATGGGTGCTCACATCCAGCTGTACCGGGAGTGCCTGGGCGGCAGCGCGTGCCGTTTCGGCCAGCGCAACTTCCTGCACTCGGCGGTCGTGTCCGGCCCCACGAAGCTCCAGGGCGCCGACCTGGTCATCCCCGACCTGCGCGGCGGGTTCTCGTACCTGATCGCGGCGCTGGCGGCCGAGGGCACCTCGCGCGTCCACGGCATCGACCTGATCAACCGCGGCTACGAGAACTTCATGGAGAAGCTCGTCGAGCTGGGCGCGAAGGTCGAACTGCCGAACGGCGACCTGGTCTGATCCCCGCCTGATCCCGTCCGGGGCCCCACGGGGCCCCGGAAAGGCCGAAGGGCGGCCACCCCCGCGCCGCGGCGCAGCAGCCTTCGTACCCCGATGCCGAGGCACTGCGCGCTGTCGTCGCGGACCTCGAGTCGTATCCTCCCCTCGTCTTCGCGGG